>CAUJHW010000006.1 GCA_963205005.1 Pseudomonadota bacterium
CCCGGCAGCTCCATGATGTGGCTGTCCGCGTCGTGCGCTGTCTTAATTCCGTGCAGCGCGCAGTAGGTCGATCCGGTTGCGGTGGTCATGTGCGTCCTCTTGCGATTGCCCGGGCAGGTCCGGTGGCTCCGGCCCGGCGAAACAGGTTGGTGAGATCACCGTCGATCTCGAGCCGCCACTTGCCTCTGCTGGCGGCGGGGAAGTAGCGGATCTCGCGGATCACTTGGCGCAGCGTTGCGCGGGTGGCTTCGTGTTCGGCCGAGCCGTCGCCGGAAAGCCGGGTCTGCAGATCCTCCACCAGCTGTCGATAGCGGGTGGCGACGTGGGGGTGGAGCGTCACCACCTCGGCTGAAACGTTGGAGAGCTCCAGCTCGGCTTCGAGCTGGGATCGACGCGTTTCAAGTTCATCCAGCTTGGCCTTGATGGACCGGCCGGTAAGCACGCCATCGGCGACCTGGTCCACCAGCCGGTCGGCGCGCCGACCGATATCGCCGAGCTCACGCTCGATGGTGGCGCGGGAGGAACGGGCGGCCGACAGCCGCGCGGCCTGGGCCTGGCGGAATTCCTGCACCACGGCCTCGACGACATCGGGGTGCAGGAGATCGGTGCGCAGCATGGCCAGGACTTCGCCCTCGAGCGTTTCGGCCGGGGCCGTGACGCTGTTGCTGCAGGCCATGGGCCCCTTGTCGCGCCGCGCCCGGCACCGGTAGCGGCGATTGGGGCCAGAGGTGACCAGCGCGCTGCCACAGATGCCGCATTTGAGTATGCCGCTGAAGATGCGGCGGGGCATGTTCGCCGCCGAGGGATTGCCATGGGCCGCAACGCGCGCGGCCTGCTCGGCGAGCCGCATCTGCACGGCCTCCCAGACCGCCTGTGGGACGATGCGCAGCTCCGGCGCGGGCTGGCGCACAAGATCGGTGGCGGGGTTCTGACGCGTCAGGGGCTTTCCGGTCCGGCGGTCCTTTGGGTGGGTCGCGCGGTTCCAGACGATCTCGCCGGCATAGATCGGATTGCGCAGCACGCCCTGCAGCCGGCGCGCGTCACCGATGATGGCGTTGGCGTGCCAGGTCCCGCCAGCCGGAGCCGGGATGCGTTCAGCGTTCAGGCGCATCGCGATCGACTGCCCGCTTGCGCCGGCGGCATACTCGGCGGCGACGCGCGCCACGGTCGGGGCGGTGACCGGATTGATCTCCACGAGGCCCCGGATCGGCTCGCCGGCGGCGTCGTACTCACGCCGCGCGCGATAGCCGAAGGGCGGTTTGCTGGCGAGGCGGCCGCTGGCGATCACACCGGCCAGGCCGCGGCGCACCTTGCGCCCGTTCTCACGGCGGAAGACGGCGTTCATGGTCCCGGCGAAGCCAATCGCCATGTCTCCGACCTCACCCTCCGAGATCGTCGAGATCCTGACGCCCTGGCGTTCGAGGTCGTCGAATATGTCCCAGGCATCTCCGCCCGAGCGCGTGAGGCGGTCGAGTGCCTCAGCGATGACCACGTCCACTGCACCGGCCTTGGCGGCGGTCAGCATGGCGCTCAGGCCCGGACGGTTGACCATGCTCGCGCCGGAGATCGCTGCGTCATGGAATTCCCCGACGATCGTCGCCCCGATCTGCGCGGCGTGTCGCCGGCAGGCAGCCAGCTGGTCGGCGATCGATCCGGGGTTCTGGAGATCCGTCGAGAACCGGGCGTAGAGGACGGCGCGCATGGAATGGGCGTTTCCAACAGGGGCCGACACCATCGGATGACCCCGCAACCCGCACAATAGGCGAGTGCGACATCAACTGCTGCGGGGAACCGCGAAACGGGGATTGGCCTAAAGGGCCTGGACCGATCCGGATCTCCGAACTGAACCCTCAGCGGGCCCGCGGCAGGTTCCTATCTTTTAGGCGCTCCGCTTTTTTTGAAACAGAAACCACACCTCTAAATAACGCCCTCCCGAACACTCCGAACATATACACCCACCAACATAGAGGCCGCGCACGCGCCCGTGTGTAGGCTCTATGCCGGTTTAACTGTTCGAAATGTTCGGACTGTTCAGTTTCCCTCGGAAAACGCTCCGGTGGGAATGTTCAGGCTCTGAACAGTTGATTGTTCAGACCGGCGTCCCACCGGGCCTCAGCGGCTTCAATTCGCGCCCGGGAATGTTCAGACTGTTCAGAATTGTTCAGGAACTGGTCGGGCCTCCACGGGACCGTTCGCCATACCGATTTTGCGAAGAATCGTCTGAACGGAATCCAGAGTTCCCGCTGGTCCGAAGAAGGGCGGGAACACCTTGGCGCGACATGTCAAAGAGCAAGGCATTGGCCCCAGACACGAAGACTGGCATTCCGCCGGCGCCGAAGTGCAGTCAATCTCGTTTGGGAGCGGCAGACGGAATGATCGCCCGCGAATCACGCAAGCGACAGTAGCGCTGTTTGAATTCGAGAGCAGCGTCTGCCCCGGCTGGCCTAGGCGCGCATCCGCGCGCAGTGTCCGCAGTTGAATCCGCGCCAAAAATAATACGGCCCATCGTGCGCGCTGCTGGAAGAGATCCTAGAAATATTATTCTAGATCAATTAGTTACCAGATCAACGCCATGCGCGCCGCTACCGAGGCCCGGAATCCGGGGCCCGGACGAAAATAAATCTCTGCGTCGTACCCAAGGCGGTCCGCTGCGCAAACACCGCCAGCCTTTTTGCCCCCCCCCCGGGTCGCGCGCGCGGCTCTTGTTCGCGTGCTGGGGGCCGTCGTGGCACGGCTTGGAACGCACAGTTTTAGTACGGGCCGGGTACTGCGGCGCCGATGCGGTCAGTCGGTGCCGGTCGTCCTCAGTTTCGAGACGTCGACCGTGACGTGCGAATTGCGTCCGAGAAGTGAAACCAGGATGATCGCCCGCCGCTCGTCGACCAGTTCAACAAAGAGGGCTTCTAGAGGCCCGCCCGCGAGCCTAACAGCTGCGCCAGGCTGGTAGTCCGCCCCCTGAGCCTTTTCCGCGTGCAGGTCCAATCTAATGAACCCGGCATCTTCCTGGGCCCGCAACCGCTCGATCACGTAATCGGGCGCCCTGTTGGGCTGCTCATTACCGCCGAGCAGGCTGTGCACGCCGGGGGTGTACCAGATGCGCTTCCAGCTCTGGGTCCCAAGGTCGATGCGCGCGAAAAGGTAGCGCGGGATGAAAGGCGTGGCGATTATCAGTGGCACCCTGCCGCGGGCCTGGGCCAGCTTCAGTGGTAGGTAGACCTCGAAGCCCGTGCCGAAGTCAGCGGCTTGCTGTTCCAAGTTTGCCTTGGCCCGCCGCTCCTGGCCCGGTTTCGTCACGACGGCAACCCACACCATGCGCCGCCCAGGCTGGGCCTTGATTTTAGACGCTTCGCTTTTCTGATTCAAAAACCCTGCCCCTACAAAATACGACGCCGAGCGATCCCGAACAAAGGCACCCCACCCGCAACAAGGCCGCGCACCCGCAGGCGTTCATCGCTAGCGCGGGTTTGATTGTTCGGAATGTTCGGAATGTTCATCCCCCCTCGGCGCAACCACAAATTCGCCGCCGGGATTGTTCATCAGCCGAACATTTGAATGTTCATCACAACCGCCCGACGGCGCGCTGGGACGGCAGAGATCGCGTCCGCGATTGTTCAACTGTTCATCACTGTTCATCACTGCTCATCACTGCTCAACGCCCTGCTGCAGGTAGGCTTTCGGGAGCAGGCGGGCACCTTGGCGCATCACGTTCCCAGTGCGCGTTCGGCCAGATCGGATGATCTGGCGATCCGCCAGGGCATCACCGAACGACCGTTGGGTCATCGGCTTCTCAATCTCCTGCAGCTCGCACCATTGCTTGTAATCGACGTACAGGAGCGCGGCCGACGTGACCGCAAAGGGATCCAGATCGAGGCGGTCGACGAACCACTCACCGAACGGGCTAGAGCCCTTTCGATAGTCGTCCATCGCGGCTTCGATCCGCTCGGGCTCGGCAAGGCCACTGCTCAGCCAATCGGCAAGGCCGTCGAGGCACCAGTTGAATATTCCCGAGGCCTCGGCCCTGAGTTTGGTCGGGAGCGTCGGGTCGACCTGGTCCTTGGACAGCTGGTGTTCCCAGAGAACCAAGCGGATCCGCCGCCAGATACCCTCGTCATCGCCCTTGATGACGGGCCGGCTGTTGGCCTCCATGAATACTTTGGGCCGTGGCGTGAATGCGAACAGATCTTGCCGCAGGCGGCGGGCGACGATCGGGGCGCCGCCGGTAAAGCTCTTGATCATCGCCTCGTTCAGCTTCGCGCCGCGCCCAGGCTCGGCGACGCTCAACATTCGGCAATCGCCCGCCAGGCGCGCCAGATCGGGCGTCGCGTCACCGCCGCCGCGCTGACCAGCCTCCAGAAAGGTACGCACGTCCGCTACCTCGCCGTATTCGCCCCACAGTTCGCGAAGGGCGTTCATGTAGGTGCTTTTTCCGTCTCGGCCCTTGCCTTGAAAGATCACAAAGATCTGCTCATGCGTGTGCCCGGTCAGGGCGTAGCCCGCGAGCCGCTGCAGATAGGCGGCCATGAGCGGGTCAGGTTGCCAGAATGCGACCTTTTCCGCCCAGATCGGCGCGGTCGCCGTCGGGTCATAGTCGACCGCCGCCATGCGGGTAATTCGGTCGCGAGGGTCGTGGGGTGAGAACCGGGTCAGCATCCCGTCGCCGGCCACCCGCTCTAGCCGCAGCGTCCCGTTCTGCACCGTGATTGCCTGCGGATCCCGGTCGAAGGCGTCGAGATCGACCTGCAGATAGGCCTCGGCGACGCGAAGCATCGCCGTGATAGATCCGGCGTTCCCTGCGGACCTGGCGAATGTCCAGGCCGCCCGCTTGTCGTGGCCGTTATCACACCAGGTCGGAACCTGGGCGGCGAGGTTGGCGGCAACCTGGTGCGCGATACGCTGGGCAAGTCGCGCGCCTAGCTTCAGATCCCAAAACCGCCCGTTCCAGCCAATCCAGCCGGCCTCGCCCAGATAGAGAAGTGTTGCACCAGCGATAGCGACGTCGCCCTGATCATTGATCGTGCCGCCAACCGACAAGATCAGGCGCATCGCGTTTCCGAAGTCGTTTAGCTCGAATTTCGCGAGTTCGCCGACCGCTCGCGCGCCTCCCAATGCGTAAGCGTCACCATTTTCCATCACCGGCCCGCCCCACACTTCAACCGCAGCCCGTCATTGAACTTTCGGCTAGGGTTTGGCGCGATTGACCGCACTTGAGCCGCTTCCGCGCGCGACCAGTCGGCCACGGCTGATCCCCTCACATGGACGATCTCCGGCGGCCGGAGTGGCTCAGGCCCGACTTCGCGAACGCGCATGGTTGGTGTCTTTCGGTGAGGGGTGGGTCTGGGATGGTCGGGCGGGCGGAAGGCCACCGGCGCCGCGGCGATGGCGGGGCTAAGGCAGGGTGCCGGGCGTCGGTGGCTCCGGCATTTAGAGGCTGGCCGGCCTGAGCGACGTCAGGCGGATGGAGCTGTTGTTTTGCGAAAAGTGCGTCGATCAGGGCGACGCCTGACCTGAGCCTTCAGCCGCCCCCAGGGGATGCGGCGGGAGCAGGGCTCCTGTGTAGGACCACAGAACTGTGAAACGCAGAGGCATCACGGCCACGGCTGTGGCACACCCCCTGGGCCGGCCGGACGTCCGATGCAGCTACGCCGGCCAGCGGCCCGTCAGTTTATGGGCAGGTGTCAGGTATTCGGTCAGGTCCAGCGCTGACGCCGGCGGGTCGCCAGACATGAGGATTGGTGCTGACGAATGCAGAACGCCACGCAGCAAGGACCGTAAAGGTGGGCAGAAAGACAGAAAGGCGGCTTACATCGGCTACCGCACTGGGCCTCGAAAGAGGCCCAGGGCTGCCGTGCCGATTTGCAGTCGCCTTAAACCTCTTGAAGGGCGCGCAAATCGACCCGAATCGATTTGCGGCACTAGTAGCTGGGTACGTTGACGGCAAGTGGTCGTCAACAGCACGACTGATGTCATCAGAATGCTGGCGGACGCTTTCGGTTTCTGCCGCGACACCCGTTCGCCTACACCTGATTGCACTCCCCACTTAGAGACCACTACGCTCCATCAGCCGTCGTCGGGCCTGTTCCGGTTTCTCGCCGTTGGCGGGTCCGAAGCGCCCCCCCCCGCGAACGGCGGGTTTCCAGCCCTGAGCCAACGGGGAGAAACGACCCTAAGCGGACATTCACCTGTCCAGACTTCAAGAGCCGCGATGCGGCAGGAGCGGACGTTGGGATCGCGCCGGAGAGCAGACTTTCAGCGCACCGCCGCGCCAACGAGCGCAACAGCAGAAGTGCGCATCAGACGAC
>CAUJHW010000007.1 GCA_963205005.1 Pseudomonadota bacterium
AGATCTACACGCACGTCTCCGATCAGTACGCGCCCTTCCACAGCCAACTGATATCGGCCACCGCGGCGGAAGCGCCGCACGTGCTCGACGGCCTGCTCCACAACGCCAGCAGCCTCGATATCCACGAGCACTATACCGACACCGGCGGGGCGACCGACCATGTGTTCACCCTCTGCCATCTGCTCGGCTACCGGTTCGTCCCCCGCATCCGCGATCTGGCCGATCGCCGGCTCGGCACGTTCGAGGCCGCGGGCCGCTACAAGGAGCTGGAGCCTTTGATCGGCCGCCCGATCAACACCGGCATCATCCACGAATGCTGGGACGAGGTGGTGCGGCTGGCGGCCTCGCTGAAGGCCAAGACGGTCGCACCCTCGGTGATGCTGAAGAAACTGTCGGCCTACAAGCGTCAGAACCGTCTCGACTTCGCCCTGCAGGAGATCGGCCGCATCGAGCGGGCGCTGTTCACGCTCGATTGGCTGGAGAGCAAGGAGCTTCGCCGCCGGTGCCTCGCCGGGCTGAACAAGAGCGAGTCCCGCCACGCGCTGGCCGCCGCGGTGTTCACCCAGCGCCAGGGCCGCATGACCGACCGCACCGTCGAAAGTCAGGCGTTCCGGGCGTCGGGCCTGAACCTGGTGACGGCCGCGATCGTCTACTGGAACACCCTCTATATGGGCCGCGCCATCGAGCACTTGCGCGCTTGTGGTCATCCCGCGCCCGACCACCTCCTCGCCCACACCGCACCGCTCGGTTGGGTCCACATCAGCCTCACCGGCGACTATCTGTGGCGCGAGCCCGCCGCCGGCGCCGACGACTTCCTGCCCCTGCGGCTGAACGAGCGGCTCAGCTCCGTCGCCTGATCGCATGTTCACGATCTGTCCGGCTTAGCGCCGTCCGTGTGACAAACCTTGAGGTACCCCCGTTGAGGCCCGACGCACGGTGCTCCTGGTTCTGCAGGGTGCGATCGGCGATCCTGCCCTGCTTATGGACGAACACCGCCTGGGCCAACGCATGTCTGCATAATCCAATTGCCGCCAACTTTGATCTTTCGCTCTGGAAGCGGCGGAAGATCAATGAGACCGAGGGGCTTCGGAAACAGGCTCACACATCCACCTTTTGCTACCGGAATCGAGAACGGCCGCGCTGTTCTATTTTATAGCACAGCTTCCAGTGGAGTTGTCATGATAGCAGCACGATTGCGAAAACCCAGAGCTCGGTCCCCGAAGCTATTGGGATTAGGTCATCAATCCCGAGAACGGCCATTGCCCAAGTTTCCTCTTTCTGGAAGGTTGCCAATGCCTCGCTTGGTCCACAAGAAAGTCATAAACCACTGTGATTGCTAAACAACAATTCCATAATTTCCGATAAGATATATTAGGCGCACACTTGCTGTAGCGCCCATTTAGTAATGTCGCACCGTGCCATTTAGAGACGGCACCCTGTTTCTATCGCCCTTAAAACCAGCTCCGCGCAGCCGCGCGAGGTCGGCAATGCGCCATTTGCGGAAGTTGGGATCTGGCCAGAAAGCAGACCTCCGGCATCATCACGCTCAGCCCGGACGAAAGAGTGAGTTCGCTTGCCTGGGGGCGGCCGCACCCAAAGCCCCTTGGCTCTCCACAGCAGTCTTCCATCACCTGCTGACGGACCACTTTGATAAATCATCCCGGATCGATTGGTACTCCAGCGACGCGGACGACTTCCGCGCGGCGATCAAGTACGCGATCATCGACGAGGAGGACGAGCGTGTGATGTGGGGCCGCGACAAGCTCAAGCCCCTCAAGAAGGCGATCGAAGCCGTATCCGAATTCCTCGAGACGGAGGAGGGTTGCGCACTTGCGCTCGCGAACCCCGGCAAGAACTGGGACGCCGACGACCTCGAGTTCTGGGAGGAGCATCTCTAAGCAGCTTGTATGCGTGAGCGCCTATGGAGGGGCAGGCGACGAACCAATGCCCCAGCAGTTGCCTCCGTCTCCGATAGTCGATGCGGACACAACGTCACGTGGGCGCCATAGGCTGACATTTGGGTTCGGCGCGGAAAGGCGACGTTCAACCGCCGTTCTCGGCTCTGCCCGAACCCGACCGCGCCAGAAGTTGCTAAGATCGATCAAACGCTGCGAATAGACGGGGAATCGCCGTACAATTTTATGTTGGGCTTGACCACAGCAGGGGTCGGCACCTTGGCAGGGGGCGGGGATGTGATCCGAGAAGAGTCATTTCGACACGTTGGCGGGGTGATCAGGTTCCTTGCCCTATAGCGGACCTTCCGAACGTCTCTGATGAGTCACATCCGGTCATTACAAGTCGGCGCAACTGATCAGCTGCCCCTTTCATCGGCGAGTAGCGGCATTTCGAGCGCTTCAATTTCGATCATGGCCTTTCCGGCGATACCTTGCAGATCGCCATAAAGCCCGGCTGTCGATGTCACGACCGCCTGGATCTGTTGTTCCCGCTTGGCCCACATCTTCGTCATGGCTTTGCGCTCCCGATCCAGGTCCTCGTTCATCTCCGTGAAGCGCTCGACGATCTCAATCGCTGAGCGCTGCTGTTCCAGCTCGGCAGTGGACTTGGCGACCGCCTCTTCCCGGCGGGTGATCTCAAGATCCTTCGCCGAAAGCCTCTGCTGAAACTCTACCCGGGTCTGTTCGAGTAAGGGCGCCGCCAAGGACTCGGTCAGGCGAATCTCGGACTTGCACTTTGGACAGGTGATGGTTGGCTCAGACACGTCGAATCTCCGTCGGATAGGCCACCTTACTCGGGAAACCTGGACCGACAGTGAGCTTGCCTTCTCGTTCGGAACAAAACAAGAAACAATCACCTCGACGTGGCGCCACGCAGGCGCCAACGTGGCTCCATGGATCCCGATTCGAAAACCGCCACTGTCCGCAGCCTCGACCGCGTCAACCTGCAGCTCGCGGCCGAAACCTTCGCCGAGATCGACGCCGCCTGCGCCACGCGTCCGGGCAATGTCTCGCGCAACACCTGGATCGCGGAGGCCGTGCAGGAAAAGCTGGCACGAGGGCCGGCCGTGACGGCTCAGTCGAACGAGCGCCGCGCCCATGGGTAACTTCTACGAGTTCTTCGCCGGCGGCGGCATGGCGCGCAAAGGCCTGGGTCCGGAGTGGACCTGCCTGTTCGCCAACGACTTCGACTTCAAGAAGGGCCTGACGTACCAGGCCAACTTTGGAGCCGCCGAGCTTAAGGTCGCCGATATCCGCGCCATCACCCCGGCAGACCTGCCGGGGACGGCGGATTTGATGTGGGGCTCGTTCCCCTGCCAGGACCTCTCTCTCGCCGGCGTCGGCGCGGGTCTCAAGGGCGAGCGCTCCGGGACCTTCTATCCGTTCTGGGATGTGGTCCGGGCGCTGAAGGCCGAAGGCCGCGCGCCCAAGCTGATCGCCATGGAGAACGTCTGCGGCACCCTCACCTCCCATGGCGGCAAGGACTTCGAAGCCATCTGCTGGACCTTCGCCGAGGCGGGTTATCGCTGCGGCGCCCTGGTCATCAACGCCGACCTGTTCGTGCCCCAGTCTCGACCGCGGCTGTTCGTCATCGGCGTGCGTGCCGACGTCGCTATCGATCCGGCGCTGTTGTCACCGGGGCCCCTGGCGCCCTTCCACACCAGAGGGGTGTGCCGCGCCGTCGAGGCTCTGCCCGTGGAGCTGCGTTCGAAGATGCTGTGGTGGAACGTGCCGACGCCCGGCCACCGGGTCAGCACCTTCGCCGACGTGATCGAGGAGAACCCGACCAGCGTCGCCTGGCACACGCCGGCTGAGACCCAGCAGCTGCTCGCCAGGATGTCCCCGCTCAACAAGGCCAAGGTCACCGCCGCCATGCGCGCCGGTCGGCGAATGGTCGGCGGCGTCTACAATCGGACCCGGCTGAATGAGAAGGGCGTCAAGGTTCAGCGCTCCGAGGTGCGTTTTGACGATGTGGCCGGCTGCCTTCGCACCCCCGGCGGCGGCTCCAGCCGCCAGGTCATCCTCATCATTGATGGCCCCAAGATCCGCTCGCGGCTGATCTCCGCCCGCGAGACCGCCCGCCTCATGGGTCTGTCCGACGACTACAAGCTGCCGAAGAACTACAACGAGGCCTACCACCTTACCGGCGACGGTCTGGTCGTCGATGTGGTTCGGCACTTGGCGCAGCACATCCTCGAACCCCTACTGGCGGAGCCGCTCGAGGCCCGCGCCGTCGCGTGAGCGAGCTCTTTCAGCGCGACCCCGATGCGGTCAATGTCCCGCCCTTCGAGACCGAGGACCTGCGCCGCAACCTGACGGTCTTTCTCGACACGCCCTTTGAGGACCCCTCCGGCGCCAAACCCCTGGTCGGCAACTATCGCTGGGGCGTCTACGCCTTCTTCGACTACGACGGCGAGCCGATCTATGTCGGCCAGACCAATGAGCGGCTGCGCACCCGCATCCGCCGCCACCTGACCAACCAGCGCACCGACGCCGTGGCCATGTCGGTGCTCGACCCCTTCGAGGTCTTCGAGATCGAGGTCTGGCCCCTCCCCCAGTTCGAGGCTTCCAACCGGAGCGACCTGGCGGCCCGGCAACACCTCGACGCCCTGGAGCGCATCATCACCGAGCGCGCCGTCGAGCGCTCCCAGTTCAAGGCCATCCTCAACGAGAAGGATCCGCCGCCAGGCGCCCTCGCGGTCGACATCCCGCCCTCCTACCGAGGCCGGATCGTCTCAGAGCGCGTCTATGAACTCCGCGCCCATCCCGACTTTCGCATCGCCCGCCGGGCCCTGATCCTGGCTCGCCTCGCCCAGGTAATTTCGGAACGTAAAGTCCAAGGCGGGCTGCGTCGCGTCTTGCTGACGCAAGCCAAGCGCCTGCAGTGGCTGTCGGCTCGGCGTTATGAAGCGCTGGGCGGCGCGGCATCTGTCGCCGTCGAAGCTGAAGGCGAAGACGTCTGAGTCCTTTCCGGGACCACAGGGATCGATGATCGGGCCCCACCCTGCCGATGCCGCGCCTAAGGACGGCCGCGTGATCCGCGGCTGGTTCGGGTCTGACGGCGGCGCGCGGCTGGTCGCCGTGAGTTGGAACCCTGAGCGATCGGCATGGGCAGACCTGGTGGGCAAGGCGATCCCCCAAGGCGAGGTGCTCAAGAACTGGGGGGAAGACTAAGCCGTCGCCGCCACGACGGCGAAAGCCGGCGTCGCCAAATGAAGGCCGCAAGGAGCCTGGACGCAGGCCAGGCGGGACGCGCCGTCGAGCGGCCGGCGGCGCCTGAAGGCGCCCGTCAGGGGCGGACCCGCAGGAGCCGCGGAACGCGGCGGGACCGAGCACGCCCGCCGGCCGCTCTCCTCTTCCGGGGCGTTGCGGGGTGTCCCCGCAGATGGGGTTGGCCGAGACTGGGTTCGGCCGCAGGGGAAAGCTTTCCCCTCCCCTTCAAGGCCGCCTTGGCCAAGATCGAGGCCTCGAGAGACTAAGGTGTCAGGAGCCAGACGGCGCCCAGAACCACGATGACCATCACGGCGGCGAGACCATAGGGCCAAAGGGGTCGTTCTCGTCGCAGGCGGGCGCCCCGGCTCAGGCGGCTGGTGAACTGGATCATGCCGGCACTTAAGGCCAGGGCGGAGCGCTCGCCAAGCTCCGTGGTGACCCTAAGCCCGAAGCGCCGCTCCAAACCACATACCTTCGGGCCTTCACCCAAAACTCATGCCTAGTTGATATTCATAACGATATCGTCTTTCGCAAACGATATAGCGTACAACATCAACACCTCGACTCTTCCTGATCGTGATGATATCGGAATAGATATCTGATAGGGACGATGATGCAGAGTAAACCATCAAAGAGCCCGGCGTTGAGCGCTTTGGCTGAGGTCATCCGCCAAACCCGGCAGGCCAAAGGCTGGAGCCAGCGTGACCTCAGCGCGCGCACCCACATGCCCCAGGCACAGATCTCCCGCATCGAAAACGCTGACGTGGACCCCCAGGTCTCCACGCTCATCGAACTGGCCCGCGCCCTCGAACTTGAGCTGCAGCTGATCCCCAAATCGGCCCTGACCGCGGTAGAGGCCACCGTGCGATCCACGGCGGCCCGGTCTGACGAACGGGCATCCCAAAGCCTGATGGCCGACCTGCTTCGGGCCGCGGAAGCGGCCCACAGGACGGCGCCGGATCGCGAAGACATCGCCTCGCTTCTCTCCAACCTGCGCGATCTCCAATCACTGAACCCCGCCCTGCGCGCCCGCGCCCTCGTGGACGACCTCAAGGGCGTGCAGATCCTGCTGCACGGCTTCCTGACCTATCCGCCCGCCGAACGTCCCAGCCACGCCCAGCCGATCCGCGAGGCGACCCAGCGGCTGAAGGACCTTAGAAACACGCTCATGCACGCCCCGTCGGGCGAGCGGCCCGCCTACAGCCTGGACGATGAGGCCTGACGATGGCGGCCGATGCCTTGGAAGTTCTGCTGGGCGATCGCAGGATCGGCCTGATCACCGCGCTCGGCGGCGACCAGTCGATCTTCGCCTTCGACGACGCCTACGCCGAGGACCCAGACCGGCCGACGCTCAGCCTGTCGTTCAAGGGCGAGCGCGGCGGCCTGCTGCGCGACCACAGGCCCACCCAGACGCGGCTGATGCCCTTCTTCTCCAACCTGCTGCCGGAAGGCCCGCTGCGCGACTACCTCGCCAAGCGCGCCGGCGTAAAGCCGATGCGGGAATACCCCCTACTGGAGGCCCTGGGCCTGGATCTGCCCGGCGCCATCACCGTGCGGCCGAAAGGCAGCGGTGAAATCGACGACGGCGACGCGCCCGATGACGATCCGGCGGGCGACGGCGCCGCCCCGCCACACCCGGCGGCCTTGCGGTTCTCGTTGGCCGGCGTGCAGCTGAAATTCTCCGCCGTTCAGCAGGCGCAAGGTGGTCTCACCATCCCGGCCAGCGGCCGCGGCGGCGATTGGATCATCAAGCTGCCCTCGGTGCGGTTTCCTGCCGTGGCGGCCAACGAGTTTTCGATGATGCGCCTGGCCCGCGCCATGGGCATGGACATCCCCGACGTCGAGCTTCTGCCCCTGGACCAGGTCGAAGGCCTGCCAGAGGGCCTGGGCAGGTTCAAGGAGGACGCCTTCGCCATCCGGCGTTTCGACCGCCCCCTCAACGGAACACCGGTCCACATCGAGGACTTCGCCCAGATCTTCGGCGTCTATCCGGCCGAAAAGTACGACAAGGGCTCCTACCGCAGCATCGCCAAGGTGCTCTGGTTGGAGACCGGCGAGGCGGGCGTCCGCGAGTTCATCCGCCGGCTGGTGTTCAACACCTTGATCGGCAACGCCGACATGCACCTGAAGAACTGGTCGCTGATTTATCCGGACGGCCGCACACCCAAACTCGCGCCCGGCTACGACTTCCTGTCGACCACCCTCTACATCCCCGACGAAGACGCCGCGCTCAAGTTCGGCCGGACCAGGAAGATCGCCGAGCTGACTTTGGACGACGTGCTCTACATGGCGGACAAGGCCGGCATTCCAGCCGCCCTGGCCAAGGATTCCGCGGCCGAGGCGGTCGACCGCTTCCATCAGGTCTGGGGCCAAGAGCGCGCCCACCTGCCGATCTCCGACGAGCTGGAGGCCGAGATCAACCGGCTGATCGCCGTCATCCCGCTGGCCATGGGCCGATAGGAGCCTGGACGCAGGCCTGCGGGAACGCGCCGTCGAGCGGCCGGCGGCGCCCCAAAGGCGCCCGCCAGGGGTGGACCCGCAGGAGCCGCGACAGCGGCGGGACCGAGCACGCCCGCCGGCCACTCTCCGAAACCGGGGCGTTGCGGGGTGTCCCCGCTCGAAGGGGTCGGCCGAGACACCTACTGGCTCGACCGCAGGGGAAACCCTTCCCCCCAATAGGCCCCTACCCCTCCACACAGGCCTCCAGGACATAGGCGTCCCCCTCGCGGCCGGTCACGCGGGCGACCTCCTGGACCCGCCGTCCGGCCGGCGCACGGGCGATATGGATCACCAGGTTAATCGCCTGGGTGATGGCCCGGTAAGGGATGCGCTGGGTTACCTCCCCGATCAGATCCTCCAGGCGTGTCAGGCCCTCCGCGGCGCTGTTGGCGTGGATAGTCGCCAACCCGCCAGGGTGGCCCGTATTCCACGCCTTCAAGAGATCCAGCGCCGACCCGTCCCTCACCTCCCCGATGATGATGCGGTCAGGTCGCAGGCGCAGGGTGTCGCGCACCAGGTCGGTCATGGTCACCGGCGGGTCCGTCCGCTTCGTCAGCATCTGGATCTTGTCTTCGGCCGAGCACTGGAGCTCGGCGGTGTCCTCGATCAACACCACGCGGTCCTGGGCAAAGGCCGGCTCTGCCAGGATGGCGTTGGCGAGCGTTGTCTTGCCCGAGCCCGTGCCGCCGACGATCAGGATGTTCTGACGCGCCGTCGCCGCCTCGCGGATCACCTCGGCCTGGTGCTCGGTCATGATCCCCTGGTCGACATATTCGGGCAGGGTGAATACCACCTCCGGCCGCTTGCGGATCGCGAACGCGGGACTGGATACAATCGGCATGAAGGCGCCCTGGAACCGCTCTCCGGTCTCCGGAAGCGTGGCGCTGACCCGAGGCCGGTCCCGGGTCACCACCTCGCCCACATGGTCGGCCAGCAGCCGTAGAATCCGATCAGCGTCTGCGCTGGCCAGGCTCTGGCCGGTGAACGACCTCCCCTCCCCGATCCGGTCCACCCAGATCTTGCCGTCCGGATTGACCATGACCTCCACGACCATGCGGTCGGCGAGCGCGCTGGCAATCACCGGGCCCATGGCCTGCTTCAGCGCGGCGACCTTGCGGTCGGTGACGACGGGGTGGTGCTGCGGCATCGGATATCCAATTCAACTGGTGTCATCGGGGCGTGGGCGTCTCTGCAGGTCCGTCAGCCCAGGCTGCCGTCGTCATCGTCGTCGCCCGTCCATCGCAGGCTCGAGACCGGCGCGTGGAGGCCATGCCCGCCGTCGCTGGCGGGCTGAGGTTCATCATACGGCTCTACGGGCGCCGGCGGCGGCACGACGCCCTTCAGGCCGGCCGGGGCCGGCTCTGCGGCGCGAACCCCGAGCCAGTCGATCTGCGCGGGTCCGGGCAGGTCGGCCGCGCCCGGCCGCTGCTCGTATTTGGCGGGCACGCCGTGGAAATAGTCCCCCGTCCGCGCCTTGAAGAACGGCTCGTCGTAGTAGCGGATCTTCTCCGCGCGGATCGGCTTGGTGTTGTTGACGAACAGGAACTGATGGTTGTCATCCAGCTCGCGGACCCGGTCCTCGGTCAGGATGTAGCGTTCATGCTCGCTCTGGGAGGTCGAGCGGTGCGAGCTGCCGAAGATGCTGCGCGGATCGCTGTAGCTCTCGCGCATCTCCAGCGCCTTGCCGGCCCGCCGGATCACCTTGTCGATGCTGGTCGGCTCCGAGGTCGCGAAGGTGGCGGTGATGTGCATGTTGTCGAAGATCGGCGTCTTGTCCCCGTACTTGGAGAACACGTCGTTGAAGCTCTGGCAGATCAGGTGGGCGGTGATGCCGTAGCCGGCCATTTCGCCCATGGCGTTCTCCAGGAACGGCAGGCTGCCAAGCTTGGGAAACTCGTCGAGCAGCAGCAGCAGGCGGTGCGCCTTGCGCCGCCCCCGGCTGTCGAAATGCTCGCGCTCCATCAGGCTGTTGATCGTCTGGCGGGTGAACACCCGCACCAGGAAGGCCAGCCGGTCGGCATGGGCCTGGGGGGTGATGATGTAGAAGGTGACCGGGCTCTTCGAGCACACCAGGTCGCCGATCGAGAAGTCCGACCAGCTGGTGGCGTATTCCACATAGGGGTCTGCCCACAGCGATAGCGACGCCCGGCAGGTGGCCAGAACGTTGGACTTCACCCGCTCGTCCATGCTGTCCAGCGCCGTGGCACCCAGCAGGATCTCCGGGTGGACCTCGGCGATGGGCTTGCCGTCGGCGCCCCGCGCCAGCCCGTCCGGCGCATGAAGATCCGGCCGATGGCGATGTTTGGTGTGCTTCATCGCATGAAGGGTCGGGTCGATATTGATCAGCAGGCGGCGGACCTGGGCCAGGTTCTTCTTGGTGTCCTCCTCGCTGTAGAGGACGTGCAGGATGATCGCGGTGAAGAAGTCCGTCGCGCTCTGGTCCCAGAAATTGAGGTCGCCGGCCTTGCGGCCCAGCGGGTCCACCAGGATGCCGACGACGTTCTGGATGTCGGCGATCTCCATCGGCCCCTTCCGCACCTCGAACAGCGGATTCCACCGCACGGTGTTGGGGTCGGTCGGCGCGAAATAGAAGACGTGGCTGAACGTCTTCCGGTGATCGGCCGTGATGTGCCAAAGCTCGCCCTTGCGGTCGTAAACGAAGGCGCTTTGCGGCCAGGCGATCAGGGTGGGAACGACGTGGCCGGCCCCCTTCCCACTGCGGGACGCGCCCACGATGATGGCGTGCTCCACACCGCGATAGGTGAGGTATTTGCCGCCCAACCGCCCGAGCACCCGTCCGCTGATCTGGCCATCGCCATGGACGAGTTTGGCCTTGCGGACATGGGACTCGGTCGCCCAGGCGTCCTTGCCAAACTCCCGCGGCGCCCGGCGCGTGCTCTTCGTCAGCCCGATCAGCAGCATCGACGGGACGAACACGGTCGCGAACGCGATCATCGCGGCCATGTCGAAGGCCTGCTGGTAGTGCGCCGCGAAGCGCCCATACCAGCCGACGAACGCCCACGGCGCGTAGATTCTCGTCGGCCCCAGATCCAGCAGGCCGTGGCCGAACTCACGCGGATAGTGGAAGTCGTGAGCGACGATCTGGGTGGCGATCGACAGGGCGATCAACACGCTGGCCACCGCCAGCGGCAGGATGATCTTGGGGCGGGCGTTCATGGGGCGTGTCGCTCCTACCTGCCGGGAATGATGGCGCGGCCAATCGACCGGCCCTGGCCACGTCGCAGACGCTCCAGCGCCTGTTCCTGGACCGGCGTCGGGAAGCGCTGCAGGGCCTCGCGCGCTGGGCGGCCGATGTCCCGAAAGAAGCGGGTCTCGTCGGGTGACTGGTTGGGGACACGAAGCTCCCGCTGGCCAAGTTCGTGCGCCAGCCGCAGGTCGTTGATCGTGCGGTCGGCCAACCCGATCCGGTTGTCCATCCGCTTGATCTTCCGTTCCAGCGTGCGCCGCCCCCGAACCACGTCGGCGGCGGCTTCCAGGTCCGGCTGTCGGCGCGCCGCGACGAACGCCTGGCCCTTGCGCGAGCGGACCCAATGCTGGCGGACTTGCAGGCCAACCTCAGCCCGGCGATAGGCCTTGCGGGCGCGTCCGATGGCGTTCAGCTCGGCGTGTTTCGCCCAGATCATCCGCGCCGGATTGCGGACCCAGGCCACCAGTTCCAGGCGCCGCGAACGGGTCTTCTTCACACGCTCCTCGGTCTGCTGAAGGTGAGCCCTCGCCCGCGCCTTGGCGGTCGCGGCCTCCGCCATCAGCTCGCGTTCGACCCGGCCGGCGCTCGGGATTTTCGGCGCGGAAATCGCCTCGCGCTCGGCCGCCCACGCCGTCCTCTGGGCGACCATCTTGCCCAGAACCTGCTCGGCTTCGACGACCAGTTTCGGGACCGCGACTTCGATCTCAGGAGCGGTCTTGGCGATGCGGTCGGCGGTCGCCTGATAGTCACGTCGAAGGTCGCGCGCCTTGTCATTGCGGGCCCGGACATCGCGGTTCAATTCGCCACGCTCAGAGGCGATATCCTTGCGCTCCAGCGCCGTAGCCGCCGGCCCCATATGCACGGTCGGGGCCCGGTCGACGCCGCGCGCCGCCAGACTCAAATGCGAGACCTGCGGGGCGTCCGGACCAAGGTGATGCCGCAGGTGTCGGTTCTGACTCTCAGACCACGCGGCGCGCAGCTGCGAGATGAAGCTGGCGTGGTTCCAATCGCGGTTCTTGCCCCCGAAACCGCCGCGATCGACACGGCGGGTCGTGACCATGATGTGGGCGTGGAAATTGCGCTGATCGCCCTCCCTGCCGGGCCGGTGCATGGCGACGTCGGCGATCATGCCCTTGGCGACCAGGTGCTCCTGCACAAAGGCGCGGACCAGGTCCCGGCGCTGGTCAAAATCAAGTTCGTGCGGCAGCGCCAGGAGGACCTCCTGGGCGGGAACGGCGTCCTTACGGCGCTCGGCAGCCTCGACGGCGTTCCACAGGGCTGCGCGGTCACCGTAGGCCTGCGGCGCGTCATCCGGCGCCATGATCTCGGCGTGCTCGATCCCGTCCTTGTTCGAGAAGTCGAACTCCATGGCCAGGCGGTCATCGCTCATCGCCTGGCCTGACCGGTACGCTGCCGCGGCCACGGCCGAGCGGCCAAGGCCGCGCTGGATGGTCTGCACCTGACAAAGGAACGACGCCACTGAACTGCCCTCCCCTGCCGGCGTGAGCCGGCGGGATCGCTAAGGGCTCGGCCCTTGGCTCAAACCCCAGGCCGTCGCAGGCCGCGCGGGGTTTGAGGGTGTCGGGCGGAGCCTGACCGCATCGTTGGCTGGGCGTAGCCCAACCAATGAGGATATGCGCCATTGTCTGCAACACCTCTGCCACCACCATGGACCATCAGGATCGATTTTGATATAAAAAGTGCGTTACGTGCTTTTTATTTATCAAGGGTGCCTGTCATGATCGCGGTCGATAAGCGCAAGCGGAACACCCGGCCCTCCAAATATCGACCCCGCAGCGAGACCCAGAAGCGCAAGCGCAAGGACCTCTGGGCCGCCCGTGAAGCCGATCGCAAACTGGGCCGCCGGGTCAGCGATGAAGACGCGCTGAAACTTCGACTGGACGAGCTTGAGGCGGCCTTGCGGGACATGGGCCGCTTAGGAATTCACAACAAGCGCCACACCGTTCCGCTCGAAGATATCGCGGACGATGGCCAGCGTTTCGCCGTGCTGAAAGCCCGGGTTGAACGCCTCGAAGCCCTGTGGGCGATCAACCAGAGAAAGCGCGAAACCCGGGGCAAGATCATCCTCGGCGGTGCCCTTCTGGCGGAGGCGGCCGACGAAGCTTGGCAGGAAGGCGACGCCGACCTTCTGCACCGGCTGGTCGACATCCTGGACCGGCGGGTGGAGAGCGTCAGGGACCGGCTGACGGTGCGCGAACTGCTCGGAAACGTACCCCTTCCCCTTCGCCAGGGCGGCGATCCCGGCGAGGATCTACTGGGCGCGCTGGAAGCCGTTGGCGGCGAAGCGCCCGATTTCGATGCGATGGCGGAGTCGGCCCTGGCGGATGATGACGACCGCCTTATGCCGAGCGACGTGGACAAGGATTATGCCGACCTGGACGCCACCTGGCGCCAGCCGGCCTAACGGCGGCGGTCGCTCGGGCGACCGTCGGATAGCACGAACATCGCCCGCGTAGGATCGACCGGCTGATCGCTAATCTGGTCCGCTGGCGGTGCCTGGAAATCAGGCCCCGATGAGACCGGCGTAAGGATCGCGACGGGGCCTTCGACAGGCTCCGGCGGCGGCGTGGCGGGCCCGGGAAACGCCCGGTTCTCGCCCACGAAGATGCCGTCGTTCAGGGCGCTCAATGCGGTCCTGGAGCCGGCCGGAGAGGGCCTGGCCGAGCTCGAAGGCCCTCTCCTGCTCCCCTCCCCTTTGGCGGTGCCTCCACGGCCCGCTTCCACATAGAAGGTGTGGGTGCCAATCACCGCGGAGGATGGAGCGCCGCCAAAGTTCGTCAGGCCCGGCGACACCGCGCCCGCCGCCTCCCGGGCCGCGACGATCCGGACGTTCTGGAAGAACCGCGCGCCATTCGTCAGGTCCGGCAAACGACCCTCGATCGCCAGGTTGATGATGGTGTTGACCCGAGCCCGCTGGGCCTCCGAGACCTGCGGCAGATTGCGCCAGCTGCCGCCGGCCCGCATCACCGGCTCGAACTGCGCGCGGGCGTTCAGCACGGCCTCGACGCTTGAGCCCCAGCGGCCATCCTGCAGCCGGTTCAGGATGGTGTAGACGACGGCCGCCAAGCCGCTGTCGCCCTGGTTCGCGGCCTCCGCGAAGGCGACGCGGGCGATGGCGTCGCGAGCCTCTGGTGCACCCAGCCGGGCGGGCAATGACATGGAACCTGACGGCGGCGCGGCGGCGGCCGATACGGACGACGACGTGGCCATCGCGGCCGGACAATTCACGCCCGCCGGCAGCGGCTGGGCGCTCATCCCGCGGGCCAGAAGGGCGCACAGACCCGCGAGGGCGGCGGCGTCCATCAGGCGTCTCCTGGGTGGTCGGCCCGGGTCATGATCGGGCGGAAGACGCCGACGATCGCTTCGCGCCGAACCGGTCCGTAGTACCGGCTATCGAAGCTGTTGGGGATGCGGTTGGAGAACACAAAGAACTCGCCCTCTCCCAGACGGCGGCAGGCGCGCCAGCGCGGTAGCGGCCGGCTTTCGCCGTCATGGGCGAGCACGGGAGCGCGCCACACGCCGTTGATCACCAGCTTGCCGTCGAGGGTGCAGACGGTGTCTCCGGACATCGCCGCGACCTCCTTCAGGATCGGCATATGGCGTAGATAAGCCATGCGGCCGCTGGCGTAGGTCAGGACCGAAGGCGGGGCTGGGAACGCGATGATCTGGCCCCGGCTTGGAGCCGCGGCGCTGCGAATGTAGAGGCCCCTGGGCTCACTTTCCGAGCGGTTCCACAGCAGCGACGGACCCGGAACGACCAAGGCCAGGCCGCCCAGCAGCACGGTCGGGGCCAATGCCAACGCGATAACCAGAAGCCTGCGTCGCCGGCGTCTCACAAGGCCATGGATCATCTCTCAGCCCCATACTGACGCCGCCCGGTTGCGATCTGTCACGGGGTGGGCGCGCTGGAATACAGCGCAGGATGCACTTTGATTGAGTGCCTTTTATGTCAAAAAGTCCCCTGCCCCGCCAAAGCTGACGCATCGGATCTGGGGTGGCGCAAGCTGACGGCGCGCGCCGGCATACTCTCCGCGTGAACTATCCTTAGCGTGTTTGGCGGTAGTGGCGGACGTTCTGCGCCTTCCAGACCAACATGGGCATGGCGGCGATCCGCGCCTTGACGTCGTCGGGGACCGCCAAGCCGGCCGGATCGATCTCTCCTACATCAAGCAGGCGGTCCAGGAACGCCGCTTCGCCGGCGGTTCGCTCGAAGAGCGGCGCCAGGCCGGCGCGGCAAAGGGCGACCGAGTCGACTATCCAGCGGTCCACGCCGCCAGCGGCCTCGAAAAAGTCTCGTGGCAGGCAGACGGCGAGCTTCTGCCTCAGCTCCCGGGGATCGCCGCCGATGTCGTCCAGACTGGCCTCGCGCCAGTCCCGGCGGCCGGCCGCGCCCCACGCCAGAACCCCCGCCCGAACGAGGCTCCAGTCGAGAGTTTGGGTCTCCAGGATTCGGCGGGCGTCGAATAGGTCGCGCGCGGCGCTCCGATCGACCAGCGCGACCAGTTTTCCGGCCACCACTTCGTGCAGGTCGAGCACGGGAATGCCTGTGGCCGCCACCCCACCGAGCGGCGTGGATGACATCATTTGGAGGCCAAACAGGGGCCCTCGGGCCATGTAGTTGAGGTCGACCTCGATGCTCGCGCCGCCGCCTAGCGCCGAGTTGTAGCGCGCCACCCATTTGCCGCCAGCATGACCCGGCGGCTGACGCCGGACCTGGTAGCCCTGGGCCTCCAGAAGGCGCAGCAAGGCCTCATCGACAAGAGGGCGATCTGCCTCCATCGCGGCCCGGTCGACGGCCCCGACATAGTTCAGATCGATGTCCACAGAGAGGCGGTCCAGGCGCAGGTGGAAGACGTTCAGCGCGGTCCCGCCCTTCAGCGCCACCCGGGTCTTCAGGTCGGGGTCCTCGGCGATCGCTTGCAGCACGTCGAGCAGGCGCAGCACCTTTTCCAACGTCGCCGCCGGCAACCGCGTCTCAGCGGCGATGCGCTGCAGGGTCTGGACGGATGGCGCCGCCATCAGAGGCCTTCGAATCGCTGGTCAACCACGGCGTGGGGAAGGATCACGCCCCAGCCGGGCGCCGCCTGCCCCTGCCCTACCGCCGCGCCAAGCGCGTAGCGGTTTTGGCGCGGCGCCAGCTTGTGGATCGCCTCCAACGCGGCATCGGGAACACGCAGACGTTCGCGCCGTGATTCCAGCCACCAGCCCGCCGCGCCGGCGGCCGTCGCATTGCCGTTGGCCGCCAAATATGCAGCAAGCCGCTCGGCGTCCAGACGCCCGACGAGGTCAAGGCTGTTGACCAGTTCCTCTGCGCCGCCGGCGAGATCCGGCCGGTCGAACAGATCGGCGACCGTCCGCTCCAGGGTCGTCACCGCCACGGCTTGGCCAAGGCGGTCGAAGGTGGTGACACTCTCCGGCCCGAGCGGGGTAGTGGGTCGCACGAAGCGGCAGGAAAATTCCGCAGTCTTGAAAAAGCCCGGCTCGCCCGGCGCGATCACCTGGACATCGAACTCGGCGGTGTAGGCATAACCGTGCAACTCGAGCGCGGAGTGGTAGCCGATCACGGCCTCCGGCCGCAGCCGCGAAGCGACGAGGAAGCGGTCCACCCACCAGGTCGCTGGGTCGGCGTGCTTGGGAACCGAGGCGTAGAGTCCGCGGGCGATGCGTTTGATGTTTCCGGCTTTGACATGCTGGCTCAGCATAGCAGTGACCGTCTTCTCCGCTGGCGCGCGGCCGACCGCGCGCGCGTAGTCGGCCCGCGTGAACACCGGGGTGGCGCTGAAGAATGGAGCGGACAGGTTTTGGGACATAAGCTCACGGAGGCCGGAGAAAGCCATATATAACCTATGGCTTGTGGCGTCAAAAATGAGTTACTCGGCTAAACGTCCGTCGACTGCGGCCAGTAGGAGTCAAGCACCGACCGGAGCGCGGTTTCCGCCTCGGACCGCGACGCGCCGCCGGCTAGCAGCAGGGTCAGCGTCACTTCCTTACGTTTGCGCCCATCGATCCGCAGGACCGGTGCGCCGCCCGCGGCGGTGACCACGTCCCCCGTCGATCCTGACCGCTTGGGGGATCCTGACTTCTTGGGGGGATCGACCGCAGCCTCCAGAAGCCGGATGACATCCTGAGGCTTTAGGGCGGTCCCCTCCCCTTTTCGGGCGGCGATGGCTATCGCTTCAGCCAGCACGCGGCGCTCGCGATCGTCCGGCTTGAGCAACGGCTTCAGCTGGGTGACGTGCTTGATCCTGAGCTCGTGCGGATCGGCGAACGCGGCCACCAGTGGGGCCGGCAGCCGGGCGAGATCGAGATAGCGGCTAAGCCAGGCCTCCGAGACGTTGAGGCGGGACGCCATGTCCTTCTGGCTTCCCCCGTAGTGGCGCCCGAGGGCCTTCAGGTAATCGCGCGCCCGTTCGATGTCACTGAGATCTTCGCGGGCTCGGTTCTCCAGGTCGGAAATCCGGAACGCCTCCTCGTCAGTGAGATCGCGCACCTCCACCAGGAACCGAAAGTCGGTGTAGTTATGCGCCCGAAGCCAGCTGACGGTCCAATGCCGGCGCGCGCCGCAGATGACCTCGAAGTCGATGTCCGGCACGCCGCGGACGCGGCGGACGATCGCCGGGACTTCCTGGCGGCCCTGGGCCTTGAAGCTCTCGATCAGGTCTGCGCAGCGGGTCTCATCCAGCGCGGCATAGTCGCGATTGTGCTCGCTCCAGAGCCGGCAGCGGGCCGGATCGACTTGCTCGATCGCTCGCCCCACGACGGCGCCGGAAGCCAACTCGGCCATTCGGTTCTCCCGGCTCGCCAGGATGCCGACTGGCATTCGGGTTGGGGCCTCCGGCTGGGGCGCGGCGGCGTCGAGCGAGCCCATCAATCCGGCAGCGAAGGAACGGTTCTTGGAGCTCATGAGCGCACCCTTTCGGCTCGAATTGCACCGGTGCAATTTCCATATCCGCGGGTCATGCGTGGCCCTCCTTGCGAAGGCGTTCCACATGGCTCGGCCAGGTCTGGCGTACGTCGAGGAGGATCTCCTCGTTGACCCCATTGAGGTAGGTAAGGCACCGGTCGCGCACCGACTTGCTGGTCATCGGGCTGTTCATTTCATAGACGGTCATCAGGCGCGCCGTGACGTTGTCGATCTCGGCCGAGTCCTTCATGGGCGTCCGGATCATGGCCAGGCCGAAGACCTGGCGCATGAGCGCAAGCAGCTCCTTCTGCATCGACTTGTTCTCATCGACCTTGGAGGCGACGATCCGAACGAAGTTAAGGTCGGGAGCGAGGTCGCGCGACGCTAGCTGATTGAGCGTCTCGTCGAGCATGGTGAGAAACGCGGCGGTCGAGGAGAAGTCCATCACCGTCGGCGGGACCGGGATCACCAGGGCGTTCGCAGCCCGCAGCACGGACAAGGAGATGGCGCCCAGCGCCGGCGGAGGGTCGAGGATGATCACGTCGAACTGGTCGGCGATCGAGGCGATGCCCTGGGCCAGCCGGTCGAGCAGCCGCCCTCCCCCGCGCGCCATTCGCGCAGCCAACTCGTACTCGGATTGGAACAGGTGCAGGTTGGCGGGGATCAGCTTCAATCCATCGAAGTGGGTGTCGAGCAGCGCGTAGTCGAGCGAGCGTTTGTCGTCTTCGCGCAGGAACGGATAGAGCGTCTGGTCCTCGGTCAGGTCGAGGTCGGGCACGTAACCGAATAGGGTAGTGCTAGAGGCCTGACTGTCGCAGTCGATCAGCGCTACCCGGTAGCCCCGGATCGCCATGTATTGAGCGAGGTGAACCGACAGCGTGGACTTGCCGACCCCGCCCTTGAAGTTCTGGACGGCGATAACCGCGCAGGGATCCTCAGGCTTGCGCCACGGCCGCGTACCGAACACGCCGCGCATGTCGTTCACCTGCGCCAGCGTGTAGCCCACCCGGCGATTGGTTTGGGTGCGCGGCGGCTCGGGAAGCCGGCCATCCTTCTCTGCATCACGAATCGCCGCCGGCGTTCGGCCGACCAGCTCGGCCGCCTCGCTGATCGAGAAGAGCGGCTCGCGGCGCTCACCGGACCGCGCCGCCCGTGCGGCGTCCCGCAGGTTCTCAACCACGGCCGAGGCCCGGCGCGCCAGCTGCGAGACCGGTCCGGCGAGAGAGGGGGCGGATGCTTCCGCGATGTTCGACATGGGACCTCACAGCCTCCCGGCAGGTTTCGAAAATCCGGCTCCAACTGTCTAAAAAGCGAAAGTGGGGCCGCCTGGACGCTATAAGCGCTTTGTTAAGGGCGCGTTAACGCTACGAGAGCCAGTTCAATCCCGATTCCAGATTTTCGGCCAGACCTATCCTGACCCTTTGGGGGCTACCCTGACGGGTGCCGGGCTCTGTCGATGGTCAAATTGCACCCGTACAATTGCTCGCGCCAGTAACCAGACCCGCTAATATGGACGCGAGGGGTCGGTGGCGCCCGAAGACGTTCATTGCATGATCCGTGGCGGCGCTATCCTGACCGCACGGGGGACGCTCCCTACCTCCCAGTGTGCGAGCAAATTGCACCCGTGCAATTCCGCTACCGGTCTCTGCGTGATGACGACCGCCTCCGACCGGGGACGAGCCGCAGAGGACGACCGCCAACAGAGCGGAGGTCTGGCTTCCATGGTAGCGTGAAGGGCGCGTTTCCGGCGCAATTGCACCGGTGCAATTGCGCTCTCTCTAGGGTCGGCCGCGACGTGCGGCGAAGGCCTGGCAGAAACCCGTCCAGGACTTCAAAAGCTTCTGGCCGGTAAGGCCGTCGAGGCGCGCGCCCATCTGTTCTCGATAGGCGGCCGCGATCAGGTCCCGGTCCCAGCCGCCCCCATGCGCCCTGGCGATCTCACCGAAGGGACCCGACCCATACTGCAAGCTACCGCTGGGAAATCCGACGCTCCCGTCCGACCGCACGGCCTGAGCCGGCTGCGGCGCCGCACGGAGCGGCACGGTCCGAGGCGGGGCGGGGAGGGCAGGAGCCTCCGCCACAATCTCTTCGACGGCGCCGTCCCGCCGTGCCTCGCGGCCCGCAGCGTGCCGTTCGATCTCGGCCACGGTGAGCAACTGCTCGGGCGCGGTCTTGGGATGGAAGTGGAACTCGATCTCCACGATCGCCCGGCCACGGCGAATCTCTCGCCAATCCACGGTGAAGTGGGCCAGGTGATCGATCTCGGCCTTGGCCTTGCTTAGGACCTTGCGTCGCAGCTGGGCGAAATCCTTGTAGAGTTCGGGCGCGATACCGAAGGCCGCCCGAACAGCGGTCATGTCGGCGCGCCAGGTGGATTGCCGGCGGTGGAGTCGCAGGGCGCCCATCTCGTAGAGCCGCAGGGCGTAGCTCGAACGAAAGCCCAGAATGGCTTGCCGATTGAGCACCGCGTAGGTTTCGGACTCCCGGATCAGCCGCCGCGCGTCAGGAGTGAACTCCCATTCAATCCAGCCGCTATCACCGCCCTCTTCCTCAGCTTCCTCGCGCGAGGACTGGATCAGGGCGAAGCGTTTGGTGGCTTTGCGACCCCGCCAGGACAGGTCATCGATCGCAAACAGCGTTCGGTGCAGTTCCTCGAGCATGTCGGAGATGCGCTCGTTGCCCTTGTGGCCGCGGCGAATCTCCGACTTGCGCATTTTGTGGGCCATGGGCTGCCAGCCGTCGCCACCGGCGGTCAGGATCATCAGGGCCAGGAGGCGAGCGGCCGTCAGGCTCAGAGACTGGCCTCTGACGAACCTGACCTCGACCAAATTGCCCGGCTTGGCGAAGTCCTCGCCGTCGCGCACCTTTAGGGCGTGCGCCACCCGCATAGCGCGGCCGGGCACCAAACCCTCGGCGGTTTCAGCGTCGGCAATGTCGGCGTCGTCTTGCAGGGCGAATCCTCGGAGTCGATCAGTCCATCATTCCTGACCTCGAATTATTTCGCAAGACAGGATAGGTTCGGCTCGCGGCCCGCCCCCAATCGGTCAGGTTCCCCCGACCGGTCAGGACAAGGCCCCCAATCGGTCAGGTCAGACCCCCCGCGCGGTCAGGCAAACGCCCCCGCGCGGACAGGATGATCCGTACAACCATTTGTTTTAACGCAGGATATGGCCGTCTGAATCTGAATCTAAGAATCTAGAAATCCCGCTGCGTGTCCGCAGCGGGCGTGTTTCAAAATTTAAGTCTCAAGAAAAGCGGAGAGCCCCGCCCGGTTTCCCGGGCGGGGCCTTAGCTCTATTCGCTTTCGGCGGGGTTCTGCTCGGGCCGGTCCAGGGACCGCAGTTCATGCTGCGGCGTGGCCACCACGACCTTGGAGAAGAACCGTTCCACACCGTCCTTGTCGGTGTAGCGGTCGTGCCGGATCTCTCCCTCGACGAACACCTTCGAGCCCTTCGGCAGCCCCTTGGACCCGAGCCAGCCCACCGTGCCCTGGTTCCAGATCTCGACCTGGTGCCAGGTCGTGTAGTCCTTCCGCTCGCCGCCCGCCTTCGTGTAGCGGTTGGTGGCGACCCGCAGGGTGGCGACCTTCTTGCCGCCTGAAGTGGTGCGAATTTCCGCTTCGGCTCCGGTGAAACCGATCAATTGGACCTTGTTCAGCATCGTCTTACTCCATCTGCCGCCAGGGAAATCCCGGCGGCTCGCGGTCCCTGCCGCGATCACGCGACCTGCAAGGGCGGGGATGAGGGACAGGCCAAAGCCCGGTCCGGTTGGAAACCGGCCTGCACGGAGCGCAGCGGAGGAAGGCCGGAGGATCCATCCGGTCCGCCACGCGCAGCGGGGTCGGCTTTGACCTGGACCGCCCCGACCTAGGTTGAAGTGATTGATCGCGCGGACCGCACCCCGCCGGGCGTCACAACGGCTTGGAGATGATCAGAACAAGGACCACGAGGGCACGGGGCGACGCGGATCGTTGAACACAAGGCAAGGGTCGCCGCCCGCCGGCACCTCTGATTGACGACCGCAGGGTGGGCGAGGGGAGGGGGCTGAACTCGGCCCTCCTGGCCGCCCTGGAACCCGGTGCGGGGGCTGACCCGCCCAGGGGAGAAGGGATCGCTGCGTTCGTCCAGCCGGGGAGATGGCTGACAGAAGAACCGTCAGGTATGGGGTCGGTCGCCCGGTCCAGGGCGTGCCACCGCGGTGCATACGCACATCGCGGGCCTTCCAAGCCGGCATTGGCGTCTCGGAGATATGCTCGGCCCCGCCCGGTTCGCCGGGCGGGCTGTTGACTTCAATCTCGCCGGATCACGCACCCGTTCGAGGCCTCCAAGGCTCGACGTCAGAACGAATCACCAACCCCAAGGCTGAGTGGCTGCCGGCCTGCCTGACACAAGGACTTGGATTCCGTTCGGCGCCTGTTCCGCCGGTTTACCCAGAATTGGGAGAAGGGCAGGGGGAACGGCGCCCGCCGAAGCGGGCGCCGAGCCAGGTCAGTGCTGCGGGCTGCCCGTCCGCAGGTGGATCATCTGGTGGAAGTAGGCGATGGCGGCCGTGTCGAGCTCAAAGGGGATCGCGGTGATCTCCTCCTGACGGTCCAGCTCCTCGGCGATGGCCAGAAGGTCCCAGCATTCGGCGACCACATACCAGCTGCCGGTGTCATAGAAGTCGTGGGCGTGTTGATAAACCGCTTGAGCCATCCCCATGCTGACCATCTTTCGTCTCCCTCTTGCGCTGCCGGATCTGCGGGCTCGTTCCCGCGATCTCGCGACCGCCCAGGGCGGGTGAAAGGGAGGGGCCAAAGGACGAATCCCCGTGGAAACCGGCCTGCAGCGCAGCGAAGGTCGGTGGGTCCACGGGGGTTCGCCTCGCCCAGGCGAGGTCGCCTTTGACCCAGACCGTCCCGTCCTAGGTTCGTGAGATTGATCGCGGACGAGTTCGATCCCGCGGCGCCCAACCTGGGAGACGATTGGCGGCTCGGTGCTGGCGCCGACATGCGGATCACCACAGCCAGACCGCTGACGCCCTCAGCGCCTTGGGCGCCCCCTTGCGGAACCCTCACAGGCGCTGGCGATGGCGACATCCTCGGGGTGAGCGGCGCAGTGCCGGGCCCGCCCTCTGAACCCATCGGTTCTCACCGCCGTCCGCGCCGACAGGCAGGCTCCCGCCAAAATCGGCGATTGGTGGCCCTGAGACCCATCTCCTGGTGATCTGTACGACAGCGACCCGCGGCGCGGCCCGAGGCGGGGCGGGGCGGGGCGCCGGCAAGAGGGGTTTTCCCGACGGGAAGCTAGGAAGCTGAAGCGCAGCGCCCCTCCACCCTTTCATTCACCCGCCAGAAGGCGGGTGCGGCGGCCCGAAGGCCGCCGCGACGCGGGCCTTAAGCCCGCGCCTTGACCACCTGGTGACGGATCCCCTTCTCGCCGGCCTTTTGGCCGAGATTGAGGGCCGGTCCGAAAGGCTGCATTCCAGCGCCCCGCTCGGGGTTGAGCGTGTTCGTCAGAGTAAGCACGCACACCGGTTCGAGGGCGATCAGTTCGTCGTTGGCCCGGAACGGCGCCGCACGGCCGTGTCGGTCGAAATCGGCCTTGGCAAGCACCAGCGTCACGTTCTTCTGCTTGGCCCACTTGATGGCGATCTTCTCACCGCCCTTGGCGCCCGTGGTGGCCAGCGCCATCTGCGGCCATTGGACGAGAGCCCAGTTCAGAGCGTCGAAGATACGGTTCGCATCGTCGGCGGTATCGGCCTGGGGGGCTGCCCGGAAGGCCACGATGATCGCGCCGGGGTCGGTCGCGGAGTGCTTGCGGGCCTTGGCGGACCGGATGGCTTCACGAGCCTCGATCTGGGCGGCCGTGGTGCGCGAAGCCTTCGCAGAACCCTTCCAGGGGCTCCAGACGTCGCCGGTCGATGTCGTATAGCTGGCGGCCGCTGCGTCTCGGACCATCTCAAGGGCCAGGGTGGCGACATCGGCGGCGCGGGCCTTTTGGGTTGCGGCCTGCATCTCGGTGTCGGCGATCTCGGAGCCGTCGAAGTCGCGGGCGAAGCGGTTGAGATCGTCCCTGGCCTTGTCGGCTTCACGCTCGATGCGCTGGGCGGCGGAATGGAAGGCGCCGATCAGGGACTCGCAGATGGTCGACTGAAAATCCTCCAGGGCCGTCTCGGAGAAGACGTCGAGCACTTCGTTCATCAGGGCGTGGCCGAGTTGTTGGAGAGCGTCTTCTGCGGGGTGGACTCGGGGGTCGTCGAGCAGCAGGGCCTGGGCCTCGAAGCTGCTCATGGCGCCAGTTACGGGAGAGAAGGCTGTAAGTTGCATTGGGAGAAATCCCTTTTCGGAGTGGGGTGCGGAGCCCATCGGCTCGTTGACCGTCTCGCGCCGACGGCCGGCGTCCCCCACAAGGGCTTTGAGCGCAGCGTCCCTTGTGGTGGGCGCCGGGCGGTGGCGAGGTCACAACAAGCCAGAGGGGTTCGGGCCCGCCTCGACAGGACGGATCACTGCCTCTTGCACTCACTCCCCGTCCCTGGCGCCTTGGGCTCAAGGTCCAGGACCTGCGATGACCCCCGCCGCACCCCCGGACGCGCCAACCCCCGGGCCTCGCCGAACGAAGCGCCGGCCTCTCCAAGGTTGAGGGAGGATCAGCCGACACCGGGAACACTGCGCCTCTCCGCCGTCAGCACAGGCTGAAGCCAACCGGGCTGATCACAACCCCGGCCGCGGCGGCTCCCCTCGCCGACACCCGGCAACCACTCCCCAGAAGGCTCGCGCCAACAGCCGTCGCTCATAATATGCTCTTGCGAGATCAGTAATCGGCTTTAGATACGTTCAAGGGCGCATAGCCTGCGGGCCCGCCGAATTGCGATTTGCTGCTCACCGCGACGTAGGTCGCCCAATTGGTTCTTGAACGCCCATGCCGGCCCGCAACATGCTGCTCCTCGCTCCGCCCATCCCGTTGAACTGGCCCTGAAGGAACTCGGGTCGAACCTGCGGACAGCGCGGCTGCGCCGAAACCTGACGATCGAGGAGGTCGCTCAAAAGATTGGAGCGGGTCGCCGCGCCGTGTCGGACGCCGAACGTGGCAAGCCATCAACCAGTGTCGCGACCTATGCCGCCCTGCTTTGGGCTTTCGACCTTCTCGCCGACGTCCACAGTCTGGCCGATCCCGCTCGCGACCAGGAAGGACTGATCCTTTCACGCTCGAAAGCCCGCGTCCGCGCGCGGCGCGGTGAAGCCTTGGACAATGACTTTTAGGGGCCAATGACTGAGGGGTTAGCGGCGGCTGGCCCCCTCGGTGCTGCTCCATCGAGCTCTTATTGCCATTTGGCAGGTGCGTAGTTATCATTCTCTGCGTGGAGATACATTATGCCTGATCCAACTCGCCTCTACACGCCAGCGGAGGCCGCCGCGGTCAGCGGCTTGGCGCTGAAGGCAGTCAACAACGCCATCGACAAACACATCGTCGATATCGTTCGACCGGCAGCGGCAGGGCGGCGGACGATCCGCCGCTACCTGACGCCCACCCATCTCGTGTGTCTGCGCCTGGAACACGGACTTGTCGGCCGATTGCCGGTCGAGCGCCGGCAAGGACTATTTCGAGAGGTGGCCGCCAGGCCCGACGCCAAGCGGCTCAATGCCGATGATCTGCTTCTGGTCGATATCGGGGAAGCCCGTCGCCAGGTTGCGGAGCGAGTGCGGGACTTGGACGAGGCCGAACAAATCATCCACATCGACAAGGATACGCTAGCTGGTGAACCCGTGTTCAAGGGCACGCGTATTCCCATCTATGGCCTGGTCGCCATGCTGGAGGCCGGTGCAACATCTGATGAGCTGATAGCGGGCCATCCTAAACTTGATCGCCGCAAACTCGGCCTGGCTCGGCTTTGGGCTGCCGCGCACCCACGCCGTGGCCGGCCCAAGCGACTGACCGACTTTGGCTTCACGTTGAAGTCGACAACGCGCCGCAGCCTGCCATCTGATCCTTTGAAAGCGCCGCCAACATCAGGCTCCAGCACGTCTTGAGATTCTTGATCGACGAGTGTCTGCACCCAACCCTGGCCGACGTCGCTCACGGCGCCGGCCATGAGGCGCATCACGTCAACTTCCTGGGTCTGGCCTCGACCAAAGACCACGACCTGATGCCGAGAATTCTTGAAGGCGACTTCGTCTTCGTCACCAACAATGCCGCCGACTTCCGGCGCCTCTATCAGGCCCAGGCGATTCATGCGGGGCTGGTGATCATCGTGCCGCAGGCGCCGCCGGCCCAACAGAGGGCGCTGTTCTTGGCGGCCATGGAAGAGATCGGGTCGGACAACGGATTGATCAACGAAGCCCTGGAGGTTCTCATCGACGGCGATGAGGTGATCTTCAATCGTTATGAATGGCCCGCGCTCTAATCGCCGAGGGGCATCTATGACCGGCTGGGCCGACTGCGCGCCCGGGGCGCCTAGATCAACCCCAGCGCCTTGAAGCTGGCGACCTCGGCGCGCCCGACAATGACGTGGTCATGCACCGCGATACCCAAGGTCCGCGCGGCGTCGATGATCTTCCTGGTCATCTCGATGTCGGCCGATGAGGGGGTCTGATCACCCGATGGGTGATTGTGCACCAAGATCACGGCCGACGCCGACACCTCCAGCGCCCGCCGCACGACCTCACGCGGATAGACCGGCGCGTGGTCGACGGTGCCGTGATTGAGAATCTCATCGGCGATCAGCTGGTTCTTCTTGTTCAGGAACAGCACGCGGAACGCCTCGCGTTCGCAGTGGGCCATGGTGAGCTTCAGGTAGTCGATGAGCGCCGTCCACGAGGAGACGACGCAACGCCCTGGCAATTCGGCCGCCGCAAGCCGCCGCGCGGCGTCGTAGATCAGCTGCAGGTCGATGCCGACGCGGGTGTCGACGAACGCCGAAAGCGCGGCAAGGTCGGCCGTCAGCACCCGCCGAAGACAACCGAACCGGGCCAGAAGTGCTCCAGCCGTGGCCCGCGCGCCGTTGGCCAGGGACCGAGAGAGCAGGAGTTCGAGCGCCTCGGCGTCGCTCAGGCCCGCCAGGCCGCCGGTCGCGGCTCTCGCGCCCAGTGTCCCGTTTGAGGGGGCTGGAGACGAAGGGCCGGCGTAGCGAGCGGTCATCTCGCCAACGCCCGGCGCCGCAGCGAACAAATCTGCGGTCTGGGAAGGTTTGGCGTCGTTGCGGTGAGAAGGTCTGGGCATGGAAGCCTCAAGCAGCCAGCGCCGGACCAAATCCCGGTTCGCTCGCGAGCTCCCAGCCCTTCCTCCGACTTTCCCATCGGGCCGGGCAGGGCAGGCGCCCCACCCGCCAACCCTCGCAACATTGGGGGAGGGGCCTGGCGCCCTTACGCGGCCAGGGGTTGCCTGGCCTCCGCCGGCTGGCTGTAGGCGAGCAAGTGATCGATGGCCCGCTGGGCGTGCCCGGAGGCTTCCAGCAGGGCCCCGGGCCGGGCCTTGAGAATCTTGACCCAGTGACCGAGATACGCCGCGTGGCTGTCGAGGATCTGGGGCCTTAGCCCGATCCGCAGCCCGATCGCCGCACTGCCGATTTCGGCGACAAGCTCCTCGAACGCATAGGCGGCGTCACCGAACCGCTGGCCGAAGGTGCGGCCCAGGCGATGCTCCGCGCCGCTCCAGTGGATGGCCTCGTGAGCATAGGTCGACTTCCAGTCCTCCACGCATCCGAACGCCTCGGGCGGCGGCATCCGGATAAGGTCGGCCGCGCGCACATAGCAGGCGGTGTTGCCGCCGATCTCCAGCCTGGCCGGGATCGCATCGAGCACCGCGTCGCGCGCCGCCGCGCGCACGGCCGGATCCACCTTCGGCGCCTCGAGATAGATCTGCGGACAGTCAGTCAGCTGCTCGGCGTTGAACACCGCGTAGGTTTTCAGATAGCGCAGGGTCTTGGCTTCCCCCTCGCCGGCCTCACCGGAATCGGCGACGTCGCGGCCATCGACGACACGAGTCTTGTAGAGGATCGCCAAGGCGCTTCGGCCGCCCCTGGCAACCGGCGCGCCGATCGCCAGCGCCTGCCGGAAGGTGAACCAGAAGGGGCTCGTATAGCCGCGCTCCGCGCCGGCGAACGCCAGGAGCCAGGCGTTGGACCCGCTGAACGGTTGGCCGTCGGACCGTAGGGGCGTGGACGGGTCGGCCCCGTTCGCCCAGGGCTGGCGCCAGGGCGGCACGCCGCGCTCCAGGCGGGCGATGATTTCGTTCAACAGCGGCTCAAGGGGATTGGACATCCACGTCCTCCGGAGGTCTCGCGCCGGATCCATTCCCGGTCGCTCAACCCTCCGGTCCCTTCCTCCGATCCTCCCCGGCGAAGCCGGTCTTCAGCACCGGAAGAGCCGCCGACGAGGACTCGCCGGCGGCTTCCCAACCCTATGCGGCGAGGCCGGCCAGAACCCGCCGGACCAGCGGATCATCCGCCAGAGGCCTGAGCCTACGAGGCTGATGCGCCGTCTGCTGGTGACCCGCGCAGTAGGGGCCGAACTCCGTCCGCCGGCCGCAAAGCTGAAGTCCTCCGCCTTAGGATCTCCGATCGGCCACTTGCAGGCGTGAGCGGCCAGTTGCACCAGCGAGCCCGCAAGGCCCGGGCCTTCCGCAGTCGCGACGACTGAAGCGGGTGGGATCCGAGGCAGACGCGAGGGGGGAACGACCAGGCGCGGGCGCTCAGGGCGAAGCGGTCTCGGGAGCGCGGTCCTGCGAATGACGCCGCCCGCAGCCCGGCCGCTCAGGCCGAGGCGATGGATCTTGCCGATGACCGCGTTGCGGGTCACGCCACCTAGCGACTTGGCGACCTGCGAGGCGCTCAACCCCTCGCTCCATAGTGACTTGAGTGTATCGACGCGCGCGGGCGTCCAGCCGGTGCCCGCCATGTCAGCTCTCCAGAAACAGGAAAGCCCGGCGCGGCGGCCGGGCTTTCAGGGGGTTGGGTTGAGGCAGGGATTAGACCTGGGTGGCCGAGAAGGGATCAACCTGTCGGTGGATCGGCTGAGCACGCCCCATCCATGGCTCGGGCCGGATGCAGCGCACCCAATCGGCGAAGCTCGGAATGAAGCCGAGATCCTCCACCACATGCTGCTCGCCGATCAGCCGCACCGGGACGACGCGGCCAGTGGATATGGTGATCGTCGCCCCGAAGAAGCGCTCGAGCATAAAGATGCCCTCGGCATGATGGCGCAGGGCGCGGTGGCGGAAGTCGGCCGTGATCGCCTTCGACTCATCGAACCATTGGTGCAGCGGCAGATAGTCCTCCGCCGTCCCGCCCCATTTCTTCACCGAGGAGAGGGCGTGGTGATAGCAGTGTCCCATCGTCGCCTCCTCAAAACACATGCTGGGAGTTGTCGGACTCCATGTGCCGCTCGTTGTAGTCGAGCGTGATGGTCCGTTCGGCGACGTCGAAGGTGAAGTCGCCACAGGCGCCGTCGTTGTTCTCCCAGCCGCCGTGGGTTTGGCCGAGAAAATCGTAGGCCAGGGCTTCGATGGCATCGCGGACAGACTGCGTTCGACGCTCGATCTCCGACCCGCCCCAGACCGGGCAGGCGATCTCGATCTGATCGGCCGGAAGGGCGACGACCAGGTCACCCGCCTTGGCCTCGATATCTTCAATCTGGCCGCTATCCCCGCAGCCGTCGAAGACGACGGTTACGATCTCGATCCCGGCGGCCGCGAGCGCATCGAACAAGGCGATCTTGTTCAGAGGAAGCACCTCTTCAGCCAGACGGCGAAGCTCTCGGTCTTTCTCAACCCAGTCGGCAAGCATGGGGGGAAACGCAGGTGACGGTTGCGTATCGTTCATGGTGGAATCCTCCAGACGCGCTCACCCGAGCGCACCCAACCAGGCCCTTCCTCCACCTTTCCCCGCACCGCCGACGCCCCCGGCGCATCACGCAAAAGGAGCCGCAGGCGCAAGCCCACGGCTCTTGATGACCGCTACGCCGCCGCCGGCAGGATGGTCTGGGCTGGCCACTTGGCCAGGACGGCCGAGAGCACCTGTGGCTGGTCGACCGGCACAAAGACGCGAGGGGTGTAGTTGATGATTTCGACAAAGCAGCCGAGCACCTGGAACATCGCGCGCTGGGACCCGGCGCCGACAACCTCAAGCCGGTAGCGGTCCATCACCTTGGCCCGGCGAAGCCAGAACCCGCCAGTCAGGGCGATGGAGCTGTTCTCGCCCAGGACCATACTGGCCGCGTTGTCGCCGGAGCCGACGGCCGTGGCGACGTCGCTGATCCCGAGCGCGATCTTCAGCTTGGTGACATCCGTGGGGTCCAGAACCCGCCCAAGCCAGCGCCGCCCGTCCGGAGCCTTCAGCCGGCGGACGAAGGTCCGCTTGCTGGGCAGACTGCTCCACACCGGCAGCAGCAGTCCGGTGACCAGGGCCAGCTGGCGCGTGTGCCAGGGTTCGGCGCCGGCGACCTCGGCGTCCCAGGTTGCACGCCATATAGGTTCGGCGACCGTCTCCCAGGCCGATTCCTCGTAGGTCTTCAGAGGCAGCACGGTGCGCTTCTCGGCGCGGATCAGCCGGACGGCCTGAACCAGACGGTCATCGTCGTCGGTCGTCGTCAGGCCCTTCACCACCAGGCCGGCGCGCTGCGACTTGGTGTTGACCACATACTCCAGCGTTTGCGGATCGATCCCGGCCAGCGCGTCCGACGTAGACGCCAGCACGCGGCGCGTGCGGACGGCGAAGGTCACGACCTTGGTCTGCGCGCCCGACACCGCGTCGGTCCGGATCACCTCCTCCGACGTCACCGTCAGGTCGTCGGCGATGATGTCCTCCATGCCCTTGTCCAGAGCGCCCGACGCCGCGGCCCGCTCGAGGATGCTGGTGAGCACCGCGTCAAACGTCTCGAACAAGGCGTTCTGATCCTCGATCCGTAGCGCCAGGAGCCGGTTGAGCCAGGTGTTCATCGCCGGCAGGTCTTCGGCCTTCTTTAACTGGCCATCGCTGTCGAGGAGCTGAAGCCCGGTCTTTTGCTCGAAGGTCACCCGGTCCATCGCCGGCACGTTCCCCCAGTGCAGGGCGACGTAGAAGGCCTGCAGCGCGCGGTGCGCCCATGGGCTTTCGAGATTGTCCTCGGGCCGGAAGAGGCCGTTGCCGGCCGTTCGGCGTTCGCCCTTGGTCAGGGCTCCCAAACTGTCCAGCCGCCGCGAGATCGTCGAGGTGAACCGCTTCTCGCCGTGGATGTCGGTCGTGACGGGACAGAACAGCGGCGCACTGGCCTGGTTGGTCCGGTGCGAGCGGCCAAGGCCCTGGATCGCCGCGTCGGCCCGCCAGCCGGGCTCGCAGAGATAGTGCCGGCGACGGTCCTGGTTCGCGCAGTTCAGGTCGGCGTGGTAGCTGCGCCCGGTGCCGCCGGCGTCCGAGAACACCAGCACCCGCTTCTTGCCGCTCATGAAGGCGTCGGTCTCGGCCTTGGCGCTCGACGCGCTGCGACGCTCCACCACCCGGCGTCCATCGCGCAGGACGACCCGGCGCGAGCGGCCAGTGATCTCGGCGACGTTGTCGGGGCCGAGCGCGCCCAGGACCGCATCCAGCACACCCGGAACGGCGGGCAGGCAGGCCAGGTGGACGACTAGGGCCTCGCGCAGGCGAAGGGCTTCCTGGCTGACGACCGGCTGACCCTCCACGATCAACGGGCGCATCGTCACATTGCCGTCCTCGTCTTCGATCGCCTCCATGGCGGCGATGGGGAAGGCCCCCATCAGATAGTCGAGCACCTGGTCCTTGGGGGTCAGGTCGATGGTCAGATTGTTCCACTCTTCGGGCGGGATCTCGGCCAGCCGGCGCTCCATCACCGCCTCATTGGTCGAGACGATCTGCACCACGCTGGAACGTCCCTGGACGAGGTCGTCGCGGATCGCCGCGATCAGGGTCGGCGACTTCAGGCCCGCCAGCAGCGCGCCGAAGAAGCGCAGCTTGGCGCCCTCGAAGGCCGACATGACCGCCGAAGCGGCCTGACCGCTCTTGGCCTTGCCGTCCTCGGTGATGCCGACCGCCTCCAGGGCGGCGCGCAGGTTCTGGTGGATCAGCTGGTAGGCGTCGGCCCAGGCATTCCAGATCTCGACGTCGTCGCCGGTCAGCACATGGCGCAGCGCCTGATATTCCACCCCGTCGAACGACAGCGACCGGGCGATGTAGAGGCCGAGCGCCTTCAGTTCGCGGGCGATCAGCTCCATGACCGCCACGCCGCCCTTCTCGACGGCGTCCATGAAGGCGTCGCGGGTGTTGAACGGCGCCTCCGGCCCGCCCCACAGGCCCAGACGGGCGGCATAGGCCAGGTTCTCGGGCGTGGTCGCACCCGTGGCGCTGACATACATCACCCGGGCGTTGGGCAACCTGTTCTGCAGGGCCAGGCCCGCCATCCCCTGCTGGGAGGCCTTCTTGGGTCCACGACCACCCTGGCCGCCGCCCGCCGCGTTGGCCATGGCGTGGGCTTCGTCGAAGGCGATCACCCCGTCGAAGTCCGCGCCCAGACAGCCGACGATCTGGTCGAGGCGCGAAAGACGCTCGCCCCGCGCCGGCTGACGCAGGGTGGCATAGGTGGTGAACAGCACCCCCCGGTCCATGCGGATCGCGTCGGCCTGCTTCCAGGCGCTCTGCGGTGTGATGTCGGAGGCGGAGCCGCCGATCGCCGTCCAGTCCCGCCGGGCGTCCTCCAGCAGCGTGTCGTTCCTGGAGATCCACACCGCCTTCAGGCGACCCTGGGCCATGTTGTCGGCGATGACCCCGGCGGCCTGGCGACCCTTGCCGCAGCCGGTGCCGTCACCGAGGAAGAAGCCGCGGCGCAGCTGGAAGGCGCCTTGGGCGCCCTCCTTCACCAGCACCAGCTTGTGCGGCGCTTCGCCCAGCATCCACCAGCCCGGCAGCAACCCCGATTGCGCCTCACCGGCGTAGATCACGGTCTCGATCTGGGCGTCGGACAACAGCCCCTCCTGCACGATGTTGGTCGGCAGGAGCGGGCGATAGGTCGGGGCCGGCGGCGCCACCGACGCCATGGGGCCGGATTCCACCAGCGCGGAGGGGTGCGGACGGCTCCCCTGCAAGGCCAGGCGGCTGACCCTGTAGGCCTGGTAAAGACCGACGTCGTGGCCTTCGCCCGACCAGGCGATTGTCTCAAACGCCACTGCCGATGCCCCGGCCAGGAACCCCAGGCGGGTCGACGGGGTGGCCAGGGCGCGGGCGCGCGGAGCCAGGAAGGCGACGTTGGAGACCGACCGGAACTGGCGCGGCTGGGCGGTCGGGCGCGGGTCCAGCGCGGCGGTCAGCTTGGCGACATCGGCCAGCGTCTCGCCGCTGACGACCTTGACGGCGCCGCCGACGGCGCACGCTTCGACCCGGTCCAGCACCAGCAGGCCTGTCTCGACGGAGGTCCCGTGCTTGGCATAGGCGCGGGGCGGGAAGGCGATCAACGCCACCACCCGGCCGCGGCGGGAGAGCGCCTGCATCGCGCCTGCATCCTCGAAGAGGCGCGTGGGTACGATGGCGCTGAGCCGTCCGCCCTCGGCAAGGCAGTCGATGGCGGCATGGAGGTGACCCTCCAGCCGCTGGAACGGCGGATTGGCGATCACCGCCTGGAAGCTGCCTGACGAGGGCAGGGTGTCCTTCAGGTGCGCCGCGTCATGGCGGGTGCGCGAGGCGGCCGGGAACAGGCCGTCCAGCAAAGCCGAACGATGCGGCGCGATCTCGTTGAGCTCCAGCGTCGCGCCGCACGCCTCGGCAATGATCGCCATCAGTCCGGTGCCGGCCGACGGTTCGAGCACCTTGTCGCCAGGCCGGACCTGGGCGGCCAGCACTGCCATGGCGGCCAAGGCCGGCGGCGTGGAGAACTGGTCGAGCGCGACCTGCTCCTCGCTGCGGCGGGTGTGGGTCAAGGTCAGGTCGGTGACGCTGGCCAGCAGGGCCGCGATCTCGGCCGGAGCGTCCTCGAGCCGGCCGATCTGCGGGCTGAGCCGACGCAGCTGCAAGACCAGGGCCGCCTCGATGGCGTCGTAGGCGTCGCGCCACGACCAGGCGCCCTCGGCGTCCGAGCCACCGAAGGAGATGGTCATGGTGCTGGCCACCAGCTTGCGATCCTGCGCTCGCGACCGATTGAGGTGCGGGGTGAGCGCCCGGGCGGCGGCCAGCGTGTTGGCGGCCTTGTCCTGGGCGGCGCCTGGGGTCTGAAGAGCGCTGAAGAGGGGGAATGTCGCGTTCATGGCGGGGATCTTCCGATCACCCGTGGCGGAGGGCTCCTCCCTCCAGTCCCATCGGGCTCACCAAGCCCGCTCCCTTCCCCCTTCCTTTAGGCGGCGCGCCCGCGCGACCGCAGCCGTGGCTACTGGCCCGCTGGCGCCGCGACCGGGCCTTTCCCGAATTCCCTTGGCGTCTCGACGCTCAGGTCTGGGAACAGGCTTCGCATGTGCCCGACGTTCCAGGTCACGATCCGCGCAATGCCGTGCGCGGCTGCGGCTTCGCCGATGAGGCGATCGTAGAGTCGCGCGCCGATGCCGCCGCTCTGCGCGTAGCTCCTGGTCGTTTCGAAGGTCTGGGGCGCGGTCAGACCGACAAGCGCGGTCACGGCGCGGACGCTCTCCAGCGCCGCCCAAGCCTCCTGGGGCGTAAGTTGGAATGGCGCACGCTCGCCTCGGCGGGTCAGGGTGCTGTACGCTTCGGCGTAACTATGCGCGGCGATAGCGAACTGTGTCGCGTTCTCGCTTACCAGCAGGTCCAACGAAGGGCCGTGATGCTCGTGCGCCTCAACGAGCATCGCGATCAGCACGTTGCTGTCGAGGAGCGCGTCAATTTTCAAGATCGCGCTCACGAACCGCGTTCAGCGCCGCATCCGCTTCAGCAAGGGTGATCGTCTCGCCCTCGGAGGGCCGAACCAGGATGGGACCACGCTGGACCAGCCGGCCCGCCGTCATCGCTGCGCCGGGCGGCACGTAGCCCCGCAGAGCGTCCTCCACGACCTGCGTGGCGGTCATGCCGGTCAGCTTCGCCAGCTCATGGGCCCGCGTGCGGGCAAAGGCGGAGCGGACATTGAATTGGACGTGGTCAGTACGGGACATTGGATGACTCCTCGCCGCTAAGATAGGGCCGTTGCGTCTGTTTGGCTAGCCTTCATGTCGATATGGCTATCCAAGAAGGCTCAGCGCCAGGGTTGCGGCGCCCAGCCTTCGAGTCCTGCGCCGGTCATCCGTGGCGCGACGCCGGCCCGATGATCGCCATCAGCCCGGTGCCGGTCGACGCAGCTGCAGGACCAGGGCGGCCTCGATGGCGTCGTAGGCGTCGCGCCACGACCAGGCGCCCTCGGCGTCCGAACCGCCAAAGGAGGTGGTCATGGTGGCTGGCCACCAGCTTGCGATCCAGCGCCCGCGACCGTTGTTGGCGGCCTTGTCCTGGGCGGCCTCGGGGGTCTGAAGGGCGCTGAATAGGGGGATGTCGCGTTCATAGCGGGGATCTTCCGATCACCCGTGGCGGAGGGCTCCTCCCTCCAGTCCCATCGGGCTCACCAAGCCCGCGCCCTTACCCCCTCCTTTAGGTGGCAACATGCCAGAGGTGCTGCGCTCAGGATCAGGCCCACCGTTTGGCCTTGACGTCGATGCATCAATTTTGATACATCTCGGCGCGTGCCCGACAACCGAAAACGGCTGCCCGCCAGATTTTACGAATCCGCCAATGGCCGTGCGCCGGTACGCGAGTTTCTGCTTGATCTGGCTTCGGCTGACCGGGTGACGATCGGCAAAGATATCGCCAAGGCCGAGTTTGGCTGGCCGATCGGAATGCCGTCCTGCCGCACCATGGGGGCGGGATTGTTCGAAATTCGCAGCAACCTCAGCGACGGCAAGATTGGGCGGGTGCTGTTCGGCATCGCCGACGGAAGCATGGTGCTGCTGCACGGCTTTATTAAGAAGACCCAGGCCACGCCGAAGGCTGACCTGGATCTAGCACGCAAGCGATTGAAGGAGGTGGAGTGATGGAAAACAAGAGGGGCCGGATCGGGGCTAGTTTTGCGGATTTCCTTGATGAGCAGGGAATCCGTGAAGACGTAGAAGGCCAAGCCGTCAAGGAACTGATCGCAGAGCAGATCACCGCTGCGATGAAGGAAAAGGGACTGACAAAAGTCGCGATGGCCGAACTGATGCACACGACACGCGCGCAGCTCGACCGGCTTCTTGACCCAGGCAATCCCTCGGTGACTTTGACCACTCTGCAGCGGGCCGCGAAGGCCGTTGGGCGCAATCTGACGATCGCCCTAACTTGATCGGGATGCCAAACCGGCGTCCGCCTCGCGTCGCAGGCGGTAGGAATATCGGATGACGAGCCCGGGCCGTGGATCAGGCCAGCTCACGGTTTCCAGTTTTCAAGTTCAGCATCAAGGTGGCCATACTCGGCAGGAACCTTAGCCTCGGCGATGAGGCCAAGCTCCTGATCCGACAGGTCCTCGGCTCTAACGACCCGGCGGTCGCGCCGCTTGAGGCGATCATATTCGGCTGCGGAAACGACGACGAGGCGATCACGACCGTTCTTGGTGATCGTCACCGGCTCGGCAAGGGCACGATCAGCGAGCGTGCCGTAGTTCTTGATGAAGTCTGCAGTCGAGACGCGCACACCAACCTCCACGTAATGCAAGTTATACACATAACGCACATTTGGGGCGTTTGCGAGCGCTGTGCTCGGCAAAGCCCCTGTAGCCTCCGAATAGCAAGCAGAAAGGGGACCCCGCCGGCAATGCCGGCGAGGTCCCCTGACAGCCAAGGCTGCCTAGACGTATCCAGAAACGGCCCCGATCAGGCCGCGTGTTGAACCGAGACCTCTGGGGAAGATGCGGCAGGGCTTGGGGTCAGGTCGTCGGCCAGGGCCTCATCACCCTCGTCCTGGTCCTGGTCCTCATCGGCCGGCGGCGGCGTCTCAACCGTAGCGCCCTCCCAGGACAGCACCCGCGGCGCCCACTGCCGCTCGGCCGCGGCGTCGGCCACCAGGACGACCAGCTCGTCCTTCTTCAGGGTCTTGGCCCGAGGATCGTCCACCTGCATCTCGTCCAGCAGCACCAGCAGCTGCTTCTTGGAGTGGACGGCCAGGTAGTCTGGGTCGGGCGTCCAGTGCGCCGAGATGTCGGCGGCGCAGAGTTCGGCCAGCTCGATGGCCTCGGCCCGAGCCGAGTTGCGGATATTGCTGGTCCGGGCTTCCCGCAGGTTCAGGGTTATGGCGGTGAGTTCCGCCAGCAAGGCCATCTTGTCGCCGTGAGCGAGGCCATCGACCCAGGCGATGGGCCGAAGCCCCGAAGCCTTGTAGTCCACCCGCCGCGCCTCCAGCCGGCCTCGAACATCACCGTCCAGCGCGCCGATCGCCGGCGTCTGGCCCCGGCGGTAGCCGGTGGCGTTGATGGTCAGCGCCGACTCCTCCTGGCCCGACCCGCCGTGCAGCGCCAGCTGCTTGAACAGCTGGGCGACCAAGGCCGTCAGCGCAGCGGCCGGATTGTCGGCGAGATCACGGATCAGCCCGCGCGTGGCGACGTCGGTGCGGGTCTCGTGCAGGACGTGGCTGGAGCCCTCGACATCGACGTCGGCCTTGGGCACCTCCACGTCGCTGGCGGAGCGACCGTAGCGCGCGCCGTTGCCCTGGCCGCCGCTCGCATCGTCCTCGTCGGCCTCGTCATCCCCAGCCTCGTCCAGCAGCTCCTCGGACACCGGCGCGGCGAAGAACTCGGCCGAGATCCCCGTCGCCCCGTCGGGCGACAGGATGACGGCGCCGAGCGCCAGCCGCTTCAGCGGAGCCGAGGCCACCTCCATCTTCGCCTGCAGCAGGGGGAAGATCGTCAGCGCCGCATCGTCGGCGGCGAGATCGACGCCGCCGAGATCACGCGCCGCCTGGGCCACCCGCTGCCGCGCAGCCGCCAGCACGGCCTTGGTCTCGTCGGTCAAGTCGCCAGGGTAGACGTAGGGCAGGGTCTCGAAGCCTTCCGGAGCCCGGAAGCCGGCGTCTCGCCCGATGTAGACGGCGAGCCCAAGCTGCTTGAACCCCTCGATGAAGGGGGCGGCGCGCTCCCGCCACAGATCCTGCAGCTTGCCGGGATCGAGCAGGACATCGGCCAGCTCGGCGAACAGGTCGGACTCGACCCGCCCGCCGGCGGCGGTGTAGCGGGCCATCCCGACCAGGCCAAAGCGGTCGTCCTCGATGGTCAGGCGCGAGCCGTTGATCACCTGGTGCAGCTGGTAGTCGTGGAAGTGGCCGTCGAGCGCGGTCTCCGCCAGTTCGCCCTGCTGCTTCTTGTCGGGCATCCGCGCGAACAGGCGAACCTGCTTGAGGGTCAGGCTGCCCTTGCGAAAGGCCTTCAGCACATTGCCGTGGACGTGGGCGAGCGCCTCAAGGCGTTTGATCTCCAGGTCGTCATAGCCCAGCGCCGCGGCGATGGCGGCGGTATCCATCTTCGACTTGCGAAGCTTGCCGATGGCCACGATCACGTCGGCGACGTGGATCGGCGCGCGTTCGGCGTTTGAGAGCATCGCGGCGGCGGCCTGGGCGGCCCTGTCCTCGAACAGTTCGCACTTCACCGGATGGTTGGCCTCGACGCGGCCCGCCGCGAGCAGCGCCTGCAGAGCGAACAGACGCCGGCGACCGTCCAGCACCATGAACGGCTTCTCGCCCTTGGCGCCGGGGCGGATGCTGAGCGGGATGACCACGTTGGCGGCCGCGATAGTATCGGCCAGACGCGGGATGCCGTCGTCGGCGGGCTCCTTGAAGCGGATGTTTTCCGGGGCGAGCGCCAGGTTCTGCAGGGAGACGAAGACCAGGTTCGAGACGGGCGTAGGAGTGACAGAAAGGGTCATGGGACCAGGGTTCCAGCGCCGTGGGCGAGGGTCATCCTGCCCCTGAGCGCACCCAACCCCTCCCTACCTCCCTCCTTTCCGGAGCCACCGCCTGGCCCGCCCCGCCCCTGGCCGGGAGGGCTGAGGCTCGGAGGGCGGCCTCCACATCGTTCCAGTCGCCGAAGGGTTCAGGTGGAAATTCGATCCGCGCCGCGACGCCCTGGCGTTGCAGGCGGGCCGCCAGGATCTGCGCCGACGCCGCCCCATCCCGGCCACGGTCGGCGGCGATCAGCACCGAGCGCACGCCCGGCGGGGCGCACCAGGTCTTCAGGTTGCGGGTCGACATCAGGGCCCAGCCGGGCAGGCCAAAGCGTTCGGTCGCCGAGAGCGTGGTGAACACCCCCTCGGCCACCAGCATCTCCGGCGCCGCCGGATCCAGGCGCGCGGCCGTGCCGGCCGGCACGGGTCCGACCGTCTTGCGGGCCAGGCGCAGATCCCAGGCCTTCTGGCCGTTCGGTGCG
>CAUJHW010000008.1 GCA_963205005.1 Pseudomonadota bacterium
ACTGGGTGCGGCGCACCCGCTCCAAGAGCATCGACCCCATCGTTATCCGGGACAACTGGACCGGCGCCTACCACTTCGTCGCCGGCCCGGCGATCGGCCAGCTCAACAGCTACGCCAAGGCCAACGATCCGTTCGCCAACGCGGGCACCCAGGCGATCAATGTCGAGATCGTCTCGGTCCTGGCCCGCAGTCCCAGCACCTACCAGGTGCAGTGGCGCGAGACGCAGTTCAACGCCGGGACGTCCGGCGTCACCGAGAACTGGACCGGGCTTTTCACCGCCAAGATCAACCCCCCGACGAACGAGGCCGAGCTGCGCGCCAACCCGCTGGGCATCTTCATCACCGCATTTCAGTGGAGTCGCGAGCTATGAGCGCCATGAGAGACAAATCCCTCCGCGCCTGGGCCGCGTCCGGCCTGATGATCGGTCTTGCGATGGGCGGCGGCGGCCCGGCGCTGGCGCAGGCTGTGGCGCCGCGATCGGTGACAACCCGGTCGGTCATCGCCGTACCCGCCTCACGCTCCGTGCCTGCCGGCGCCGTCACTACGACGACGACTACCAGCGTCGCGCCGGCCCCCAAGGCGGCGGTCGCGAAGGCGGCGCCCAGGCGACCCCAGCGGCGTTCAGCGGCGCGGACCTACGCCCGGCCGGGCCCGCTGAGCACTGTGCAGTCGGCCAACAGCAGTGCGCGCGACTATCCGACGTCCGGCGCCTACATCAATTCGGCGCTCTATTATGACTTCGAGCCGGGCCGGCTCTACACCGTCCACGCCAGTCCGCGCTTCCTCACCGCCATCACATTGCGGCCGGGTGAGAAGCTGATCTCCAAGGCGGCCGGCGACACCATTCGATGGGTGCTCGGCGAGACGGTCCAGGGATCGGGCGCGTCGCAGCAAGTCATCGTCATGGTCAAACCCGTTCGTGGTAATCTGCGGACCAACATCATCCTGACCACGGACCAGCGGAGCTACCTCCTGGATGCCCGCAGCTACGATGGCGACACCTATACCAGCGTCATCAGCTGGAATTATCCGCAGGAACAGTTGCGCGACGCCCAGGCGGCCCGCGCCGCTGAAGCCCAGTCGGTCGTGGCCTCGGGGCTGGCCATCGACCAGCTGCATTTCGGCTACGACGTCAGGGCGATCCATTCGCGCAAGCCCAGCTGGCAGCCGATCCGGGTGTTCGACGACGGACTGAAAACCTACATCCAGTTCCCGACCAACATGGCTGCGACCGAGGCCCCGCCGCTGTTCCTGATCGGGCCGGACAAGCAGGTCCAGCTGGTCAACTACCGTTACCTGGGCGGCTATTACATCGTGGACCGGCTGATCGACGTGGCCGAGTTGCGGCTTGGAGAGAAGAACCAGACGGTCGTGCGGATCACCCGCACCCGGGATCGGGGCTGATCGATGAGCCACCTTCCCCCAGATCCGCCCCATGGCCAGCCGCTTGATGGGCGGCCGTCTTATGAGCCCGAACGCAAGGCCAGCTCGGCGAGCGTGCTCAGCGCGCCCCGGTTCCCGGTCACCCGCTGGAACCGCAAGTATCTGATGGCGGGCGCCGCCGTCCTGGCCAGCATCGTGGCCGGCGGGTTCTATCTGGGCTTTGGCGGGGCGCACGCCGCCAAGGTCCGGCCCGACGACTCGCAGAACGCCGCCGACACATCGAGCCCGCAGACGCCGGAGATCGCCACCCGCTACGCGGCTGGCTACGCCGATCCGGCGGTGCGGCCGGGCACGACCAGCTTGCCGCCGCCGGACGCGCTTCCGCCCGCTGCCCCGACGGCGCCGGCCGCTGGCCAGGCCGGGCAACCGGCGCCGGTGGATCCCGCCGTTCAGGCGGCGCGCGAGCAGGCGCTGGCCGCCCGCGCGGCCAGCCCGCTCTTCGGCGGCGCCCAGGCTCAGCCGCAGGCCGTCTCGCAAACTGGCCCTCTGGCCCCCGATCCGGCGCCGATGCTGGCGGCGGCCCTGGCGCCTGGCTTCGGCACGCTGCCCGCGCCGGCGGCCGGTGACGTGCAGCCGGCCAATGGCCAGGCCGGCAAGCGGCAGTTCGCGGTCGGCGCCAGGGTCGATGACTATCTGACCAACCCCCTGCAGGCGCCGATCAGTCCTTGGGAGGTGAAGGCCGGCACGATCATCTCGGCCGCCCTGATCACGGCGATCAACTCCGATCTGCCGGGCCAGGTGATCGCCCAGGTCACCGAGCCGGTCTACGACCACAGGACCGGGCGCACGGTGCTCATCCCGCAGGGCTCGCGGCTGATCGGCCAATACGACAGCCAGGTCGCCTACGGCCAAAGCCGCGCCCTGATCGCCTGGAACCGGGTGATCATGCCCGACGGCCGTTCGATCAACATCGGCTCGATGGCCGGCGCCGACCTCTCCGGCGCGGCCGGGCTGCAGGACCAGACCGATGGTCACTTCTGGCAACTGGCGCGCGGCATCGCGCTCTCGACGGTGTTCTCCGTCGGCGCGGCGGCGGCGCAAGACGCCGGCAACCGCAGCTCCGGTGGGCTGGTGATCAACAGCGCCGGCAGCGGGATTTCCAATTCCGCCCAGCAGGTCGGCCAGCAGGTCACCGCTCGCGACCTCAACCGGCAGGCCACCTTACGGATCCGGGCCGGTTGGCCGCTCCGGGTCATCGTCAACAAAGACATGATCCTGGCCCCCTACCCATAAGCGAGGCGCCGTGACCGCCACCACAGAGAAGCTGGGGCTGTTCCTGCCCCAGGGTCGGCACGAGCAGATGGTCCAGGCCGCCGCCGAGCGGCCGAGCGGGCGCAAGACCCCGCGAGGCGGCGTGCGGCTGGTCTACGAGCAGGCGTTCAACGACCTGTTGGAAGCCTTGGACGCCGGCCAGCTCGTCGCCTTTCCCGCCGTGCGCGGGGCCAAGCATCGGATCTCGGTGCGGGTCTCGGGCCTGCTGTGCGCTCGCATCCGCGGCCGCCTCGATCCCCTCAACCTGAAGCTCACCGACTTCGCCAGTACGGCGATCGTCCGCTTCCTCCATCCCCCAGAAGGAGCCTGACGTGGCCCGTGAAACCAAGACGACCCTCGCCCTGCCGAAAATCGATCTCGAGGAGAAGGCGCTCGACGTGCGTCTGCGCCTGAAGGGCAAGGCCGCCGTCGATCTGGCGGATTACCAGCGCGCCTACGCCCAGACCAACGGCCATGCCGTCGAGCTCGATCATCTGGCAGCCCACATCCTCGCGGCCTTCATCGATGCCGATCGGGGCTTCCAGGCCTGGCGTCGATCCAATCCGGTTCCAGGCGCGCGGTCCTAGAGCCGATTCGCCACTGCGGACGTCTCGATTCTCGATTCGGGGCAAGACCAGAGAATCTCCCCGTAGGGGCCATTTCGCCGGTTTTCGCCCCTGCCGAGGTCTATGGCGCCGGGCAGACTCAACCCAACCTTCACCCTGCCGAATCGCGTGTGCAGCGCGCGGGGTGGCGTGCCTTGGAGAGACCCGATGACTTAGCGAGATGAGGCCCAAAACGGCGAAAGCCCCCGACGGCAATCGGAGGCTTTCGTGAAATTCGATCAAGCTGCTTCTGGGCGGCGTTTGATGGGGACAGGCTAGGCGTTTCGTTTTTGGCGTCAAGACCCCAAACGCTTTCTTGTGGCCGTCGAACAG
>CAUJHW010000009.1 GCA_963205005.1 Pseudomonadota bacterium
GCACCCCCCGGGCGCGTTTCAGCACGCCTGCGACGAGGCTCTGGTCGAATTTCGGCGACAAGTCTGACCGGGCTGTTCAGTTCGCGGTCATGTGCGCGGTGCGTCCCTGTGGCGCGCCGTTCCGGGCGTTGAAATCGGGCCCGAAAGCTCTATTGCACCGCAACATGATCCAGCGCCTCGTCCTCGCGGTCATCGCCGCCATCGCCCTGCTCGCACCCGCCCTGCCGGCGGCCGCGGGCGTCGAGGCGATTCCTCACATCGAGCTCTCGAAGATGATGGGCCGCTGGTACGAGGTCGCCCGGGCGCCGAACCAGATCCAGAATGGCTGCCAGGCGGGCGCCTCGGACTGGACGCCCCAGGCGCGCGGCTTCGCCGTGGTCCAGTCCTGCCGCAAGGGCGGCCCCGGCGGTCCGGTCTCCGTCTGGAAGGCCAGGGCGACCATAGCCGATCACCGCACCAACGCCCGGCTGAAGATGACCTTCTTCGGCGGCATGGTCAGCCAGGACTATGTGGTCGTCGAGCATCAGCCCGACCAGGGCTGGCTGGTGCTGGCCACCGCGAACGGCAAGTATCTGTGGCTGATGTCGCAACGGCCCACCCTGCCCACGGCCATACGGCAGCAGGCGGTCGCCCGGATCCGCCAGCTCGGCTTCGACGTCGGCCGGCTGGAGTTCCCCCGTCCGATGGGCGACTGACCCCGTCCGGGGTTGAATTCGGAACGTAGCCGGAACAAGGTTCGGGCATGGACGTCACCGTCGTCACCGTCTCCCGGCCCGAGACCACCGCTACCGTCACCCGCGGCGCGGCGCGGCTGCTGGCCGCCCTGGGCTATGCGCCGCTGACGGAGGTGACCCTGCCGAACGGCCGGCGGGCCGACCTGATGGCGCTGGGTCCGAAGGGCCAGATCTTCATCGTCGAGGTGAAGTCGGGGATCGACGATTTCCGCGTCGATCTGAAATGGCCCGAGTACCGGCCGTACTGCGACGCCTTCGCCTTCGCCGTGGCGCCGGAATTCCCGCGCGAGATCCTGCCGGAGGATCCGGGCCTGATCGTCGCCGACGGCTTTGGGGGGGCGATCCTGCGCGAAGCGCCCGTGGCCCCTCTGGCCGGCGCGCGCCGCAAGGCGCTCACGCTCGCCTTCGCCAGACTGGCCGCGCTGAGGGCGGCGGGGGTCGCCGCGACGGAGCTATAGCCTTGGGTGGCTATGTCTACATCCTGGCGAGCCGTCCTTACGGGACGCTCTACATCGGCGTGACCAACGACATCGCGTTTCGTGCCTGGCAGCGCCGTAGCGGCGAGGGCAGCGCCTTCTGCCGGAAATATGGCGTCCACCGGCTGGTTCACTACGAGGTCTTCGAAGATATCTCGAACGCCATCCACCGCGAGAAGCGGCTCAAGAAGTGGAACCGCCGCTGGAAGATCGACCTGATCGAGGCCGCGAACCCGGGTTGGGAGGATTTGTACGAGACGCTGAACAGTTGAAGCCACCCCCGTCGTCATCCCACGGTCAGCCGCAGGCTGAACCGGGGGACCCAAGCGGAGTCTGCCGGCGGGCTCGGAGCTGACTTCGGCTCAGCTTGGGTCCCCCGGTTCGCCCTCCGGGCGACCGTGGGACGACAAGGAAGGTTAAGCGTCCGTGTCTCGAACCCTCAGCGCGGGGCGCGTTTGGCCAGGATGCGCTGGAGGGTGCGGCGGTGCATGTTGAGGCGCCGTGCGGTTTCCGAGACGTTGTGGTTGCAGAGTTCATAGACGCGCTGGATGTGCTCCCAGCGGACCCGGTCGGCGCTCATCGGATTGTCCGGCGGCGCGGCCGAGGCGTCGCCTTTCGCCAGCAGTGCCCGGACCACGTCATCGGCGTCGGCGGGCTTGGACAGGTAGTCCACGGCCCCGGCCTTCACGGCCTGCACGGCCGTGGCGATGTTGCCGTAGCCGGTGAGCATGATGATCCGGGCGTCCGGGCGGGCGTCGCGGATGGCTTCCACCACCTTCAGGCCTGATCCGTCCTCCAGCCGCATGTCGAGGACGGCGAAGGCCGGAGCCTTCACCTTCACCGCCGCGGTCGCCTCCTGGACTCCGCTCACAAGCGTGACTTCGAACCCGCGCTGCTCCAGCGCGCGGCCGAGCCGGATACGCAGCGGGGCGTCATCATCCAGGACAAGCAAGCTCTTGTCGGCGAGCGCCGCAACATCGTCGGAGAGATCGTTCATTCGGTAATCCCTGGTCGCAGCCTCCTGCACCTGCCTACTGCGACAGCTTGTCGCACTTCTACGACCTTAGGCAAGCCATGCTGCATCAAAGGTCAAAAGGCCTCGAGCTGAGAGCGGTTCCAGCGCGCAGACACCACGGCGCCCCGCGGCTTGGCATTGTGAAATGTCACGGTGGCGCCCGTGCGTTCCAGAAGGGTCTTGGCGATGAAGAAGCCGAGCCCCATGCCGATGTGGCCGGTGCGCGATCCCTCGGCCCCTGGCCTCGAGGTCACGTACGGCTCGCCCAGCTTGGCCAGGATCTCCGGCGCGAAGCCCGGGCCGTCGTCGCGCACCTCCACGGTGATGGTGTCGGCGTCGAAGCGCGCGGAGACCAGGATTTCCGAGCGCGCGAAATCCACCGCGTTCTCCACGAAGGTGGTGAAGGCGTGGGCGATCTCGGGCAGGCGGCGGATATCGGGGGATCTGGAGCCCTTGGCGCCCGTGACGATCGCCTCGACGCGGACCGCCTTGGAGGCGTTGGCGTGCGGCTCGATCACCTCCTGCACCAGCTGGCGCAGGGACAGACGCTCGTGGACGGCGTCGGAGGCCTTGTCCGGCGTCGCCGCGAGGCGGCGCAGGATCTCGCGGCAGCGCTCGGCCTGGGCGATCAGCAGGTCGGCGTCCTCCTTGACCGCCGCGGTCGGGGCCTCGCGGGCGAGTTCCTTGGCGACGATGGAGATGGTCGCCAGCGGGGTGCCAAGTTCGTGAGCGGCCGCGGCGGCCAGGGCGCCCAGGGCCGACAGCTTCTGTTCGCGGGCCAGGACGGTCTGGGTGACGTCCAGCGCCAGCGCCATGCGGGCCGCCTCCACCACCGACTGGCGCACATAGGTGGCGATCAGGCCGATGCCGGCGACATTGGCCAGGCCCGCCATCAGCCGGAACTCGAGGGTCACCATCGGCTCCGGCCGGACCGACGGATAGGGCAGGGCCAGAACCGCCAGCAGCATCGAGCTCAGCGATCCGACCGCCGCGACGACCAGCAGCGGCCGCAGGGGCAGCGTGGTCGCCGCCAGGGTCACCGGGGCCAGCAGGACCAGCACGAACGGGTTGGCGGTTCCGCCGATCAGGGCCATCAGGGCCGAAAGCTGCACAATGTCGAAGGTGAGCTGGGCGACGGCCTCGCGGTCGCCCAGCACCTTCTGCGGCGGCCAAGCGAGCGCGGTGAGCAGGTTCAGGAACGCGCCTGCGGCGATCACGATGGCGCAGCCGACGTAGGGCGCCCGATAGCTCAGGGCGAGGCCGAACAGGGCCAGCATCAGCACCTGGCCGATGATCACCATCCAGCGCACGCTGACCAGGGTGCGCACCCTTAGGTGGCCGCGGGTGATGTCGGCATAGTCCCAGACGCCTTGCGCCGGCCCGGAGGGGGCCGTATCGAGGCCGCCTTGCAGCGGGGCGTCGGTCATCGCCGGCCGCCAACGGGGAACACGGCCATGTCCAGGCGCATACTGGCCCTCATCGCGGTCCTGGCGATCTCGCTCGCCATCCTGACAGGCCTCGCCATCCGAAGGGGCGTTGGCGGTCCTGACACATCTGCAGTCGCCATCGGCGGGCCATTCCAGCTCACCGACACGGCCGGACGCACGGTCGGCCAGGATGTGCTGAAGGGCAAGTGGAGCGTGGTGTTCTTCGGCTTCACCCATTGCCCGGACATCTGCCCGACCACCCTCTTCGAGATGGCCCAGGTGGAGCCGCTGCTGGGTCCCGCGGTCAAGGACCTGCAGACGGTGTTCATCTCGGTCGACCCCGGCCGCGACACGGTGGCGCAGATGAAGGCCTATGTGGCCAACGACGCCTTTCCGAAGCAGCTGATCGGGCTGACCGGCACGCCGGCCCAGGTGGACGCCGCAGCCAAGGCCTATCGCGTCTACTACCAGAAGGTCGGCGAGGGCGACGACTACCAGGTCAATCACGCCGCCTACAGCTACCTGATGAACCCGAAAGGGCGGTTCACCTGCGTCCTGCCGTATGACCTGACCCCGGAACAGACCGCGGCGAAGATCCAGGCGGCGATGAAGCTGGGAGACCGGGCGGAGCACTGCTGAACCTCGCCTGACGCACGAAGCGACTTGCGGAGCCTGTTAACGTTCCGCATGCTATGCTGCAGCGCACAAAGGCTGGGTCGAACATGCTCTATTCCCTCTATGAAGCCGGCTACTACGCCGCCTCGCCCCTGCGTATGGCGGCCCTGGCCACGCGGAACTTCTGGAGTTCACCGCTCAATCCGGCCGCAGAGTCCGATCTGGGACGGCGGCTGTTCGCCACCTCGGACCTGTTCGCCAACCTGACCCGGCGCTACGGCAAGCCCGACTGGAACATCGACAGCGTCGTCATCAACGGCGCGTCCGTGCGGGTGCGGCCGACCACGGTCTGGTCGACGCCCTGGTGCAAGCTGACCCACTTCGCCCGCGACATGAGCGACCTGCGCCGCGCCGGGAAGACCGAGCTGGAGCCCGCGCTGCTGATCGCCGCGCCGCTGTCGGGCCACTACGCCACCCTGCTGCGCGGAACGGTCCAGGCCTTCCTGCAGGACCACGACGTGTTCATCACCGAGTGGCCGAACGCCCGCGACGTGCCCTTCGTCGAGGGCAAGTTCGACTTCCACGACTACATCGACCACATCCGCGACATGCTGCGCCAGATGGGCCCGCGCCCGCACGTGGTGGCGGTCTGCCAGCCCGGTCCGCCCGTTCTGGCCGCGGCGGCGCTGATGGCCGAGGACAACGAGGAGAGCCGTCCGGCCTCGATGACCTTCATGGGCTCGCCGATCGACGCGCGCCTGTCGCCCACGGTGACCAACAAGCTCGCCGAGGACCGGCCCTTCGCCTGGTTCGAGAGCAACATGATCTACAACGTGCCGCCGCCTTATCTGGGCACGGGCCGGCGCGTCTATCCGGGCTTCGTGCAGCTCGCCAGCTTCATGTCGATGAACATCGAGAAGCACAAGGAAGCCCACCTTCGCTACCTGCAGCAGCTGATGGCGGGCGACGGCGACGAGGCCGACAAGCACCTGGAATTCTACGACGAGTACCTTTCGGTGCTGGACCTGACGGAGGAGTTCTATCTGCAGACCGTCGACGTGGTGTTCCAGCGCCACCTTCTGCCCAAGGGCGAGCTCTATCACGGCGACCGCAAGGTGAAGCCCGAGCGGATCACCGACATCGCCCTGATGACGGTGGAAGGCGAGAACGACGACATCTCCGGCATCGGCCAGACCCAGGCGGCGCACTACCTCTGCCTCAGCCTGCCGACCGAGATGAAGGAAGACTACGTCCAGCCGCACGTCGGCCACTACGGCGTCTTCAACGGCAAGCGGTTCCGCGAGGAGATCTATCCCCGCGTCCGCGACTTCGTGCGCAGGACCGAGCATGCCCTGCCGCGGGCAAAGGTCCGCCAGCCGGTGGCGACCTCGGCCGAGGTGGTGCCGATCCGTTCGCGCTCCGCCAAGAGCTGAACGGCCAGCCTCGGCCCTTCGCGAAAGACCTGCGAACCCCTAGATTCGCGGGGTGAGTCTCTTCCGCCCCACGCTGAGTGACGGCGACCGCCTGGATGTCGGCGGGTCGGCCGTGCGCCTGAAGGTGAACCCGCGCGCGCGGCGGGTGTCGCTGCGCCTGGACCGCACCCGGCGCGAGATCGTCGCCACAGCCCCCTCGCCCCGTCGACTGTCCGAGGCCGCCGCCTTCGCCCGCGAGCGCGCGGGGTGGATCGCCGAGCGGATGGCCGAACTGCCGGACACCGCTCCCCTGTCGCCGGGCATGCTGATCGAGGTGTTCGGAAGACCCGTACGGCTGGACGCGGGCGGCGGCCGGGCCCGGTGGATCGAGCCTGAGGACGGCTCAACCCCGCGGATCGTCGCCATGGGCGAGGGCGAAGGCTATGCCCGGGCGGTGATCCTTGTGATCCGCCGGCGCGCCGCCGAGGTGCTGACCGCGCGCACCGCCCACTATGCCGCCCGCCTGGGCGCCCCGATGCCGAAGGTCTCGGTGGCCGACGCGAAGTCGCGCTGGGGTTCGTGCAAGCCCGGACCGCAGGGGACGCCGGGCGTGATCCGCTATTCCTGGCGGCTGGCGCTGGCGCCCTTCGAAGTGGCCGACTACGTGGCCGCCCACGAGTGCGCGCACCTGCGGGAGCTGAACCACGGCCCGCGCTTCTGGGCCCACGTCCGCGACCTGGTCGGCGACGAGCGCCGCCACCGGGCCTGGCTCCGCGCCGAGGGGGCCCGGCTGCACGCTTTCGGGCGTTAGTTCAGTAGGTCGGTTCGGCCCTCTGCCGCTCGCGCTCGCGCGGCGGGGGCGGACGGTCGAATTCCGAAGGCGGCGGTTCATCCCCGTCGCCGCGGAAGAAGTCGACGACGCCGTCGAGGATCTGGTCGATGGGCCCCTGCGGCTCGGCTTCGGGCAGGTTGCCGCCAGGGATCGGCTCCACCTGCAGCCGGGGCAGGGCGGCGGTCATGTAGTCCTTCCAGATGCCGGCCGGGGCCGCGCCGCCGGTGACCTTCCGCATCGGCTTGTTGTCGTCCTTGCCGACCCAGACTGCGGTGACGAAGCCGCCCGTGTAGCCGACGAACCAGGCGTCGCGGTAGTCGCTGGTCGTGCCCGTCTTTCCGGCGAGGTCATAGCCCGGGACATTGGCGCGGGCGCCCGTGCCGCCGGCGATCACGCCGCGCATCATCGAGACCATGTAGGCAAGGGCCGGCTGGCCGATCACCGTCTGGCGGGGGCCGCGATCGACGCCGTGGTCATAGAGCACCCGGCCCGTCGCTGTCCGGATCCGTTCGATGGCGTAGGCCCTGGCGAAGGCCCCGCCATTGGCGAAGGGCGCATAGGCCTGGGCCATTTCCAGCGGACTGACCTCCACCGCTCCAAGGGCCATCGACGGATCGAGCTGGATCGCCGAGGTGATCCCGAGGCGCCGCGCGGTGGCGGCGACGTTGGAGGTGCCGACCTCATTGGCCAGCCGGGCGGCGACGGTGTTCACCGACTGGGCCAGCGCCGTGCGGATGGTGATCGGGCCCAGGTACTGGTTGGTGTAGTTGCGCGGCTCCCAGGTCCCGATCTTGATCGGTTCGTCCACCACGGGAGTCTCGGGCGTGCGACCGGCCTCCATGGCGGTCAGGTAGACGAAGGGCTTGAACGCCGAGCCGGCCTGACGCCGCGCCATGGTCGCACGGTCGAACTGCGACTGGAGATAGTTGGTCCCGCCGACGTAGACGCGGATGCGGCCCTCGCCGTCGAGGGAGACCAGCGCGCCCTGCTCGACGCCCTGCCCCTTCGCCGCCGCCACGCCCCGCTGGATGGCCTGCTCGGCGCTGGCCTGCAGCGGCAGGTCCAGCGTGGTCTCGACCACCAGGTCCTCTGTAGGTTCGCCCACCAGGCTGCGGACCTGGTCGTCCACCCAGTCGGTGAAGTACTGCGCCCGCTGGTTGGCCAGCACCGGGTTCACCCGCACCTTCGTTCGGATCGCGGCCTCGCGCTCGGCCGGTGTGATGAAGCGCGCCTCGACCATCTCGTCGAGCACGATGGTCGCCCGGCGGGCGGCGCGGTCGGTGGAGGCCACAGGCGAATAGCGCGACGGCCCCTTCATTATTCCCGCCAGAAGTGCGCTCTCGCCAAGGGTCAACTGCTGGGCCGGCTTGCCGAAGTAGCGCTGCGAGGCGGCCTCGATGCCGTAGGCGCCGGCGCCGAAATAGACCCGGTTCAGATAGAGCTCGAGGATCTGTTTCTTTGAGAACTTGGCCTCGAGCCAGACGGCCAGGATCAGCTCCTGGGCCTTGCGGCGATAATTCTGGTTGGGGGTCAGGAACAGGTTGCGCGCCAGCTGCTGGGTGATCGTCGAGCCGCCGCGCAGGGGACCGCCCTCGCCCTTGTGGCGCATGTTGTAGATCTGGCTGCGGGCGATGCCCCACGGGTTGAAGCCGAAGTGCCAGTAGTACCAGCGGTCCTCGATGGCGATGAAGGCCCGGGGCACATAGGGCGGAAGCCGGTCGAGGTCGACCGGCGCCGCGGCCTGGCTGCCGCGCACGGCCAGAAGTCCGCCCGAGCGGTCCAGGTAAGAGACCGAGGGCTGGCGCTTGGTGTCGTAGAGCTGGGAGGTGTCCGGCAGGTCGACCGCGAACACCGCGAAGAACGCGACCAGAAAGATCAGGCCCCAGACGCCCAGGACCAGGATCCAGTAGATCAGCGTCTGCAGGAGCGAGCGTTGCGGGCGCGGCGGGCGTCCGCGGCTCGGCGGCTGCGCTTTGGCCATGTATCCGTCGTCCTAGATGTGCCCGCCCAGCCGGCCCCTGCCATACTGCATGTCGACGGAACGCCCAAGAAGGTTGACGGGATATGAACGGGTGCGGCCCGGCCGCAGACCCCCTCTGCGTTTACGCATAGCCGCAGTGCACAATTTGATATTGCGCAACCGATCTTAACACCGTTATCTTAGCGTTGCTTAGTTCAACGTGCGCTTAGGGAGGGGATACCCGAAGCGAACTGCCAACGCGGTGAACCAGGCCGGCACTCAAATCCTTGACGCCGATACTCCCCGAAACGCTGGAGGGCTCAATGAAGCTCCATCTCCTCGCGGCCTGCGCCGCCCTCGTCACCCTGTCCGCCGGTTCCGCCTTCGCGGGCGACGCCATCACCGCCAAGCTGACCACTCCGGTCGCGGCGAAGGTGAAGTTCATCGCCGGCGGCGCCATGTTCAACTGCGAGGCCGACACCTGCGTCGCCGCCGCGCCGACCTCGTCCACCTATGCCACCGCCACTTGCAAGATCATCGCCGACAAGGTCGGCCCGGTGGTCTCGTTCGAAGGCCGCAAGACCCTGGACGAAGCCAAGCTCTCCGACTGCAACGCCAAGGCCGTCGCCAAGGCTTCGGGCACGACCACGCTCGCCAAGCAGTAAGCGATCTCCCAGCAGCTCTTCATCGAGCTTCTGTTGCACTGGGCCCGCCGGGAAACCGGCGGGCCTTTTTCTATGCGCCTCGCGCCGGGTCATCCCCGCGCCCGGAAACCCACGGAACGGCGTCCCCCTCGGTTGCGGTGCTCAGGAACGCATGCTAGTAGGCGCGCGGCTTTCGGCCGGGGGCTATTTCGAGATCCCGGATCGCTGTGCTTTTTTCAAGCGCTTTCAAGCCTTTAGTCGCGTCGGACTGCTCCGTACGCGGCACGTGAAACGCGACCTGGGCGGATATCAGTGGCCGACGACTCCAACGTAGCGAATGTGGGCTCCCGTTACGCCCAAGCCTTGTTCGATCTGGCGAGCGACCAGAAGCAGGTGGCGGCCGTCGAGGCTGACCTCAATTCCCTGAAGGCGGCGATCGCCGATTCCAGGGACCTGCGGACGCTTCTGCACTCGCCGACCTTCGGGTCCGAGGACAAGGCCCGCGGCCTGACCGGCATCGCCACCAAGGCGAAGTTCAACGCCACCACAAAGAAGTTCCTGGGCCTGCTGGCCGCCAACGGCCGCGCCGCGGCGCTGCCGGCGGTGATCGACGCCTACGCCAGGCTTTCCGCCAACGCCCGCGGCGCCGTGTTCGCCGAGGTGACCACCGCGGTCGCGCTCAGCGCCGCCCAGTCCAAGGGCGTCGCCGCCGCCCTGCGCCAGTCGCTGGGCAAGGACCCCGAAATCACGACCCGCGTCGATCCGTCCATCCTGGGCGGGATCAAGGTCAAGGTCGGTTCCCGTCTGTTCGATGCTTCGCTCCGTTCGAAGCTCGACTCCCTCAAGTTCGCCCTCAAGAGAGCGTAAGATCCATGGACATCCGCGCCGCCGAAATTTCGGCCATCCTCAAGTCGCAGATCGCCAATTTCGGCGAAGAGGCCGACGTCTCCGACGTGGGCTCCGTGCTCTCCGTCGGTGACGGCATCGCCCGGGTCTACGGCCTCGACAACGTCCAGGCCGGGGAAATGGTCGAGTTCCCCAAGGCCGGCGTGAAGGGCATGGCCCTGAACCTGGAACGCGACAACGTCGGCGTCGTGATCTTCGGTCAGGACCAGGCGATCTCGGAAGGCGACGAAGTCCGCCGCCTGTCGGAAATCGTGGACGTGCCGGTGGGCCGTGGCCTGCTGGGCCGCGTCGTCAACCCGCTGGGCGAGCCGATCGACGGCAAGGGTCCGCTGAAGGACGTCGCCGAACGCCGCCGCGTGGACGTGAAGGCTCCGGGCATCATCCCCCGCAAGTCGGTGCACGAACCCGTGCAGACCGGCCTGAAGGCGATCGACACCCTGATCCCCGTCGGCCGCGGCCAGCGCGAGCTGATCATCGGTGACCGCCAGACCGGCAAGACCGCCGTGGCGATCGACACGATCCTGAACCAGAAAGAGATCAACGCCGGCACGGATGAGAGCGCCAAGCTCTACTGCATCTACGTCGCCATCGGCCAGAAGCGCTCGACCGTCGCCCAGATCGTCAAGACGCTCGAGGAGCGCGGCGCGCTGGACTACACCATCGTCGTCTCGGCCACCGCGTCGGAGCCGGCGCCGCTGCAGTTCCTGGCCCCCTTCGCGGGCTGCGCCATGGGCGAGTGGTTCCGCGACAACGGCATGCACGCCGTCATCATCTACGACGACCTTTCCAAGCAGGCCGTGGCCTACCGCCAGATGTCGCTTCTGCTGCGCCGTCCGCCGGGCCGCGAAGCCTATCCGGGCGACGTGTTCTATCTGCATAGCCGCCTGCTGGAGCGCGCCGCGAAGCTGAACGAAGCCAATGGCTCGGGCTCGCTGACCGCCCTGCCGCTTATCGAGACCCAGGCCAACGACGTGTCGGCCTACATCCCGACCAACGTGATCTCGATCACCGACGGCCAGATCTTCCTCGAGACCGACCTGTTCTTCCAGGGCATCCGCCCGGCGGTGAACGTCGGCATCTCGGTCAGCCGCGTGGGCTC
>CAUJHW010000010.1 GCA_963205005.1 Pseudomonadota bacterium
TTTCACGCCGACGGTGACCTTGATGGACACCGATCCCGACCGGCTGGCCGACCGGGTCCGCGAGGTCGAAAGCGCCATCAACCGGGTCGGCTTCGTCTGCAAGGTCGAGGACGTCAACGCCGTCGAGGCCTGGATCGGCAGTCTGCCGGGCCAGGCCTATGCCGACCTTCGGCGGCCCCTGGTGTCGTCGCTGAACCTTTGCGACATGATGCCGTTGTCGGCCATCTGGCCTGGCCCGACGCGCAATGAACACCTCGGGTCCGAATGCGCCAAACGCGGCCACGCCGGCGCCCAGCCGCCGTTGATGTTTACCCGCACGGCTGGGACAACGCCGTTCCGCTTCGATCTGCATCAGGGCGACGTCGGCCACACGATGATCGTCGGCCCCACGGGCGCCGGCAAATCTGTGCTGCTGAACGCCATCGCGGTGCAGTGGCTCCGCTATCCCGAGGCGCAGGTCTTCTTCTTCGACAAGGGCGCCAGCTCGCGCGCCGCCACCCTACTGACCGGCGGCCAGTTCCACGCGCTGGGCAGCGAGGAAAGTGAACTCGCCTTCCAGCCGCTGGCGGACATCGACACCGCCGATGATCGGTCGTGGACCCAGGAGTGGGTGCAGGATCTCGTGGCGGCCGAGGGCGTGGTGGTCACCCCACAGGTCAAGGAAGAGATCTGGAGCGGTCTGCGTAATCTCGCCGCCGGGCCCCGCGAGCAGCGGACCCTGACGCTGCTGGCGGCGACCATCCAGGACCACAGCGTCAAGGCGGCGCTCAAGCCCTTCACCCTGAGCGGACCCCACGGTCATCTCCTCGACGCCAGCCAGAACACCCTCAAGGCGGGTTCCTGGCAGACCTTCGAGATGGCCGAGCTGATGGGCGCCAAGTCCGCCCTGGCCCCCGTCCTGACCTACATCTTCCGCACCCTGGAGAAGCGGTTCGACGGTCGGCCGACCCTGCTCATTCTCGACGAGGCTTGGCTGTTCCTCGACCAGGGCTCGTTCGCGGCGAAGATCCGCGAATGGCTGAAGACCCTTCGGAAGTTCAATGTCGCGGTCGTGTTCGCCACGCAGAGCCTGGCCGACATCGCCCGGTCCTCGATCGCGCCGGCGCTGATCGAGAGCTGCCCGACCCGGGTCTTCCTGCCCAATCCGGACGCCCAGACGCCGCAGATCGCCGAGCTTTACCAAGGCTTCGGGCTGAATCCCCAGCAGATCCGGATCATCGCCAACGCCACGCCCAAGCGCGAATATTACTACCAGTCGATGTCGGGTAACCGGCTGTTCGAGCTGGGCCTTGGTCCCTTCTCCCTCGCGGTCGTGGGATCCTCGTCGCCTGGCGATCAGCAGCTCATGACCCGGCTGCTGGCCGAGCACGGCGCCGCGCAATTCTGCGAACGGTTCTTCGCCGCCAAGGGCCAGGCGGCCGTGGCCAGCTACCTTGCCGCCCAGCGTGACGCCGCCCATCCGAAGGTGGCGTGATGGATGGTTCGATCGTCTCGGATGCTGACGGTGGCCGCGATCTTGGGCCGGAGCCCTCGCCGCTTAGCGCGCGCGATCTCGCGCGGCTCGCCTGGCTTGCCCGGCGCCTTCCCCTGGCGTGGGTCGCCAACCGTCGCCGTCGCCGGCTGCTTTTCCTGGCGCTCGCCGCTCCGGGGTTCTTCGCCGTCTTTGGGACGATCCTCCACCACAACTTCTTCCTGATGTTGGCCGGCTTCGTTCTCTTCGCCGCCGCGGTGATCTTCCGGCAGCGGACCGAACCCTTGTTCGAGCGGGCGACCGCGGCGGGCCTCTGGCCCCTCCCCCACTCTGCCATCCCCCCAGCGAAGGACACTCACCATGCGTAAGTTGTTGTCGACGACGGCCGCGATCGCGGCCTTGGCGATTGGGATGTCCGCCGCGACGCCCCCGCCGGCGCGCGCGCAGATGGCGGTCATCGATCCGGCCGCCATCGCCCAGATGACCTCCCAGGTCGCCAACAGCCTGCGCCAGATCGAGCAGCTCCAGTCTCAGATCACCAACCAGGTGGCGATGCTGCAGAAGCTGGGGACCGACGTCACCCAGCCGCTGACGCAGATCAATCAGCAGGCCACCCAGCTGCTCCAGCAGGCCCAGGCCATCGGCTACAACAGCCAGAACATCGCCCAGCAGTTCCAGCAGCTCTACCCGTCGGACATGACCGGCCAGAGCTTCGCTCAGATCCGCCAGAGACTTGCCAGCTGGGAGAGCAACAGCCGGCTGACCATGCAGGATTCGATGGCGGCCCAGAACCAGCTGGTCCGGTCGCAGGCGACGACGGCCGGCGCCGTGAACAGCGCGGTCGCCGCGTCGCAGGGCGCCGCCGGCCAGACGGCCGCCGTTCAGGCCACCAACCAGCTTCTGGCGGCCTTGAGCACTCAGCTGCAGGGCCTGCAGACCATCCTCATCGCTCAGGCGCGCACCCAGGATACCATTCTGGCCCAGCAGCAGGCTGGGACGATCGCCGCCCGAGCAGAGTCCAAGCGTCACAACGCCTACACCCCCGTTCGGGGCTCCTTCGCCGGCGAGAAGAGTTTCTGACCATGCAACGGTTGATCACCTCGTTTGCCCTGTTGGGGGTCTTGAGTCTTGGGGCTTGCGGCAAGCCAGATCCTGCAGCTCGCCAGGCCGAAGACCCTCCGCCAGCAGCGGAGCGGAAGTGTCCGGATCCGAGCATCAAGGACTCCAGCGATCCGTGCTCCCCCCACTACTACAAGCCTGTGAAGGGCAGCTTCAAAGGTCAGAAAACCTTCTGACGCTCATTCCCGATTTCCAGGATCAGCGATGACGACCGCCAGCCCAGCGGCGTTGGACGAATTCATCCGGCGCTTCACCACACAGATCGACAGCGGCTTCGGGATCATTTCCGGGGAGGTCCAGGCAGTCCTTGGGACGCTCGTGGTCATTAGCATCGTTCTGACCGCGATCCTGTGGGCTATCGATGAGACCCAGAACGTGGTGGCGGCCCTGGTTCGGAAGATCCTGCTTGTCGGATTTTTCGCTTGGCTGGTGGGCAACTGGCACACGCTCAGCATGACCGTCGTCAACGGCTTCGGACAACTCGGCCTTCGAGCCAGCGGCGGCGGGTCTGTCGATGATTTTATGAACACCCCGACGGTCGCGGTCGACGCCGGTATGCAGATCGTCGTCAAGCTGATGGACTACATCGGCGAGATGGCGAAGCAGAACGGTGGCTTCGGCGCGCTGCAAAACATCGATGTCATCATCGTCGCCGCTGTCGCCGCCATCGGCATCCTGCTCGCCTTCATCATCCTGGCGATCGAGGTTGCGATCACCGTGATCGAGTTTCACCTCGTCACCCTGATCGCCTTCGTCACCGTCCCCTTCGGCGTGCTCAGCCAGACCTCCTTTCTGGCGGAGCGAGCGATCGGCTACGTCATTTCCGTTGGCCTGAAGTTCATGGCGTTGGCCGTGATCCTCGGCATCGGGATCAATATCTTCCAGCAGTTCACCCTCTCGCCGGAGCCGACGATCTCGGAAGAGTGCGGCCTGCTGCTGTCGGCGATCTTCCTGATGATGCTGGCGCTGAAGATCCCGGCCATCGCCGGCGCGCTGATCTCAGGTGGCCCGCAATTGAACGCCGGTAGTGCGCTGATGGGCGCGGCCGGTGTGGCCGCCGGCGCCGCCGGCGTGGCGCTGGCCGGTCGGTCGATCGCGGGAGCCGTGGGCAGCCTGGCGGGTGGCGGCGGGCAAGTCGCCGCGGCCCGCGCTGCGTCCGGCGCCATCAATTCTGGCGGTTCAGGTGGCGGTGGCGGTTCTCCATCAGGATCCGGCCCGGCTCCAGGGTCCCCCAGATCACCAGCCTCCCCGGCCGCCTCAGCCGGCCGTGCTGCCGGTGGCGGCGTTTCGCCCGAGGGCGCGCCGCCCCCGGGGCCGGTGCCGAGCAAGCCCTCCCCTACGTCTTCCCCTGGCGGCGCCTCCCTCGTGGCCCGCGCCGAAGCCCGTCGCGGCGATGGCCTGACCGGCGCGGCGCGCGGCGCCGCGGCGGCCGCCACGGCGGGCGGCGACAGCCAGGGCCCCGGAATGTCCGCCACGGCGACCCGCCGCGATCCCGAGCCGGAGGCTTAACCCCAGTGAGAAGAGCGTAGATGAACCCCTTCAAACGCCCCAACGATCGATATGGAAGTTCGGCGCCGGTCGAGAGCCCTTACCTGCGGGCCTCCAGGGAATGGGACAACCGGATCGGCTCCGCCGTCGTCCAGGCCAAGAACTGGCGCATGGCCGCCTTCGGCTGCATGGGCCTGGCCGCGCTGGCGTTGGGCGGCTTCATCTATGAAGCCAGCAACACCAATATCGCCACCTACGTCGTGCCGATCGACAAATACGCCCGGCCCGGCCGTATCGAGCTGGCGGGCCGGACCTACCAGCCCACGACGGCGGAGATCGGCTACTTCCTGGCCGACTGGGTGCGGCGCACCCGCTCCAAGAGCATCGACCCCATCGTTATCCGGGACAACTGGACCGGCGCCTACCACTTCGTCGCCGGCCCGGCGATCGGCCAGCTCAACAGCTACGCCAAGGCCAACGATCCGTTCGCCAACG
>CAUJHW010000011.1 GCA_963205005.1 Pseudomonadota bacterium
AGGGCCAGGCAGGCCGCTAGGCCGATCACGAGTTTCCGGAACACGCAGCATCTCCGCTTTTAGGCGAGTGTGCCTCCGCTCTACCGGCGCTACATGACAGTTGGGCGACAGTTTTCCGAAGGTTTTGCGACAGGTCTGCGACAGTTCGATGACGCCGACGTTCGGGCGCGCTATGAGGGCGCCGCGCAACCTGTGCCGCAGTCCGTTCGAGGTCCCATGCTGAACTGGTTCCAGGCTCTCTTGCCCAAGGAGGGCCGGTTCTTCGATCTGTTCGAAAGCCATGCCGCGACGCTTTGCGCCGGCGCCCGATCGCTGCACAGCCTGCTCCAGGGCGGCCCGGACACGCCGAGCCATTGCGCCGCCGTGGCGAAGTACGAGAACGATGCGGACGAGATTACCCGGGAGGTGATGCTGAACGTGCGCCGCACATTCATCACCCCTTTCGACCGGGCCGATATCATCGACCTGACAACCTCGATGGACGATGCCATCGACCAGATGCACAAGACCGCCAAGGTCACGGCCCTGTTCGAGCAGCGCACCTTCCAGCCCGACATGCTGAAACTGGCCGACGTGATCGTCCGTACAGCCGACCTAACCGCCGAGGCCGTGCCCCTGCTGCGGTCCATGCGCGCCAACGCCGCCCGGCTGAACGCCATCACCGAGCAGGTTAAGCAGTTGGAGGAGGAGTCCGACCAGCTCTACGATTCCGGCATCGCCGCTCTCTACCGCGACGTCGGCAAGACCGACCCCATGGCCTACATCGTCGGCGCCGACATATATGACCACCTGGAGAAGGTGGTGGATCGCTTCGAGGACGTGGCCAACCGGATCAGCGGCGTGCTGATCGAGCACCTCTAGCCGGCGACCCGGATGGACTCGACCTTCCTGCTGTATTTCCTCATCGCGATCGCGCTGGCCTTCGACTTCCTGAACGGCCTGCACGACGCGGCAAACTCCATCGCCACCATCGTCTCGACCCGGGTGCTGTCACCTCGGCTGGCCGTCCTGTGGGCGGCGTTCTTCAACTTCATCGCCTTCCTGTTCTTCGGGCTGCATGTGGCCAATACGGTCGGCAAGGGAATCATCTCGGCCGATATCATCTCGGACGCAGTCATCTTCGGCGCCTTGGGCGGGGCCATCACCTGGAACGTTATCACCTGGCTGGTGGGCATCCCGTCGTCGTCCTCACACGCCCTGATCGGCGGCTTGCTGGGCGCCGGCATCGCCAAAGCCGGATTCGACGGGGTGGTCTGGAGCGGAGTCTGGAAGACGGTGGCGGGGATCGTGGTCTCTCCGACCCTGGGCTTTGGCCTGGCGCTGGTGCTGGTGGTGATCGTCTCGTGGGGGTTCGTGAAGGCGACACCCGGCCTGGCCGACAGCGCCTTCCGCAAGCTGCAGTTCGTGTCGGCCGCACTGTTCTCTCTGGGGCACGGTGGCAACGATGCGCAGAAGACCATGGGCGTGATCACGGTCCTGCTGTTCGCCCACGGCCAACTGCAGGGCGAGTTCCACGTGCCGTTCTGGGTGGTGCTGAGCTGCCAGGCAGCGCTGGGCCTGGGCACCCTGTTCGGGGGCTGGCGGATCGTTCACACCATGGGCTCGAAGATCACCCGGCTCTCGCCGCAGCAGGGCTTCTGCGCCGAGACCGCCGGCGCGATCACCCTGTTTCTGGCGACCCACATCGGGGTTCCGGTCTCCACCACCCACACCATCACCGGAGCTATTGTCGGCGTCGGCGCGGCGCGGCGCACCTCTGCCGTGCGCTGGAATGTCGCCTCCAGCATCGTCTGGGCCTGGGTGGTCACCCTGCCCGCTTCCGGCCTGGTCGCCGCCGCGCTCTATTGGCTGGCGAGGCTGGCGATCCCCGCGATCGGCTAGGTCGCTCCGGCCGCTGTCCACATCGCCATGGCGAGACCCAGAGCACGCATGTCGCCCTGGGTGGTCCCGGCCATTCTGTTCATCGCGTAGCCGAACGTCGTGCGGGCATCCATGTCGATGATGACCAGGGATCCGCCATATCCGCCCCAGTAGATGGTGTTGGGGTTTGGCAGCGGCACCACGCCGCCAGCCAGGCCGAAGCCCATGCCATAGCGGGCCGGCGTGCCCAGGATCAGGTCCTGCCCCTCGATCTGCAGTTCCAGGGCCTTGCGGCAGCCGGCCTCCGACAGGAAACGCTTTCCCTTGGCGACACCGCCATTGGCGAGGATGGCGTGGATCTCGGCGATCGAACGGGCATTGCCGGTCCCGCCGGCGGCGGGGATCTCGGCGCCTCGCCAGGCCCGCGTACGGGTCTCGCTCACATCAACGCCCGGGTTGTTGGACATGTTGGCCTGCAACTCGGTCTGGCCGGCCCCGTCCCCGATGGCCGCGCCCGGCGGTGGCGGAATCAGGTCGGCGACGCGTCCGTCCTCCGACGCCGGCAGGCCGATGTGGAAGTCTGCGCCCAGGGGGCCGGCGACCTCGTCACGGAACACCGTCCCCAGCGAGCGGCCCGTGACCCTGCGCACCACCTCCCCGACAAGGTAGCCCTGGGTCAGGGCGTGGTATCCGGGCGCCGTACCGGCCTCCCAGTACGGCGCCTGGGCGGCGAGCAGCACAGTGGCCTTCTCCCAGTCATAGAGATCGGCCTTGGAGATCGGTTCCTTCCATCCGGAAAGACCAGCCGAATGGCTCATCAGGTGACGGACCTTGATGCCGTCCTTCCCGTTGGCCGCGAATTCCGGCCAGTACCTGGCGACGGGCGCGTCGAAATCAAGCTCACCCCGGTCGGCCAGGATCAGGGCGACCAGCGCGGTCATGGTCTTGGTCGTGGAATAGACGTTGACGATGGTGTCGCGGCCCCAGGCCCGGGTGCGGGCTTCGTCGGCGAACCCGCCCCAGAGGTCGACCACGGTCTCGCCGTCCACGGTCGCGCAGAATGATGCCCCCAGGTCCGCGCCGCTGGCGAGGTTCTGGTCGAATGCGGCCCGAACGCCGGAATACCTGTCGTGAACGAAGCCGCCCGTCGAACCGTCAGCCATGGTTTCGCCTCCCCGTGTTTCCGCCACCCTGCCACGCCGGAGCGCCGCCCAAAAGGCTCATGGCCGGCATGCGCCGGCCATGAGTTTGGGTCTGATGAAGAAGGATCGGAGCTAGCGGTAGACGGGCTTGCCGTCCGGCCCGACGACCTTGTTCCAGGACTTGCGGACCAGGTCCTTCACCGAGGCGGGCATCGGCAGATAGTCCAGCTGCTGGGCGGCGGCGTCGCCGTTCTTGTAGGCCCAGTCGAAGAAGGCCAGCACCTCACGGCCGCTGGCGGCGTTCTCCTGCTTCGTCTTCACCACGATGAAGGTGGCCCCGGTGATCGGCCAGGCCTCGGCGCCCGGCTGGTCCAGCAGCAGCAGGTAGAAGCCCGGCGCCGCATTCCACTTGGCGTTCGCCGCGGCGGCGCTGAAGTTGGCGGCGGCGGGGGCCACGTACTTGCCGGCCTTGTTCTGCAGCAGGGTGTAGGTGAGGTTGTTCTGCTTGGCGAAGGCATACTCGACATAGCCGATCGCGCCGGGCGTCTGTTTCACATAGGCCGCGACACCGTCATTGCCCTTGCCGCCCAGGCCGGTCGGCCACTTCACCGCGTCGTTGGCGCCGACCTCGCTGGCCCAGCGCGGGGCCTTCATGGCCAGGTAGCTGGTGAAGAGGAAGGTCGTGCCCGAGCCGTCCGAGCGGTGCACCACCGTGATCGGCAGGTTCGGCAATACGACGCCCGGGTTGTACCTGGCGATCAGCGGGTCGTTCCACTTCTTCAGCACCCCGCGGAAGATGTCGGCCGTGAGGGCGCCGGTCAGCTTCACCTGGCCCGGCTTGATCCCCGGCAGGTTGACCACCGGAACCACGCCGCCAATGACTGTCGGGAACATGGCGAAACCGCCCGTGGCCAGATCGTCCGGCTTCAGCGGCTTGTCCGTGGCGCCGAAGTCCACCGTGCCCGCCGTGATCTGACGGATGCCGCCGCCCGAACCGATGGCCTGGTAGTTGAGACGGTTGCCGGTCTGGGCGCGATAGGTCTCGGCCCACTTTGCGTAGACCGGCGCCGGGAAGGTCGCGCCCGCGCCGGCGATGTCAGCAGCCTGGGCAGCGCTCGCGCCCGCCAGGGCCAAGGTCGCCGCGATGGCGGTCACATATCGTTTGAACATGCCAGATCCCTCGTGGGGGACGCAGGTTGGGCGCCCCGTTCGAGGCCGGTCTACGGTATCTGCACGACGGTTCGGCGACGGCGTGTCTGCAGTTTTGTGACAGTGCGGACGCAGCCTCGACTGTCATAAAACTGACTCACGTCTTTTACCGAGTCGTCGCACTGCAGGCCTAGAGACCCGGCGACGCGTCGCCATTCGAGCGGCCATAGAAGGATGTCCACGATGGGGATTTCGACCAAGCGCGGCCGGCCGGCCTGGGTGACCGCGAGCCTGGCGGGGATCCTGCTTTGCGGTGTGTCGACCGCCGCCCTCGCCGCACCGGCCTCCCCTGCCGAGGCGCGGCTGCAGGCCATGCAGCGCCAGCTCGACGAGATGCGCGGCCAGCTGGAACAGATGCGCGCTCCAGGCCAGCCGCAGGACCCCAGGCTGACCGCCATGCAGGCTCAGCTCGACGCCATGGCGACCCAGCTGGCCGAGATGAAGACCACCCAGGAGACCGCCTCCACCGACATCGCGACACTGAAGCAGGCGCCGGCCGGATCGTCCGTCACCGCGACGCTGCCCAACGGCAAGCCGGCCTTCGCCAGCGCCGACGGGCGGTTCACGGCGAACATCAAGGCGATCGTGATGCTCGACACAGGCAAGTACTTCCAGAAGGACAACCTGCCGGCATCCGTCACGAACCGGGATCTCAACGAAGGCTCCAATTTCCGCCGCGCCCGCTTCGGGATCGACGGGAGGCTGTTCCGTGACTTCGACTACTCGATCATCTACGAGTTCGGCGGCTCGGGCGCCGAGGATCCCGGACGGCTCTACGAGGCGGCGATCACCTACACGGGCATCAAGCCGCTGCGCATCAAGGTCGGTGCGTACGAGCCCAACATCGGCCTCGCCGCCGCCGTCTCGACCAGCCAGATGCCGCTGCTGGAACGCCCCGGGCCCGCCGAGATCGCCCGCAATGTCGCGGCCGGCGACAGCCGCATGACCCTGCAGGTCAGCGGGAACGGCGTGTTCGGCGAGGGCGATTCGGGTCTGGCCACCCGCTGGTTCGCCGCCACCGCCCTGACCGGCAATGTCATCTCGACGATCAGCTCGGCCGGCTCGGCCACGGCCCAGCCTTCGGACGAACAGACCGGCTGGATCGGCCGCATCGCCCTGGCGCCCTACTCGACCACAGACTGGCAGGCCCACATCGGCGCCAACTACCAGTATGTGATCCACCCCAACGACGCCGGCCCGACCGCCACGCCGCGCTACGGCGCCCAGCTCCGCGACCGGCCCGAACTCCGGCTGGACGGGGCGCGCCTGATCGACACGGGTGCGATCGACGCCCGCCACGTCACGGTGCTTGGTCTGGAAGGCGCCTTCCAGACCGGCCCGTTCATGGTCGAGGGCGAGTACTTCCGCTATAAGATCGACCGCCGGATCACCACCGCCGCCGTCCCCGCTGACCCGCATTTCAGCGGCTGGTACGTCCAGGGCAGCTGGATCCTGACCGGCGAATCCCGGGTCTACAATCCGGTCGAGGCGCGGTTCGACGCACCGAAGCTGAACTACAACTTCAACCCGGAGGCCGGGACGTGGGGCGCCTTTGAGCTGGCGGCCCGCTACTCGATCGTTGATCTCAACTTCCGCGAGGGTTCCGGCGGTGCGCCCGTGCTGGGCGCCGTGCGCGGCGGCGAGCAGAAGATCGGGACCCTCGGCCTCAACTGGTACCTGAACCCCTCGATGCGGATCATGCTCGACTACCAGCATGTGGACGTCGACCGGCTGGGCGCCACGGGTCTGCAGACGGGCCAGAGCTACAACGCCGTCGCCGCCAGGGGGCAGCTCAACTTCTAGCCGCCTCGGACGATCGCGGTGGAGGTCTTGCCACCTTCGCCCGACCGTCACGCGGACGACACGCTGGGTGGCTAGGCTGAGGGCCGTAACCTCTCGCGTATCTCTCCAAGCCGGTCACCCCGAGACCGGCCTGGCCGCGACCGTCCCCCGCGGTCGCGGCCTTCTTTTTGAGGGCGTCGGGCGGCGCTCAGGCGGCCAGGGGCGCCGCCAGCCGTGGCGGGCCGGCCGCCAGCAACCTGCGCGCCGAAAGCCAGTGGACGATCTCGAGGCGTCCATCTAAGCCCTCGACCACGGCCGTGCAGCTTTCCACCCAGTCGCCGTCGTTGATGTAGTCGATCCCGTCGAAGTCGCGACGCTCGGCCTTGTGGATGTGCCCGCAGATCACACCCTGCACACCGCGCCGCCGGGCCTCGTCGGCCATCGCGGTCTTGTACTGGTCGATGAAGGCGACGGCGTCCTTCACCCTGTGCTTCAGGAAGGCCGACAGGCTCCAGTAGTTCAGGCCCAGTCGCCTGCGCAGACGGTTGAAATGGGTGTTGAGCGCCAGCAGCCCGCGGTAGCTCCAGTCCCCCAGCAGGGCGAGCCAGCGGGCGTTCTGCACCACGCCGTCGAACTCGTCGCCATGGGTGACAAGGTAGCGCCGGCCGTCGGCGGTCTCGTGGATCATGTCGCGCGCCACCACGACTCCGCCGAAGTGGACCCCGCAGAAGTCGCGGATGCGCTCATCGTGGTTGCCGGGGATGTAGACGACCCGCACGCCCTTGCGCGCCAGACGCAGGATCTTCTGGACCACGTCGTTGTGCGCCTGCGGCCAGAACCAGCCGGACCTCAGCTTCCAGCCGTCGACGATATCGCCGACCAGATAGAGGGTCTCGCACTCCAGTTCGCGGATGAACTCCAGAAGCAGCTCGGCCTGGCAGCCGCGCGTGCCCAGGTGGATGTCCGAAATGAAGGCGGCGCGGCAGCGGACGGTTGGCAGTGTCTCGGACATCGCGTCCCCCAACGGCGAGTTTGCCCAGCGCTAGGCGGAGTCCGTGACACGCCGGTGACAGGCGCTACCCATCCACGTCCAGCGAGTAGCCCGCCGACCTGACCGTGCGGATCAGGTCCGGGGTCCCGGGCTGGCGGAGCGCCTTGCGGAGGCGGCCTACATGGACGTCCACGGTGCGGACCTCGACATAGGTGTTGGCGCCCCAGACCGCGTCGAGAAGGCGCTCGCGGCTGAACACCCGCCCCGGCCGCTGCATCAGGAAGTCCAGCAGCCGGTATTCCGTCGGCCCCAGATGGACGTCGCGGCCACCCCGGGTCACCCGGTGACGCGCGCGATCCAGCATCAGGTCGGCATACTCGAGCCGCTCGTCCAGCAGCTCCGGCCGGGTTCGCCGCAGCAGGGCGCGGATGCGGGCGACCAGTTCGCTCATGGCGAAGGGCTTGACCACATAGTCGTCGGCCCCGGTCTCCAGGCCCCGGACCTTGTCGCTTTCCTCGCCCCGCGCGGTAAGCATCAGGACGGGAGTCTTGCGGGTCTCGACGCCGGCGCGGATCTGCCGGCAGACCTCGACGCCCGACACCTTCGGCAGCATCCAGTCCAGCACCACGAGGTCCGGCGGCTCCTCGGCGACCCGCAGCAGGGCCTCCTCGCCGTCGGCGGCCCGTTCGACACGGAAGCCTTCCTTGATCAGGTTGTAGTCGAGCAGGGTCGCGAGCGCGTCCTCGTCCTCGACCACCAGGATGTAGGGGGTCACGATGACACCACCTCCGCGTCCAGGTCGGGCAGGCTGACCTTGGGACGTTCGCCGACCAGCTCCTCGCCGGTCATCTGGAAGTGCAGGATCTCTGCAATATTGGTGGCGTGGTCGCCGATGCGTTCCAGGTTCTTCGCCACGAACAGCAGGTGCGCGCCGGCCGCTACCGCGCCGGGGTGAGCGGTCATCAGCGCCAGCAGTTCGCGGAACAGACTCTCGTAATGCTCGTCCACCTCGCCGTCCCGCCGCCAGACATCCAGGGCAGGCTCCACGTCGCCGGCGGCATAGGCGTCCAGCACCTCGCGCAGGCGGGCCGAGACCAGCCGTCCCATCCGTTCGATGGCGCCGGTCAGGGGCAGCAGCGGCTCGCCGGCCGACAGGACGAGGCTGCGCTTGGCGATATTGCGGGCCAGGTCCCCGCAGCGTTCCAGGTTCATCGCCAGCTTGAGGGTCGAGATGGCGCGCCGCAGGTCGGCTTCGCCCGGCCGGTGCCGACCGATCAGCGCCAGCGCGCGGCGCTCGACCTCGCTCTGCAGGGTGTCGAGGCGAAGGTCGCGGATGATCAGGGCCTGGGCCAGCGGCACATCGCGTCGGACCACGGCGTCCACGGCGTCGACAACCTGGGCCTCCGCCAGGCCGCCCATGCGGATAACCTCCGCGGTCAGCTGTCGTAACTCGGCCGTCAGGGTGCGTGTCACTGGCTGGTCTCCATGAGCGCGCAAACTAATGCGAACTCACGACAGTTTTGCGACACCTAAGGTTGGTGCGACACCGCCGGCAGGTAGACGCTGAATGTGGCGCCCTCGCCCTCGGCGCTTTCGACTGTCAGGCCTCCGCGGTGGCGATTGACGACGTGCTTGACGATCGCCAGGCCCAGGCCGGTGCCGCCGCTTCGCTGCCCCTCGACGCGATAGAAGCGTTCCGAGAGACGCGGCAGATGCTGGCGGGCGATACCCGGACCCTCGTCGCGCACCCTCAGCACCACATAGGCCTGCCCGTCGCTGGCGTCAGGCGACAGGAGCGAAAGGCTGACTCCGGGGCGGCTGGCGGCGCGGGCGACTTCCAGGGTCGGCGCCGCCGCAAGGCTGACGCGAACGGTTCCGCCCTTGGCGGTGTACTTCACGGCGTTGTCCACCAGGTTCTGGATGACCTGGACCAGCTGGTCGCGATCGCCGATCACCGACCCGACCTCGGCGGGAGAGTCCACCGCGACCGAGACGCCCCGTTCCGCCGTCAGCGGCCGGATGGCGTCGGTAACGTCCTGGATGGTCCGGCTCAGGTCGACCTTGCCCGAAGGGGCGATGTGCTCGTTCAGCTCGATACGGCTCAGCGACAGCAGGTCGTCCACGAGGCGCGCCATGCGGGTCGCCTGCTGGGCCATGATCCCAAGGAACCGGTCCCGCGCCTCGGGATCGTCCTTGGCATGGGTGCGCAGCGTCTCGACGAAGCCCGCCAGCGAGGCCAGCGGGGTGCGCAGTTCATGGCTGGCGTTGGCCAGAAAGTCGGCGCGCATGCGTTCGGTGCGCCGGGCGTCGGTCTCGTCGCGAAGCACCACCACCAGCTGACGAATGCCTTCCGCATCGATGCCCAGCGGCTTGGCGAAGGCCCGCCAGAACCGCGGCTGGACCCCGATGGTCTCGAACGCCACCTCGGTCGAGGTCGATGTGGCCAGCGCCTCCTCGATGGCCTCCAGCACCTCGGGTCGGCGCAGGGCCGCGCCCAGCGGCGCCCCGGCGAGCTCGATCCGGAAGACCTCGCGCGCCGCCTGGTTGCCATAGGCGATCTCGGGGGCCTCGCCCTCTGCGGCCTGGACCAGGATCACCGGTTCCGGCAGCAGTTCCAGGATCCGCTGCGCGGCGGGACCCGCCCCGGCCCTCTCGGCTAAATCCGGCATCTAGCTGACCGGCACGCCGAGCTGTGCGGCGGTCTGGCGGAGAGCCTGCTGGTCGGCGGGAGATCCTGCGAACGCCTTCGCCGCCGTCCGGTAATCCGCCGCCGCCTGGTCCGCCTGTCCCAGGACCATCCGGGCGCGGATCAGCCGCTCCCAGCCGGCGCGATCGCGCGGGTTGGCCTTCAGCTTTTCCGCCAGCCCGTTGACCATGCCCTGGACCATGGCGTCGCGATCGCCGGGGTTCATGCTCTGGGCCGCCGCCATCTGCTCGGGGGTGGGACCGGGTTGAGCGGCGGCGACACCACCTGCGAGCGGCGGCAGCCGGCCCGAGATGTCCATCTTGCGATCCGCGGCGACCTTTTCGACGAAGGTCCTGACTTCCGGCGCCCAGGGCGCGTCCGGCGGCGCGGACTTCAGCAGGGCGATCCAGTCGTTCATGGCGGCCTCGTGCTCGCCGCGCTGATCCTTCGCGACGGCCAGGTAGTAGCGCGCCCGGGGATCGCCGGACTCGGCCGCGACCGCCCGCCGGAACAGCGCCTCGGCCGCAGGCGTGACCTGCCCGTCAGCGGCCAGGACCGTCGATTCCCCCTGGGCGGAGAGATACTCGTTGTTGGTCGGATCCAGGGCCACGGCCTTGCCGTAGGCGATCGCCGCCTCGGCGTTGCGGCCCGTCTGCAGATAGGACCAACCCAGCATCCGCCAGCCCTCGGCGTTCTCGGGATGCTGCTTCATCTGGGTCTCAAGCTCGGCGATCATCGCCGTGGTGTCGCCCTGCGGATGGGCGCCGGCTTCGCCCGTCCCCGTCCCCGTCCCCGCCGCCGCCACGCCCGGCGCGGCTTTAAGGTTGGGCTTGCCCATGGCCAGGTAGAGACCGGTCCCGGCCAGGGTCACCGTCACCACCAGGGTCAGGGCCACGATCAGCAGGGTGCGCTCGCTCAGCGGCCGCGGCGCCGCCTCCGGCTTGCGACCTTCCGCCAGGACCCGGCGCTTCAGGTCGCTCTTCAGCGCCTCGGCTTCCGGCCCGGCGATGGCGCCCGCCTGGGCCTGGGCCTCCAGCTCACCGAGCTGCGCCTTCAGCACGCCCACGGCGTCATTGCGTTCCGCCCGCCCGGCGTCGCGGCGACGGATCAGCGGGATCGCCAGGCCGACGGCGGCCACGACCGTCATCAGGGTGAGGATCATCCAGAGCATTCAGCCCGCCTTGTCAGAGTTCAGCAGCTCGGCCACCTCGGCCTCTTCCTCGGCGCTCAGCGTCGCCGACCGCGCCGGAGCCCGGCCCCGGATGTAGATCGCAGCCCCGATCCCGCCCGCCAGCAGCACCGCCAGCGGCCCGAACCAGAGTGCGAGCGTATCGAAGCGCATGGGCGGCTGCAGCTGCACGAAACTGCCATAGCGCGCCACCAGGAAGGCCACGGCCTGTTCGTCAGTGTCGCCCGCGGCGATCCGTTCCCGCAGGATGATCCGCAGGTCGCGGGCGAGCGCGGCGTCGGAATCGTCGATCGACTGGTTCTGGCAGACCACGCAGCGCAGGTCGCGCGACAGCTTGTGCGCCCGCGCCTCCATCGCCGGATCGGCCATCTGCTCGTCGGGGTTCACCGCCCCGGCAGGGCCGGCAAGGCTCGCGGCCGCTACGGCTATCAGCAGGAGACGCTTCACAGCTCGGCCCTCAGCTTTTCCATCATCGGTCCCAGCTTCTGTTCCCAGACCTCGGCGGTGATGGCGCCCACGTGCCGGTAGCGGACCCGGCCGCGCTTATCGACCACAAAGGTCTCCGGAACCGCAGAGACCCCCATGTCGATTCCAGTGCGGCCGCTGCCGTCATGTCCAACGCGAACATAGGGATCGCCCCGGTCGGCCAGCCATTTGAAGCCGGCCTCGCGCTCATCCTTCCAGTCGACCCCGTGTAAGGTCACGCCCTGGCTGCGCAGCCGCATAAGGAACGGATGCTCGATCCGGCAGGCGGCGCACCAGGAGGCGTAGAAGTTCACCAGCGCCGGCTCGCCCCCCAGGTCGGTGGTGGCAAAGCCCTGCGCCTCGGGACGGACCGGTGGCAGACTGAAGGCCGGCACCGGCTTGTCGATCATCGTCGACGGCAGCAGCGTCGGATCGCGGCCAAGCCCCGCGAAGAAGCCGATCAACACGGCGACGAACACCACAACGGGAGCGAGGAAGAGAAGCCGCCTCATTCAGCAGGCGCCGGCTGGGCCGAGACGGGAACGACCTTGGTCGCCGCGCCGAGCCGCAGGCGACGGTCGCTGAGCGAAACCGCCCCGCCGGCGCCCATCAGGAACCCGCCGATCCAGATCCATACGATCAGCGGATGGTTCCAGAGGCGAACGACCACGCCCGTTGGCGATTCCTCTCCCACCGAGACATAGAGATTGCCCAGCGGGGTCACCTTGATGCCCGCCTCGGTGGTCTGGGACTGGGCCGTCGGATAGAACCGCTTCTGACTGCTCAGGACATAGGGGGCGCCCTGCCCCTTCACCGTGAAGCGGGCCTCTCGGGCCTGATAGTTCGGGCCTTGCACGGTCTCGAAAGCGGTCAGGGTCAGGGTGCGGCCGGCGAACGCAACGGTGTCGCCCTCGCGCATGCTGAGCACCTTGTCGCTCTCCCAGGCCGTCACCCCGGTGATGCCGAGGGTCAGCAGGCCGAGCCCGGCGTGCGCCAGGGTCAGGCCGACGATCGAGCGCGGCGTCGTGCGGATCGAGCGGGCGAGATAGGCCCGTCCCGCCCACCATCGGCGGACCAGGATCAGCGCCGATCCGACGATGAGCCAGGCGGCAAGCCCGAGGCCGGCGGCGGTGACCACGCCCTTCAGCCCGTTGAAGGCGAGGCCCAGAACGATCGCGGCCGCGGCCATCGCCGCGGGGACCCGCGCCCGCTTCATCACCGCGCGCCAGTCGTCACGCTTCCAGTTGAGCAGCGGTCCGAACACCACCAGCGCCAGCAGCGGAATCGCCAGCGGCGCGAAGGTGCGGGCGTAGTAGGGCGGGCCGACCGATATCTTGTCCTTGTTCAGCATCTCGATGAACACAGGGCTGAAGGTGCCGAGGAACACCGTGGCGCAAAGCGCGGTGAGGAACAGGTTGTTGAGGGTGATGCCCCCCTCCCGCGACACCGGCTGGAACAGGGCGCCCGACCGGATCGCCGGCGCCCGCCAGCCGTAGAGCGCCAGCGACAGCCCGGTCGTCAGGGCGATGATCCCCAGGACATAGACGCCCCGCTTCGGGTCGACCGCGAAGGCATGAACGCTGGTCAGGATGCCCGAGCGGACAAGGAAGGTGCCGACCAGGCTGAGCGAAAAGGTCAGGATGCAGAGCAGTATGGTCCAGCTGACCAGGGCGCCGCGTCGTTCCAGCACGAGAGCCGAGTGCAGCAGCGCGGTGCCCAGCAGCCACGGCATCAGCGAGGCGTTCTCGACCGGGTCCCAGAACCACCAGCCGCCCCAGCCCAGCTCATAGTAGGCCCAGGCGCTGCCCAGAGTGATGCCCAAGGTGAGCGGGATCCAGGCCGCCAGCACCCAGGGGCGCACCCAGCGCGCCCATGCGGCGTCCACCCGGCCCTCGATCAGGGCCGCCACCGCGAAGCAGAAGGCCACCGAGAAGCCCACGTAGCCCGCGTAGAGCACCGGCGGGTGCATCACCAGACCGGGATCCTGCAGCAACGGATTGAGCTCCATTCCCTCCAGCGGCGCCGGATCGAGTCGCAGGAACGGGTTGGAGGTGAACAGCAGGAAGCCGTGGAAGCTGGCCGCGATCATGCCCTGGACCCCCAGAACCCGCGCCTGCAGCGTCTCGCGCAGGGTCCCGCCGAAGGCCCCCAGCACGCCACCGCAGAGGGCCAGGATCAGCACCCAGAGCAGCATCGAGCCCTCGTGGCTGCCCCAGGTCGCGGCGAATCTGTAGGGCGCCGGCTGGGCCGTGTTGCTGTGCTGGGCGACCAGGGAGACCGAAAAATCGCAGGTGACGAAGGCGTAGGCGAGGCATCCGAAGGCCACCGAAACGAAGACCGCCTGCAGCAGGGCCGCCTGCCGTCCGACGGCCATCAGCACCCCGTCCCCCCTGTGCGCACCCCACAGCGGCGCCACGGCTTGAACAAGCGCCAGCAGCAACGCGAGAATCAGCGCGAACTGGCCGACTTCCGCAGACATGGACTTTGTGCTCCCCTGAGACCTGCATCGCGTGGTAGCGGGTTCATTCAAGATCGGGAATGGTGCAAGTGCCAAACGTGGCCGGAGGCGTGAAGTTATAGGCGTTGCGGCCAGTGGCCGTGGCGCGGGGGCGTGGGGGAATGGCTGAAGTCTACAAGATCGCGATCATCGGATCCGGTCCGGCCGGATTGAGCGCGGCTGCGCATGCGGCCAAGAAGGGCTTGTCCCACATCCTGCTGGAGAAGACCGACCACCTCTCCGACACCATCTACCGCTACCAGAAGGGCAAGCACGTGATGGCGACGCCGTCAGTGCTGGTGCTGCGCTCAGACTGCGAATTCGACGCGGGCAAGCGCGAGAAGATCCTGGATCAGTGGAACCAGGACACCCGCGCCGCCGGCGTGAACGTGAAGTTCAATGCCGACGTCAAGGCGATCACCGGCGAAAAGGGCGCCTTCACGATCGAGCTGAAGAAGGGCGACCCGGTCCAGGCCGAGACCATCGTCCTGGCGGTCGGCACCCAGGGCAACCCGAACCTGATGCGCTGCGACGGCGGCAACCTGCCCCACGTCCAGTACCAGCTGGACGATCCCGGCGAGTACACAGACGAGCATATCTTCGTCATCGGCGGCGGCGATGCGGGCATCGAGAACGCGATGGGCCTGATCGCCGACGCGGGCCAGAACAACACGGTCACCCTGCTGAACCGGGGCGCCGACTTCCCCACCGCCAAGAAGCCCAACGTCGACGGGCTGCTGGCCGCACGGGACGCGGGCCGCATCTCGGTCCTCACCGAATCGAACACCAGCCTGGTCGAGCCGGGCTGGATCACGGTGGACACGCCGCAGGGGTCGTCCCGCTACAAGTGCGACCGCATCATCGCCCGGATGGGCGCAGCCCCGCCTCGCGCCTTCGTCGAATCGGCTGGGGTCGCCTTCGCCAGCCCGGACCGGACCGCCTTCCCCACCCTCTCGCCAACTTTCGAGAGCACCACGAAGCCCGGCATCTATGTGATCGGGGCGCTGGCCGGCTATCCGCTGATCAAGCACTGCATGAACCAGGGCTATGACGTCGTTGAATACATCAGCGGCAACACCAGCCTGGAAGCGGCGGACGAGCCGCTGCTGAAGGACAAGCTGAAGGGCCTGCCGGGCAACCGGTCCGTCGCCGAGTGGCTGGAATTCCTTCGCAGCCACGTCGAGATCCTCAACGGCCTGTCGCCGCTGCAGATGCGCGAGTTCCTTCTCGACTCCGAGGTCCGCGCCTACAACTCCGGCGATGCGATCTTCATCCGCAACGAGCAGGGCTCGTCGGTGTTCGGCATCGCCTCCGGTTCGGTGAAGGTCGAGGTCGATCCCACCAACCCCGCCATCACGGTGCCGATCGGCGAGAGCTCTATCTTCGGCGAGGTGGGCCTGATCTCGGGCCGCCGGCGCGGCGCCACCATCCGTGCGGCCGAGCCCTGCATCTGCGTGGAAATCCCCCGCATGGCCGCCCTGAAGCTGATGTCGCAGGTGCCGGAAGCCCGCGAGACGGTGAACCGCATCACCACCGAGCGCCAGGTGCTGCAGATCTTCAAGTCCGGCCTGACCCCCGCCGACATCCGCGAGGTGCTGGCGGGCGCCGAGGTGAAGGACGTGAAGCCTGGTGAGGCGATCATCAGCGAAGGCGACATCTCGGACGACCTCTACATCATCCGCTCCGGCTCGATGATCGTGGAGAAGACCCTCGGCGGAAAGCCGGTCTTCATGTCCTACGTGCCCGCGGGGTCCTACTCCGGCGAGATGGCGATGATCGAGCGCTCACCGCGCGTGGCCACGGTGAAGGCCGCGATCCGTTCCACCGTGGTCAAGCTGCCCGCCGAGCCGTTCCGCGAATTGCTCAAGCGCAAGCCCGAACTCGACAAGCGCATGCGCGGCGAGATGAAGGCCCGGCGCGAGATCAACGAGTTCATCGAGAGCCAGCAGGACAAGTTCGGCGGCGCCGTAGACATGTACTCTTCGGTCGCCAACTTCCTGATCAAGCAGGGCATCGGCGAGGCCACCGACGTGCTGCTGATCGACGAGAGCCTCTGCGTCGGCTGCGACAACTGCGAGAAGGCCTGCGCCGACAGCCATGACGGCCTGAGCCGCCTGAACCGCGAGGCCGGCACCACCTTCGCAGACATCCACGTGCCCACTTCGTGCCGGCACTGCGAGCACCCGCACTGCATGAGCGATTGCCCGCCCAACGCGATCCGGCGCGGTCCGGACGGCGAGGTGTTCATCTCCGACGCCTGCATCGGCTGCGGAAACTGCCAGCGGGCCTGTCCCTATGGCGTGATCCAGATGGACAAGCCGCCGCCGCCGAAGCCCAGCCTGTTCAAGTGGATGCTGTTCGGCATGGGCCCCGGCCCCGGCCAGCCCGATTACGAATGGCGTAAGAAAGCCGGCGCCAAGCAGAATACTGAATCGCCAAAACTGGCCATCAAGTGCGACATGTGTTCTGGCAAGTCGGGGGGACCGGCGTGCGTGAGGGCGTGTCCGACGGGGGCGGCGATCCGCGTATCGCCGGACGCCTTCCTGTCGGTGGCGCGGATCGAAGGGGGCGCGGGCTAAGGTCGTGACACACGCCGGGGGGCATACGGAACGCGTTCGGCAGAGGACCCACGAGGGGTTCCTCCGTCACAAGGGATTCCGCTGGGCGCAGATCGCCTCGGGTCTCTGCGTGGTCGCAGTGGGCGTCTACTTCGTGACCGCCGCCCAGCTGCGCGAACCGCCCAGCGGCGGCAGCTGGCTGGGCTATCTCCTGGGCACGGCCAGCGCCGGCCTCATCGTATGGCTGGCCTGCCTGGGCATCCGCAAGCGCGCGGTCAGCGACGGCCATTACTCGCTCAAGGCCTGGGTATCTGCGCACGTCTATCTCGGCCTGTCGCTCATCGTCCTGGCGACCCTGCACACCGGGTTCCAGTTCGGCTGGAACGTGCACACCCTGGCCTACACCCTGATGATGCTGGTGATCGCCTCGGGCGGCTTCGGCATCTGGGCCTATTCGGTCCTGCCCCACCGGCTCAGCGCCAACCGCGGCGAGGTCACCCGCAAGCAGATGCTGGAGACCATCGCCAGCCTGGACGCCCAGCTGCAGGAAGCCGCCCAGCCCCTGGACCGCTCCGGCGCGGCGATCATCCGCCATTCCATCGAGGACACCGAGATCGGCGGCGGTTTCTGGCAGCGCCTGACCGGCGCCTATGACAACTGCGCCAACCGTCAGGCCATGATCCGAGCCCGCGCCCTGCCCCGCCCGAAGACCGAGCGGGACGTCGAGGCTCTGGCCAAGGTCGAAGGCCTGATGCAGCAAAAGGCCGACGCGCTCGCGCTCGCCCGCCGCCAGATGCGCATCACCGCGCTGCTGGAAGCATGGCTTTTCGTGCACATCCCGGCCACTTTCGCCCTGCTGGCGGCGCTCATCGCGCACATCGTCAGCGTCTTCGCTTACTGGTGAAATGGCCCAGGAATTCCACCTCAAGCTGATCACTCAGCGCGCCGCAGGCGGCGACCCGATCATCCGCGAGCGTCATCTTCCGGGACCGGAACTGACGATCGGACGGGCGACCGACAGCGACATCCTGCTGACCGATCTGTCGATCGACCTGCATCATGCCAAGGTCCGGTTCGCAGGACCCGGCCGGGTCACGCTGGAAAGCATCAGCGGCGTGCCGTTCGAGCTGAACGGACGCTCGACCCAGCGGGTCGACTTCAATGTCACCGGCGACAATGTGGCCGCGTTCGGCGACTACCGGCTGGCCTTCTCGCCCGGCGAGGATGGCGGCGCGGTGATCGTGGTCACCCGCGAGGAGCATGAGCATCACCCCAGCCCCAGCATCTTCTCGCTGAAGGCCAAGGTGCTGGGCCGTCGCAACATGGCCTGGGTGCTGGGGATCGGTATCTTCCTGACCTGCCTGCTGGTCCCGCTGCTGGGTTCGGTGTGGCTGTCCCACGTGCAGATCCATCCGGACCAGCAGTGGTCGAGCGGCCCGCTGTCGAAGTCGCACGCCTTCCTCGAGAACGACTGCAAGTCCTGTCACACCAACGCCTTCGTGGCGGTGCGCGACGAGGCCTGCCTGTCCTGCCACAAGGCCGGGGCCGATCCGGCCGCCGACGCGAAGGTCCTGGCCCGTTCTAAGGATGGCGGCAGCCCCTTCGAGCCGCGGCTGGTCGCCGATCACGCCCCGCACGCCGACCTGAGCAGGGCAACGCCCCTGCCCGATGGTCTGGCCCCGAAGATCGGCACGCTGGTCCAGCGCGCCTTCAATCACCCGACCGACCGCTGCGCGAGCTGCCACCTGGAGCATACCAAGCCCGGCAAGGCCGCGCCGGCCGTCGACGCCGACCCCAAGGCGCCGCTCGCCGACAAGCCGACCCTGGTGGTCGTCCAGGACTGCGAGAGCTGCCACAGCAAGCTGAAGTCGCGGCTGACGAAAACCCAGCTGATCGACACGCCGGACTGGGGTCGCCACCCCGCCTTCCGTCCGCTGATCATGACCTCGGCCGGCGGCCCGAAGCCCACATTCCAGCGGCTTGAGCTCAAGGGTGCGCCGCAGGAGCGTAACGGCCTGATCTTCCCGCACAAGATGCACCTCGACCCGATGGGCGGCGTCGCCCGCCAGGCCATCGGTCTGGGCAAGGCGAACGGTTACGGCGCGGCGCTCGAATGCGCCTCTTGCCACCGTCGCGACGCGGCGGGCGCCGGCTTCAAGCCGATCGAGATGGAGCGGGACTGCGCCGCCTGTCACAGCCTGGCCTTCACCCGCGATGCGGCCGGCCAGCTTCGCAACCTGCCGCACGGCGAACTGCAGAAGGTGGTCGACACCCTCGCCGGCCGTTCGCTGGATGGCGCCGGAGGTTCCGACCGCGCGCGCCCGGGCATGATCCGCCCCACGGCGTTTGCCGCAACCGGCGCCAGCGCCTACCGGGCGACCTTCTCGAAGGGCGGCGCGTGCTTCGACTGTCACAGCATCACCTGGGCCGGTGACACGGTGCAGATGGCGCCGGTCAAGCTGACCCAGCGCTACATGCCGCGCGGCGCCTTCGACCACGGCGTCCCCGAACATGGCGGGCCCGGACAGGCCAAGGACGGCGGCTACAAATGCGCCGACTGCCATAAGGCCGAGACGTCCGAGCGGACGACGGACGTGCTGATCCCGGACCTGGCCAAGTGCGCGAACTGCCACGGCAAGACCGAGGCCCAGACCAAGGCCGCAGACGACGCCGACTGCACCACCTGCCACAGTTTCCATGCGCCCGGCAAAGCCACCCCGCCAGCGGGCCACCCGCCGCTGGAGACCCTGCGCTGGTCGCAGGCGGTGGCCCGCAAGGGCGCCGGAGACTGATCTCCTGGTCTACGGGCCGAGCCCGGAGGACATTCCCGTCCCGCAATGAAGAACGCCGCCCCGGTTGCCCGGGGCGGCGTCGATCGTTTCCGTCGTCGTGTGGCCTGGGGCTACACCACGCCGAAGGCCAGCATGGCGTCGGCCACCTTCTTGAAGCCCGCGATATTCGCGCCGCGGACATAGTCGGTGACCTTGGAGCCCGGACGGCCGCCGTACTCCACGCAGGAGGCGTGGATGCCGGCCATGATGTCCTCGAGCAGGCGCTGCAGCTCCTCTTCCTTCCAGGAAATGCGGGCCGAGTTCTGGCTCATTTCCAGGCCTGACACCGACACGCCGCCGGCGTTGGCGGCCTTGCCCGGCGCGAACAGGATCTGGGCGTCCTTGAAGATGTGCACACCTTCCAGGGTCGTCGGCATGTTGGCGCCTTCCGACACCGCGATGCAGCCGTTGCCGACCAGGGTGCGCGCGTCGTCGCCGGTCAGTTCGTTCTGGGTGGCGCACGGCAGGGCCAGGTCGCAGGGCACGCTCCACGGCGTCTTGCCGACGTGGAATTCCGAACCCGGGAATTCCTTGGTGTATTCCGAGATCCGGCCACGGCGCTTGTTCTTCAGGTCCTTGACCCAGTTGACCTTGGTCTCGTCGATGCCCGCCGGGTCGTAGATGAAGCCCTCGGAGTCCGAGAGCGTCAGCACCTTGCCGCCCAGCTGGTTGATCTTCTCGGCCGCGTGGGTCGCCACGTTGCCGGAGCCGGAGATCACCACCTTCTTGCCCTCGATGCCGTTCTTCTGCGTCGCGAGCATGTTGCGCAGGAAGTAGACCGCGCCGTAGCCGGTGGCCTCGGTGCGGATCAGGCTGCCGCCGTACTCAAGGCCCTTCCCGGTCAGCACGCCGGTGAACTCGTTGGTCAGGCGCTTGTACTGGCCGAACATGTAGCCGATCTCACGTGCGCCCACGCCGATGTCGCCGGCCGGAACGTCCACATCGGCGCCGATGTGCCGGTACAGCTCGTTCATGAACGACTGGCAGAAGCGCATTACCTCGTTGTCGGACTTGCCCTTCGGATTGAAGTTCGCCCCGCCTTTGCCGCCGCCCATGGGCAGGCCGGTCAGCGCGTTCTTGAAGGTCTGCTCGAAGGCCAGGAATTTCAGCACGCTTTCCGTCACCGACGGGTGGAAGCGGATGCCGCCCTTGTAGGGGCCGATCGCGTTGTTGTTCTGGACACGCCATCCGCGCTGAACGCGGATGTTGCCGTTGTCGTCTTCCCAGCAGACGCGGAAGCTGATCACCCGGTCGGGCTCGGCGATCCGGCGAAGGATCTGGTACTTGTGGTACTGCTCCTTGTCCTGGATGAAATCGAAGATGTCCTCGGCGACTTCCTGAACCGCCTGGGCGAATTCCGGTTGCCCCGGGTTACGCCGTTTCACCCCCTCAATGAACGCCCCTAGATCGACGTGATCACTTACCGCCATGTCTGCCCCCTATGGCCGGCGAAACCCCTCACCGGCTGCTCGTCCGTAGAATTCTAACTACGAATTAAAGCGTGACTTAAGCGCAAATCGAACTGTGTTGTCCAAGGCTGCTTTAAGCCCCTTCACAAGTCGCCGGAATTTGCGACAACTCACAGCTTGGGTTTGGGGGGCGACACATGACCAAGGCGTCGGATCTTTTCGTGCAATGTCTGGAAGAGGAAGGCGTGCTGCACGTCTTCGGGGTGCCAGGTGAGGAAAACCTCGACTTCCTTGACAGCCTTTCGCGCTCCAAGAAGATCCAGCTGATCCTGACCCGCCACGAACAGGGCGCGGGGTTCATGGCCGCCACCTACGGTCGGCATACCGGCAAGGCCGGGGTCTGCGTCGCCACCCTTGGTCCGGGCGCGACCAACTTCGTGACCGCCGCGGCTTACGCCCAGCTCGGCGGCATGCCGATGATGATGCTGACCGGCCAGAAGCCCATCAAGAAGTCCAAGCAGGGTCGGTTCCAGATCCTCGACGTGGTCGACATGATGAAGCCGATCACCAAGTACACGCACCAGCTCGCCTCGGCCGACAACATCCCCTCGCGGATCCGCGAGGCGTTCCGCCTGGCGCAGGAGGAAAAGCCGGGCGCCGTTCACATCGAGTTCCCCGAGGACGTGGCCGACGAGCACACTGACTCGGTCCCCTTCCCGAAGAGCAACGCCCGCCGCCCGGTCGCCGACGAGAAGTCGATCCGCGCAGCCGCCAAGCGAATCGAGGCCGCCAAGTCGCCCATCCTCGTGATCGGCGCCGGCGCGAACCGCGCCATGACCAGCCGGATGCTCTCGCAGTTCATCGAGAAGACCGGCATCCCGTTCGTCTCCACCCAGCTCGGCAAGGGCGTGGTGGATGAGCTGAACCCGAAGTTTCTGGGCTGCGCGGCCCTGTCGGCCGGCGATTTCGTCCACCGGGCCATCGGCGCCGCCGACCTGATCATCAACGTCGGCCACGACGTGATCGAGAAGCCGCCGTTCTTCATGCAACAGGGCGGCACGGAGGTGATCCACATCAACTTCCGCTCTGCCGAGGTCGATCCGGTCTACTTCCCGCAGTACGAGGTGATCGGCGACATCGGCAACGCCATCTGGCAGATCAAGGAAGACATCCTGCCCCAGGCCGGGTGGGACTTCTCGGCCATGTTCAAGGCCCGCGCCGCCGAGGTGGAGCACACCGCCAAGTCCACCGGCGACATGCGCTTCCCGATCTATCCGCAGCATCTGGTGCACCAGATCCGCGCGGCGATGCCGGATGACGGGATCATCTGTCTCGACAATGGCGTCTACAAGATCTGGTTCGCCCGCAACTATCCGGCGCGGATGCCGAACACGGTGCTGCTAGACAACGCCCTCGCCACCATGGGCGCGGGCCTGCCCTCGGCCATGGCCTCATCGATGGTCTATCCGGACCGCAAGGTCATGGCGATCTGCGGCGATGGCGGCTTCATGATGAACAGCCAGGAGATGGAGACCGCGGTCCGCCTGAAGCTGAACATCACCGTCCTGATCCTGAACGACAACAGCTACGGCATGATCCGCTGGAAGCAGGCGAACATGGGCTTCAAGGACTGGGGGCTCACCTACGGCAACCCGGATTTCGTGAAGTACGCAGAGTCCTACGGCGCCAATGGTTATCGGGTCTCGAGCGCGTCCGAACTGCCGGAACTGCTCAAGAAGTGCCTCGATACGCCCGGGGTGAACCTCATCGACTGCCCGGTCGACTATTCGGACAACGACCTGATCCTGAACCGGCAGATCAAGGAACTGAGCGCCGCGATCTGAGGCGGCCATCGGGCGCCCGGGCCTTCGGGACCGGGCGGCCTCGCTCTTGCAGGATTGAGCAGACCCCGCCCAAGGCGGACAGTGCTCGGGGACACGGATATGGTCGCGCTGAAGGACTCCTACCCGCTCTACCTGGCCAATGAGGCCCAGACCCCGAACCTCGATCTGGAGGTGACGGACAAGTACACGGGCAAGGTCGCGACCCGGGTCGCGCTGGCCGACGCCAAGATCATCGACGCCGGCATCGCCGCGACCGTTGAGGCCGCCGAGCCCATGGCCCGCATGGCCGCTTATGAGCGTCAGGCAGTGCTGCAGCACTGCGTGAACCGCTTCACCGAGCGGTTCGACGAACTGGCCTATGCCCTCTGCATCGAGGCGGGCAAGCCGATCCGCGACAGCCGCGGCGAGGTCGGTCGCCTGATCGACACGTTCCGGATCGCCGCCGAGGAATCGGTGCGGATGACCGGCGAGGTCCAGCCGCTCGACATCTCGCCCCGCGCCCGCGGCTACCAGGGCATGTGGAAGCGGGTGCCGATCGGCCCCTGCTCTTTCATCTCGCCCTTCAACTTCCCGCTGAACCTGGCGGCGCACAAGATCGCCCCGGCCCTGGCGGTGGGCTGTCCGTTCGTGATGAAGCCCGCCTCGCGCACCCCGCTGGGCGCGATCATCATCGGCGAGGTGCTGGCCGAGACCGACCTGCCGAAGGGCGCCTTCTCGATCCTGCCTGCCGCGCGCGACGGCGCAGACCTGTTCACGACGGACGAGCGGCTGAAGCTCCTGTCCTTCACCGGCTCTCCCGGAGTCGGCTGGGACCTGAAGGCCAAGGCCGGCAAGAAGAAGGTGGTTCTGGAACTGGGCGGCAACGCCGCGGTGATCGTCGACGCCGACACCGACCTGGACGACGCCGTCGAGCGGATCACCTTCGGCGCCTTCTACCAGTCGGGCCAGTCCTGCATCGGCGTCCAGCGGATCATCATCCACGACGACATCTACGATGAGCTGCGCGATCGCCTGGTGGCCAAGACCCGGACGCTGATCGCCGGTGACCCGCACAATGAGGATACCTTCGTCGGTCCGATGATCGATGTGAAGGAGGCCAGCCGGCTGGACAGCTGGATCCAGGCCGCGGTGGCCGACGGCGCAAGGCTGCTGGTGGGCGGCAAGCGCGACGGCGCGATGCTGGAGGCGACCCTTCTCGAAGGTGTCGGCCGCAGCGCGGCGCTGTATGCCGAGGAAGCGTTCGGTCCGGTCGCCATCCTGTCCAGGTTCCGTAACTTCAAAGACGCGCTCGACGAGGTAAATGATTCCAAGTTCGGCCTTCAGACTGGCGTCTTCACCCGCGATCTCTACAAGATGCTTGAGGCGTGGGATCATCTGGACGTGGGCGGCGTCGTCATCGGCGACGTTCCCAGCTACAGAGTGGATAACATGCCCTATGGCGGCGTGAAGGATTCCGGCCTCGGCCGCGAGGGGGTTCGCTTCGCCATGGAAGACATGACTGAAATTCGCAACCTCGTCATCCGCCGGCGTTGAGCATGCGTATCTAAGTGGGACAGTGCGCGCTGCTTGGGGAGGCGGCTAGTTGTTGACGATCGCTCAGATCACCGATCTGCACATAACGACCGA
>CAUJHW010000012.1 GCA_963205005.1 Pseudomonadota bacterium
GGGTGATTCGGAACAGGATCCATGCGGCGGCTCACCCTCGCGCTCCTCATTGCGACCTACCTGTGCCTCTCGCTGATCGTGGCGCTCACCCTGTGGCGCAACGGGTCCGGCTGGGGCGTAGCGGTCTCCGCCCTGATGGGAGGACTTGGCCTGTGCCTCGCCTCCCACGGGATAATCATGCGCTTCCTGGAGATGCGCGATCTGCGCGGTGAGGTCGAAGCCGTGCGCGACGCCCACAAGATCCTGCTGGACCATGTGGTGAAGATTGACGGCCGGGTCGCCATCGTCGCCCGGGCCATCGACGCCGACGTCACCCGATCGGTCGCGCTCACCGACGAGGTCCACATGCTGGAGGATCTCGTCCACAAGATGAGCCGCCGGTTCGAGAACCAGCCGGCCCCACCCTATCTCGCCGCCCGCGCCGGCCATGACGTGCGCCCGCCGATGGGTATGCTAGAGATCGTCCGCGAGGCCCTGGCCGCGAACCGCGTCGACCTCTACCTGCAGCCCGTGGTGTCCCTGCCGCAGCGCCGGACCGTCTTCTACGAGAGCTTCTCGCGCCTGCGCGACCCGACCGGCCAGATCATCATGCCGGCGGAATATCTGGCCGCGGCCGAGCCCGCGGGCATGGTCACCGCCATCGACAACCTCCTGCTGTTCCGCTGCGTGCAGATCGTCCGCCGGCTGGCCGGCCAGGACCGGCGCGTGGGCATCTTCTGCAACGTCTCCATGGCCAGCCTGGGCGACGACGAATTCTTCCCGCAGTTCCTCGAACTGCTGCGCGCCAACCGCGACCTCGCCCCGGCGCTGATCTTCGAGGTCGGCCAGGCCGCGTTTGACGCCCGCACTTCGGTGCAGGCCCGCAACATGGGCAAGCTGGCCGAGCTCGGCTTCCGCTTCAGCCTCGACAAGGTCACCGACCTCGACCTGGACCTGCAGGACCTGTCACGCTCGGACGTGAAGTTCGTCCGCGTCGGCGCCCAGGCCCTGCTGGACGAGCTGACCGAGGTGGAGGACCGGCTGGTCCTGCGCTCCATGCCCGACCTCGCCGCCGAGGACTTCGCGCTGCTGATGCGCCGCTACGGCGTCGAACTCATCGCCGAGAAGGTGGAGAACGAGCGCCAGGTGGTCGACATCCTCGACCTCGACATCCAGCTGGGCCAGGGCAACCTGTTCGGCGAGCCGCGCGCCATCAAGGACGCCGTCCTCGCCGAGGCCGGACCGCCCCCCACCACCGTCGTCCAGCTCCCCCTCCGCCGCGCCGCCGCCGGCTAGGGCGAACCGCGAGCTGCGCGACACGAATCGCGAAAACGAGCCGACGCGGCAGCGGCAGCGGCAGCTCATGGATTCCATAACCACGGATACACACGGATTCACACGGACAAGCTTGCCGGATGGCATCGGTGTGAATCCGCGTGTATCCGTGGTTCCCCACCCTAGAGAGGCGCCGCTCCGCGGCCTCTGGGTTGGCCTCACTCGGCGTGGCCAGGGCCTTCGTGGTTGAAACGGTCAGGCATTGCCGGTAACGCGGCGGCCGATGACTTCCCCCACAGAGATCCGCGGCCTCTCAGAGCTCGCCGGCCGCTACGACGTGTTGCTGTGCGACGTCTGGGGCGTGATCCACAACGGCCGCGAGAGCTTCCCCGCCGCCTGTGACGCGCTGGCCCGTTTCCGCGCCGAGGTCGGTCCCGTGGTGCTGATCTCCAATGCGCCGCGACCGCACCCGCCGATCGTCGAGCAGCTGGATTCCCTGAACGTGCCGCGCGCGGCCTGGACGAAGCTGATCACCTCGGGCGACGCCACCCGGGCCTTGCTGGCAGAGCGGGCGCCAGGGCCGGTGTGGACCATCGGGCCGGAGCGGGACGGGGTTCTGTACGAGGGGCTCGGCCTGGATTTCGCTGGTCCGGAGGACGCAGCTTTCATCGCCGTGACCGGACCCTACGACGACGAGATCGACGAGCCGGACGACTATCGCGAGCGCTTCATCGCCTGCGCCGGGCGGGGGCTGGAGCTGATCTGCGCCAACCCCGACATCGTGGTCCAGCGGGGCGACAGGCTGATCTATTGCGGCGGCGCCCTGGCCCAGCTTTACGACAGCCTCGGCGGCCGTTCGATCATGGCCGGCAAGCCCTATGCCCCCATCTACGAGATGGCGCTGAAGGAGGCCGCAGCCCAGCTGGGGCGGCCGGTGGATCCCGCCCGCGTGCTCTGCGTCGGCGACGGCCTGCCCACCGACATCCGGGGCGCCAACGCCCGCGGCCTGGACGTGCTGTTCGTGGCCAACGGCATCCACGGCGCCGAGACGGTGGGGCCGCGCGGCCTGAAGATGTCTGTGGTCGGCGATCTTTTGCGCCAGGATGGACTTCACGCAAACTGGGCCATGGCCGATATGGTCTGGTGAGACGTCCGGCGACGGGCTGTCAGGAGAGCAAGCGGTGCAGGGTTTCTATTTCGATGAACTGACCGTCGGCCAGGCGGTCGAGACCAGCCGGGTCGTCGGCGCCGCCGACATCGAGGCCTTCGCCGAGGTCTCGGGCGACAACAATCCGGTGCACCTGGACGACGCCTACGCCAGGACCACCACCTTCGGCGAGCGGATCGCCCACGGCATGCTCTCGGCGGCCTACATCTCCGCGATCCTGGGAACCCGCCTGCCGGGCCCCGGGGCGATCTACCTGTCGCAGTCGCTGCGATTCCGCCGTCCCGTGAAGATCGGCGACCTGGTGGTGGCCCGCGCCACCGTCACCGCGCTCGACGAGGCCAAGGGCCGGGTGACCCTGGAGACCGTCTGCGAGGTCGCCGGCAAGACGGTCATGGACGGCGAGGCCGTCGTCATCGCCCCGCGCCGGACCGCATGAAGCGTATCCGCGTCATCCGCGGCTGGCAGGATCTCGCGCCCGGCGATCGTGGCGCGGCCCTGGCCATGGGCAACTTCGACGGCGTTCATCGCGGCCACCAGAAGGTCATCGACCTCGCCGCCGCCGCCGCCCGCGATCTGGGCGCGCCGCTGGGGGTCATCACCTTTGATCCGCATCCCCGCGCCTGGTTCCGCCCTGACGAGCCCGCCTTCCGGCTGATGAAGCCCGACCAGCAGGCCCGCGCGCTGGAGAAGCTGGGCGTCGACATGCTCTACGTCCTGCCGCTGGACGCCGACCTGGCCGGGATGACCGATCGCGAATTCGCGACGCGGGTCCTGCACGACGGCCTCGGCGCGCGCCACGTGGCCGTAGGCTTCGACAACTCCTTCGGCAAGGACCGCACCGGCACGCCGGAGACGATGCGGACCTACGGCCGGGAGATGGGCTTTGGCGTCTCGGTGGCCGAGCCGGTCGGCGACGACGCGGTCGACAAGTTCTCTTCCACCGGCGTGCGAGACGCCCTGCGCGACGGTCGCCCCGAGGTCGCCGCCGACATCCTTGGCCGCCCCTTCGCCATCGAGGGGCCCGTGCAGCGCGGCCGCCAGCTGGGCCGCAAGCTGGGCTTCCCCACCGCCAATGTGGCGCTGGCCGACTATGTGTCACCCCGCTTCGGCGTCTACGCCACCCGAACCCGGCTGTCGGACGGCCGCGAGCTGGCGGGCGTCGCGAACATCGGCATCAACCCCACCGTCCTCGGCGTCACCGCCCCCCTGCTCGAGGTCTGGCTGTTCGACTTCGACGAAGACATCTACGACCGGATCATCGAGACCGACCTGATCGCCTTCCTCCGTCCCGAGGAAAAGTTCGACAGCCTGGAGATCATGACCGGCCAGGTCATGAAGGACGCCGCCCGTGCGCGGGATATCCTGGGATGCTGATGCAGGCGGGCCTGGGGAACCCGGCCACATGACAGATCCCCGGGCTGCGCCACGGAGCGCTGGAGGGGGCTTCCAGAGCGACCTCCTGATGATCAAGCTCCTGATGGGGGTCTACTGGTTCGACGACGCGCTGCAGGCGGCGCTGAAGGCCGCGGGATGGCCGCCCGTCACCCGCGCCCAGTCACTCCTGTTCGCGAACATGTCGGCGGGCGAGCGTCGCCCCAGCCGCCTGGCGGCGAACCTCGGGGTAAGCCGTCAGTCGGTCAGCCAGATGATCGCCGAACTGGCGGCGCGGGGAATGGTCACAGTCGAGCCGGATCCCAACGACCGGCGCGCGCAGATCGTCACCTTTTCCGGAGAGACAACGCCCCTGCGGACAGCCGCCTCAGCCGTGCTCAGGGATCTCGAGGACGAACTCCGCAGGCGGATCGGAGACGAGGCGCTGGCCGGCCTTGCCTGCGCGCTTTCGACGGACTGGGGGGAACGGCCACAGGTCGAGGCGACCCCCGCGGGCCGATCAGGTTAGGGCCGTATTCGGCGGCAGGCCGACCAGGGTCCGGCCGCGCAGTTCCAGGGCCATGTCGAGGTCGTAGACCACGTGGCTGGCCATGACATTGATGTCGCGCAGCGCTCTCTGAAGCGGATTGTCCAGCGAATGGGCGCTGGAGCCGCTCGCCTCGCAGACCGTCCGTATCGCCTGCCGGCAGTGTTCCATGAGCGTGGCGATCTGAACGCGGATGTAGGTGCGCTCTTCGGCCGTGGAGGCCGTCCCCCGTTCCGCCAGGACCATGCACTGGCGCGCCGCGTCGCGCAGCAGGATCTCGGCGGTCCGGGCGTGCATCTCGGCCTGCGCAAGCCGCATCTGGGCGATCGGCTTCTCGCCCTGGGGGCCGACCGTACCGTGCAGGGTGCGTACGCCCAGACGATCACGGAAACGCCCGACCGTGGCGTGGGCCGTACCGACCGCGGGTATCGCCGCGGTGATCCCCAGGAACGGCAGCATGGGCATGCGGTAGATCGGATTGGCGTGCAGAAGGGCGCCTGGCGCACGGCCCTCGCGCATCAGCCCCATGTCGATCACGCGGTGTTCGGGTACGAACAGGTCGTCGGCGGCGATGTCATTGCTGCCGGTGCCCACCATGCCGTCCATCTGCCAGGTATCGATGACGGCGGCGTCGGAAGCAGGAAAGGCAAAGAACAGCATGCGCGGCGGCGACTCGCCCGGAATCATCCCCGTCGCCAGGATCCAGTCGGCGTGCATCACGCCGGTGCCCCATTTCCATCGCCCGGTGAGGCGATAGCCTCCCGCGACGGGCACGGCCCTTCCCGGCGGCATGGTGACGCCGGGCGCGATCACATAAGGCCATCCGCCCCCGAAGATCTCGTCCTGGGCCGCCTTCGGGAACTGGGCGAGCATCCAGTTGTGCTCGACGCAGAAGGAAGTGACCCAGCCGGTCGAGGCGCAGCCCTCGCCCAGCGGCAGCATGGCGTCGATGAAGGTCTCGAGGCTGAACTCCAGGCCGCCATAGGCCCTGGGCACGAAGTGGTAGAACACGCCACTGTCCCGCAGCGCCTGCCAGACGCTGTCGACGGGCCGCCGAAGCTGCTCCGCCTCGGCGCTGTGGGCCTCGAGCAGGGGCCGCAGCGCAATTGCCCGGTCGACCAGTTCGGCGGGCGTCAGCCGTTCCAGTTCCGCGGGGTCCAGCCAGTCGCCGCCCGTGGGTATGCGCCGGTCAGCCAGCTTGATTGACGCGCTGTCGTTCAATGGTCCGGCTCCCGGAAGTCAGCTCAGCCGATATTGTCAATGCACTTGACTAAGTCAATCGGGACGTCCGGCCGGTCAGCCGGGCGCGTACCAGATCGGGGATCCCCAGGCCCGCTCCTCGATGGTGCGGTCGGCCCCGGGGAATTCGGCGCACTTGCCTTCGCGCCGGCAATGGACCGCCGACCACCGTGGCGTCGGAACTTCGATGACCCGGGGATACCAGAACACCCCCTCCCCCCGGTCGAAGGCCTTGTCCTTCCAGATCACGCAGGCGTGCGTCCCACCGCCTTCGCGGCTCCAGACGGTCTCGACCGTTTCCCGGAAGTCCCCCTTGCGGGTCTCGCCCTTGACGATCTCGATCCGGGCGATAGGCGCCTTGTCGGCCGTAGCCTCGATGCGGAACTCGGGCGACCGGCCGGCAGCGTTCAGCATGCCACCCATGGGGACCGCCTTGCCGGTCCGGGATCCCGGCGCAGGCCCTTCGCAGGACAGGCCTCCCGGTCCTGCGCTGGCGTGGAACCGCAGGGCGATCCGGGGGCCGCTGGTGGCGTAGACCTCTCGCCGCTTCAGCGCCGCGAACAGGCTCTCGCGCGTGTTCTGCTCGGCCCAGACGCCGACGATGCCGCCGGGGTTGAAGCCGAGCCGGCCCATGTTGCGCTGGAAATCGCCCATGCCGAACACGCTGCCCTGCCACTGGGCCTCATCCACGAATCCGCCCAGTCCGGTATGGGTATCGGTGGATCCGACGAAGCCGACCTGGAGCGGGTTCTGCCCGGTTCTGGCGCGGGCCAGCAGGCCGCGACGCAGCAGGCCGCGCGCATAGCTGCCCCGCATGCGTTCCCACTCCGCCTCGCTGAAATCCTGCAGCGCCTTCGGCTGCGAGTGCGAGGTGATGTAGGCCTCGAATGCGCAGTCCTTGCTGTTCAGCCTGTCGCCATAGGGCGCCAGGCACTCGCTTGAGCCCTTCTCCTGGGTGACCTCGACCAGCCGCTCATAGCGGGTCCGCAGGGCAAGCTCGCGCTCGTCCTCGGTCTCGACGTCGAAGCTCAGGCCGTCGCCCATGTTCATGTTGTGTGGGATTGCGATGGCGTCGCAGCCGTCCTCCGGCCGGCATTGCCGGACCAGGGCGTCCCAGAGTTCGCTGACCCGCGGATAGCGGATGTAGTCGATGGGAAAGGCCGTCGCGTGCTCGTTGGCGAAGATCACATTGCGATGGGTGTGGGATGCGCCGGGCGTCGCTGACCACTCGAAGCCGATAAACGCCGTGAACCGGCACGGCTGGTTGGCTTCATTCGCATGCCGCTGGGCGCGCGCCCACTGGTTGTCGCGGGCGGCGATGCAGGCCTTCGGATCATCCTTGCAGAGTTCGGTTGGCTCGGGCTTCGGCCCCGTGATCGTCGGATTGACGAGCTCCTTGAAGATCGAGCTGCCCGTGGCCTGCGAACTCTTGGCCCTCAGGTTGCGACAGACCGGGTGGCTCGAGAATCCCGGCTCGGTGCAGGTGAACATCAGGTCGAGCCACTCGGCGTGGTCGGTGACCGCCATGAAGTCCAGCGGCCGGGCGAGCTGGACCGGGCCGGACGGCAGGTCGATGCGCTGGCCCTTCGCAAACCGGAACGCGTCGGCCGGCGTCTGGATTGTGCCGTAGCCGTAGGCGTCCAGTGAGTAGGCCGTGTGGACGTGAAGGTCGCCCCAGTAGACCCGCTTCGTGTCGGGTTCCCCGCCGCCACAGTCGACTTCCGCTGCGCGCGAACCCGCGGGCCTGGCATCGGTGGCGGGACCGCCCGGCCGGTCCATGGTGCAACCCGTCAGCAGTAGGGCGGCGGCGAAAAGCGCCAGGCCGGTAAGGCCCGACCCGATGCGCTCACGGAACGTCCCGGTCTCAAGCACCCGCATAGTGGCAACTCCCGCAGTCCTTCCGGCGGTCGGAGCCACCCGATCCGCATGGCGATCCGGACACTTCACGCGCACCCGGCAAAGCCGTCAAGTTAGTTGACTAAGCATATGCAGCCGATACCCTCGTTTCCTGAACTGGGCATGGCGGGGGCGCCGTTCCGGGCACGGGTTCGGCCCACACGTCCCCTCATCGCCACCATCGAACCGGAGCGGCCACAGAGCCCGCCCGGCAGACGGTCGCATGGCGCGGCCAGGGAGAGGAGAGACCATGTCGCACCCCACAGGATCGCCCTATCGGCTGACGCTGGCGCTCGCCATGGCGCTCTCCGGAGGGGCAACGGCCGCGCTCCCCACAGTCGTTCAGGCCGCGGACCGCGACACACTCTCCGTCGAGGAGGTGGTGGTGACCGCCCGCAAGCGCGAGGAGAACCTCCAGGACACGCCGATCGCCATCACCGCCGTCGGCGGCGCGGAACTCCAGGCCCGCGGCGCGGCGGACCTGTCAGCCATCGAATCCCTCGCTCCCAACGTGCACTTCTCCACCAGTCAGCCGACGTCCGGCCTGTCGGGCGCGACAGCGGTGTTCATTCGCGGCATCGGCCAGCGCGACTTCACCATCAACATCGACCCAGCGGTCGGCATCTACTTCGACGGAGTCTACGTGGGCCGCTCGATCGGGGCGCTGATGGACCTGGTGGAGATCGAGCGGGTCGAGGTTCTGCGCGGACCCCAGAACACCCTTTTCGGCCGCAACACCATCGGCGGCGCGATCAGCGTTGTCACCAAGGCGCCAAGCCAGACCTTCGGGGGCTGGGTGAAGGCGGCCGGCGGCGAAAACGGCTACGTCGACCTGTCCGGCACGGTGAACCTGCCGATCTCCGACCGGGTGAGGGCCAAGCTCAGCGCGTTCTACCGGCATCAGGACGGCTACGTGAAAGCCCTCCAGTACAACGATGTCGACCTGGGCGAGGACAATGTGAAGGGCGCGCGGGCGAAGGTGGTCTTCGACATCGCGTCCAATGTCTCCCTGGAGGTCGCCGGCGACATCGCCCGCACGTCGAACACGCCGGGCGCCGTCGTTCCGGTGGCGCTCAACACCCTGCTGCCGGTCGGCACCGTGGGAACCGGTCCGTTCAACACCTTCTTCAACAACAGCCTGACCCTTTCGGGCGACGCGGCCTGCCGGACAACGGTCGGCCACGCGACGAACTCAAAGTGCTTCGGACCGGTCTGGCTGCCGGGGTCCCCGTTCGCGTCCAACGCCGTGTTCACGGACAAGTCGGGACGCAAGGTC
>CAUJHW010000013.1 GCA_963205005.1 Pseudomonadota bacterium
CGCGACAAGACCATGGCCCGGGCAATCCGCCGGCTGCGCACGGTGGCCCCGTGAGCCTCGTCCTTTCGGCGATCGCCGAGCGCGCCCGCACCACGCCGCAGACCCTGGCGCTGGTCGGCGCGACCGCGGAATTCACCTGGGTCGAGCTCCAGAGCGAGATCGACCGCAAGCAGGCCTGGCTGGGCGACCGTCTGGTCGGGTTGCCGTCGGACGCGCCTGTGGGCGTCGCCCTCGACAACGGCCCGGCCTGGGTGGTCATCGACCTCGCCCTGATTGCCCTCGGCCGCGCCAGCGTGCCCCTGCCGCCCTTCTTCACTCACGAGCAGCGCGTTCACGCGCTCACCGACGCCGGCGCCTGTCTTGTGCTGCGTCCGCAGATGTCCGCGGACGACACGGTTGGCGAGATCGCCGGGGCGAAGGTCGCCGCCCAGGTCCTCGGGTTCCCGCCCCGCGCCCTGCACCCCGGGACCGCCAAGGTTACCTACACCTCCGGCTCGACCGGGGCGCCCAAGGGTGTCTGCCTGTCGCTGGCGCAGATGGAAGGCCTGGCCGCGGCCCTGGTCGAGACGATCGGCGCCGAGTTCGCAGGCCGTCACCTGGCCATCCTGCCGATGGGCGTGCTGCTGGAGAACGTCGCCGGGCTCTACCCGACGCTGCTGGCCGGCGGCTGCTACCACGCGCTCGGTCTGGGCGAGCTGGGCTTTGCCGACGGCCTGCGCCCGGACATCGGACGGCTGGCGGGGATCATCGAGGCCCGCGCCGCCAACAGCCTGATCCTGGTGCCGGAACTCCTGCGGGCGCTTACCGCCTGGATGGCCGCGACGGGCCGGCGGGCGCCGGACCTGAAGCTGGTCGCTGTCGGCGGAGCCAAGGTGGCGCCGCCGTTGATCGCCGCCGCCCGGTCCGTCGGCATCCCCGCCTACGAGGGCTACGGGCTCAGCGAATGCGCCTCGGTGGTCGCCCTGAACACGCCGCACGCCGACCGTCCCGGCACGGTGGGAAGGGTGCTGCCGCACCGGTCGCTGACCATCGCAGCAGACGGCGAGATCGTCGTCGGCCCGGCGCCGTTCCTCGGCTACGTCGGCGGCCCGCCGCAGACCGAGGCGCTGCACACCGGCGATATCGGCAGTCTTGATGACGACGGCTACCTCACGATCTCGGGCCGCAAGTCGAACCTGCTGATCACCGCCTTCGGCCGCAACATCGCGCCGGAGTGGGTGGAGAGCGAACTGCTGGCCCAGCCAGAGATCGGCCAGGCGGTGGTGTTCGGCGAAGGGGCGACGGAACTCTGCGCAGTCATCGTCCCCTCCCGTGGCGACCTTCCGCCCGAAGCCCTGCAGGCGGCTGTCGGCCGCGCAAACGACCGGCTGCCCACCTATGCCCGCATCGGCCGCTGGAGCGGATCGCGTCCCTTCGAACTGGCCCGGGGCGAGCTCACCGGCAACGGGCGGCCCCGCCGCGCGGTGCTGCGCGACACCCACCAGGCATTCATCGACCAACAGACCTGAGGCCCAAGCCGATGTCCTTTTTCGAACGGCTCGAGCGGGAAACTTCCGCCGAGCGTCTCGCCCTCTATTCCGTGCCACAGCTGCTCGACGGCGTGGCCGGACGCATCAGCCGCGATACCTACGTGGCCTACCTGACCGAGGCCTATCACCACGTCAGCCACACCGTGCCGCTGCTGACGGCGGCCCGCGACCGCATGGACGAGGCCCACGCCCCGTTCCGCGCCGCCCTGGAGGCGTACATTTCCGAGGAAACCGGCCACGAGCAGTGGATCCTCAACGACATCGCCCGCTCCGGCGGCGACGCCGAGGCGGTCCGCACCGGCGCGCCGCGGGCGTCGACCGAACTGATGGTGGCCTACGCCTACGACTACGTCAGCCGCATCAATCCGATGGGCATGTTCGGCATGGTCTATGTGCTGGAGGGCACCAGCATCGCGCTCGCCACCCACGGGGCAGGCGCGGTCGCCAGTTCGCTGGGCCTGGGCCCGGAGTGCTTCTCCTATCTCAGCTCCCACGGCTCGCTGGACCAGGAGCACATGAAATTCTTCGAGGGTCTGGTGAATACGGTCACCGACCCTGCCGACCAGGCGGCGATCCTGCACGTGGCCCGCCGCGTCTTCGTGCTGTTCGCCGGGATGTTCCGCTCCATTCCCCACGAAACGAGGCTCGCCCATGCGGTTTAGCGGACAGAGGATCGCCGTCACCGGCGGCGCCGGCGAGATCGGTGGGCGCATCGTCGAGAAGCTGCTGACCGAAGGCGCCGAGGTGACGGTGCTGGACCGTCAGGCGCCCAAGGATCCCCGGGCAAGCTTCCTCGAATGCGACCTCGCCAATCCGGTCGGCCTGGAGAGCCTGGCCAGGGTCATGGGCGAGCAGCCCTGGGACATCCTGATCAACCTGGCCGGGGTGCAGTACTTCGGTCCGATGGAGGGCGAGTCGCCGGAGAGCCTGCGGCTGACGCTCGGCATCAACCTGCTGGCGCCCATGCGCCTGGCCCAGGCCGTGGCGCCGGGAATGCGGGCTCGCGGGCGCGGCCAGATCGTCAACATCGGCTCGATCTTCGGCTCGATCAACTTTGCCCACTTCGCCAGCTATTCCAGCTCCAAGGCCGGCCTGCGGGCCTTCAGCCAGGCCCTGCGCCGCGAGCTGAGCGGCTCTGGCGTGGCGGTGACCTACATCGCGCCGCGGGCCGTGAAGACCGGCTTCAACTCGCCCAAGGTCCTGCAGTTCGCGGCGCTGACAAAGATGGCCATGGACGAGCCGGGCTTCGTCGCCACCCGCATCGTCGAGGCCATCGCCGCCCGCAGGGACGACGTCTACCTCGGCTACCCCGAGGCGATCTTCGTGCGCCTCAACGCTATTTTCCCGGCCCTGGTCGACCGCGCGCTCGCGGCCGCCGACCGCCGGGTTTCCCAGCTTTTCGCCTGACCCGGAGGACAGACCTCATGCGCAAGACCCTCATTTCCCTCGCCGCCCTCGCCTTCGTCGCGGGCCCCGCCCTGGCCGAACCGGCCGCCTTGGACACCCGTATCGAGGCGCTCGCGCGGTCCTGGGACCATGTGAACTACGAGGTGCAGGGCGCCGCCAAGGTGACCCAGCTGGTCGCCATCGCCGCCCAGGCGGACACGCTGTCGAAGCAGTACCCCAACAAGGCCGAGCCGCTGATCTGGAAGGGCATCGCGCTCAGCACCGAGGCGGGCGCCAAGGGCGGCATGGGCGCGCTCGGCCTCGCAAAGGAAGCCAAGGCAAATCTGGAAAAGGCCGAGAAGCTCGACGCCAGTGCTCTGAACGGCTCGATCTACACCAGCCTGGGATCGCTCTACTATCAGGTGCCCGGCTTCCCGGTCGGCTTCGGCGACAAGGACAAGGCCCGCGCCTATCTGAAGAAGGCCCTGGCGATCAATCCGAACGGGGTCGACTCCAACTACTTCTACGGCGACTTCCTGTTCCAGCAGGGCCAGATCGCCGAAGCCGAGAAGGCGCTGCAGAAGGCGCTGGCGGCCCCGGCCCGCCCGGGCCGCGAGGTCGCTGACCGCGGCCGCCGCGCTGACGTGACCGCGCTGCTCGCCAAGGTTCGCGCGAAGAAGGGCTGACCCGCCACCTCACCCGGCGACCGCTGCGGTCGCCGCCCGAAAGGCGCCTTCCATGAACACACTTCGCCCGGCCGCGGGCGAAGCGGACGCCTCGCGTGTCCGCCCGACCGTGCGCGTCTGCTTCCTCTACATCGCCCAGGCCCATCAGGTGCCGCACAGCCTGTCAGCGGCCGTCGAACTGGCGCGCGCCCGGCCGGACATCCAGGTGGACGTGGCGGCCACCGACCCCGACGTGCTCGACTATGCCCGGCTGATCGTCGATCTGCTGGGCCATGCGCCGATCCGCTGGCGCCTGCTGGGACCTGGCTGGCTTGGCCGGATCCGGATGCCGGACGGGGCGCCGCCGAAGCTGCCGATGCTCGCGGCCAATGCGCCCGCGCTGGCGGCCTATGACGTGATCGTCGCCCCGGAGCGGACGACCGCGATCCTGCGGCGCTTCGGCGTGCGCGCCCGCCGTGTCTACACCCAGCACGGCGCCGGCGACCGGGCCGGGCCCTTCGAGGCCAGGCTGAGCCGCTTCGACCTCGTCTTCGCCGCCGGCGCCAAGCAGCGCGACCGGATGGTGGAAGAGGGTCTGGTTGCGCCCGAACGCTGCGCCGTGGTCGGCTATCCGAAGTTCGACCTCATCGACCGTCTGCGCCCCACCCTGCCCAGGCTGTTCGCGGAAACCCGACCCACGGTGCTCTACAACCCCCACTTCCTGCCGGAACTGGGCTCCTGGCCCCAGTGGGGCCGGAGGATCCTTGAGGCCTTCGCCGGCCAGCGGCGCTACAACCTGATCTTCGCGCCGCACCTTCGGCTGTTCGGCAGCCGCCCCGCGGCTCAGGTTCCGGAGCTGGCGCCGTTTCTGGGCCATACCGGCATCCACCTCGACCTGGGCGGCACATCGGCGGCCATCGACATGACCTACGCGCGGCTGGCCGACATCTACCTCGGCGATGTCTCAAGCCAGGTCTACGAGTTCATCCGCGAACCGCGCCCCTGCGTGTTCCTCAACGCCCATGGGGCGGACTGGCGGGGCGACGAGAGCTACCGGTTCTGGCGGTTCGGCCCGGTCGTCGATAGGCTCGACGCGCTGTTCCCGGTCCTCGACGCCGCCCGGGACTCACAGGACCTATTCCGGAGGGCCCAGGTCGAGGGCTTCCAGGAGACCTTCTCCACCACCGGGGAGAGCCCATCCCGTCGCGCCGCCCTGGCCATCGCTGCGGTGGCCGACGGCCGCGCCTGCGCCGACCCCACGGCCGAGCCTTACACCGTCTCGCGCCGGACAGCGTTGCCGATGCCCAGCGCGTCTGCCCGAACGAGCCGCTCTATTGAAAGGTAACGCGGGGCCCGCCAGGGCATCGGGAGGGGGTGACGCCAAAGAAGGCCTGGTAGCGTTGGGCTTGGAGGTCTCGCCGTTCGTTTTCAATCTGGTCGGGCGACCGCGCGCACCAATGGCGCAACGCTAGGCCTTCCAAGCGCGCGGGATCGGTCTGTCTTTCGGGCATGCTTGCTCTCCTCGCTACAGGCATGACGACTCCACCGCCAAGGCGGCGGATGGGAGCCGGGTGATGAGGGAAAGTGCGGGGCTCCCGACCGAGGAACTCCCGGCGCAGTCTCCTCCCGCGACGCAATCAAGCCATATTCGCGCGGAAATCGCTAGAACAAAAAAGGAACAATGTGAATGGTCCGGATGGCTAGTTCAGCGACATCAGCTTGCCGCGGGTCTTGGAGACGGGCGCGAATGAAGGACTGAGCCTGGCAAGGCCCAGAATGTCGGGGTTTCAGGCGCGGGCGCCCGCGAAGAGACGGATAACAGGGACTGCGTGGCGGCCTCGGAGGGACTCGAACCCCCGACCTTGGCTTTAGGAAAGCCCTGCTCTATCCGGCTGAGCTACGAGGCCACGCTAA
>CAUJHW010000014.1 GCA_963205005.1 Pseudomonadota bacterium
TCGACGATGGCGTCCACCGGGCAGGCCTCCTGGCACAGGCCGCAGTAGATGCACTTGACCATGTCGATGTCGTAGCGGGTCGTCCGGCGGCTGCCGTCCTCGCGCGGTTCGGCCTCGATGGTGATCGCCTGGGCGGGACAGATCGCCTCGCACAGCTTGCAGGCGATGCAGCGTTCCTCGCCGTTGGGATAGCGGCGCAGCGCATGCTCGCCGCGGAAGCGCGGGCTCTGCGGGCCACGTTCGTGCGGGTACTGCACCGTCTTCTTCGGCGCGATCATGTACTTCATGCCCAGGCCGAAGGCCCCCACGAAGTCCATCAGGGCCGCGCCCCTGAGCGCCTGTCCGATCCGGCTGATCATCACTTCTTCTCGCAGGCGTAGTCGTCCAGGTACTGGACGTCGCCGTTCTTCTGGAGCTTCAGGTGGCCGCCCTTGGCCGCGCAGGCCTCCTTGGCGGCACGCAGGTCATCGTAGGTTGCAAGGCCGCCGCTCCGGCCATGGCCGACGCCGCCTGCGCAGGCGCCCAGGGCCATCAGCATTCCCAGGATCGCGGCGTTGCGCATCATGAGCCGAAGCCCGTGTAGACCAGCCAGCCCGAGACCACGAACACGGCCACCAGCGAGGTCGGCAGGAACACCTTCCAGCCCAGGCGCATCAGCTGGTCGTAGCGGTAGCGCGGCACGATCGAGCGGACCATCGCGTTCATGAAGAACACGAAGAAGGTCTTCAGCGCGTAGAACACCAGGCCATGCAGGCTGGCGAGCCACGCCGGCCAGCTGGCCAGGTAGTCCGCCGGCCAGGGCGCGTTCCAGCCGCCCAGGAACAGCACCGCCATCAGGCCGCTCATCAGGACGATGTTCGACGTCTCGGCCAGGTAGAACAGCATGTAGGGCGTCGAGCCGTATTCCACGGCGTAGCCCGCCACGAGTTCGGACTCGGCTTCCGGCAGGTCGAAGGGCGGACGGTTGGTTTCCGCGAGGCCGGAGATGAAGAAGATCACCCCCATCGGGAACATGATCAGGATCAGCGGCAGGTTCTTCAGCCCGCCGCCGAACATGTACCAGTTCCAGAACCCGCCGGCCTGCGCCTCGGTGATCTGGTTCAGGTTCATGGTCCCGGCCAGCAGGATCACCGTGATGATCACGAAGCCGATGGAGACCTCGTAGCTGACCATCTGGGCCGCCGACCGCAGCGAACCCAGGAACGGGTACTTCGAGTTCGAAGCCCAGCCGCCCATGATGATGCCGTAGACGCCCATCGACGACACGGCGAACAGGTAGAGGATGCCGACGTTGATGTCCGAAACCGCCCAGCTCGGCGCGATCGGCATTACCGCCCAGGCGCCCAGCGCCAGGGTCACGCTGATCAGCGGCGCCAGCAGGAACACCGCCTTGTCCGCGCCCGCCGGGATGATCAGTTCCTTGATCAGGAACTTGCCCAGGTCGGCGAAGGACTGAAGCAGGCCGAACGGGCCGACCACGTTGGGGCCCTTACGCGCCTGGACGCCCGCGAAGATCTTGCGGTCGCCATAGATGATGAAGGCGATCGTCAGCAGCAGGACGACGGTCACCGCAAGGATGTGTGCGACCGTCAGCAGCGTCCAGCCGATCGGGGTGGTCCAGAATTCCATGCCCCTACTCCGCCGCCATCTTGGTCACGCCCGAGGCGAGCGAGGCGCACTCGGCCATCGTCACGCTGGCGCGGGCGATGGGGTTCGAGAGGTAGAAGCTCTTCAGCCCGCTCGCGAGCGGGGCGTCTGAAAGCTCCCCCTTGGCGCCCAGCGCGCTGAAATCCACCGCCGCCGGGACGTCCGGCACATAGTCGATCCGCCCGAAGGTCGGATGATCGGCGAACAGCTTCGCCCGCAGCTGGTCCAGCGTGTCGTAGGGCAGCTTGGCGCCCATCCGCTCGCTGAGCGCCCGCAGGATCGCCCAGTCTTCCTTGGCCTCGCCCTTCGGGAACACCGAACGCGCGCCGAGCTGCACCCGGCCCTCGGTGTTCACGTAGAGGCCGTTCTTCTCGGTATAGGCCGCGCCCGGCAGGATCACGTCGGCGCGGTGCGCGCCGGCGTCGCCGTGGGTGCCCAGATAGACGACGAAGGCGTCGGTCTGCGTCAGGTCGATCTCGTCGGCGCCCAGCAGCACCAGCACGTCCGCGCCGCCCTTTGCCACCAGTTGCACTGCCGTCCGGCCGCCCTCGCCCGGAACAAACCCGAGGTCGAGACCGCCAACCCGGCTGGCCGCGGTGTGCAGCACGTTCCAGGCCATGCTGTAGGTCTTGGCCACACCGGCCGCCGCCTGCAGCACCGCGGCGCTGTCGGCCCGGCCCAGCGCGCCCGCGCCGACGATGATCGCCGGGGCCTTGGCCGCCTTCAGCGCCTTGAGGAACTCACCCTTTGACTTCGACAGCGCGCCCAGCGCCGCCGGGCCCGCGCCCAGGTGCTCGTAGTCGTAGGTCAGGTCATGGGCCTCGCCGATGACACCCACCTTCAGCGCGCCGGCCATCCAGCGCTTGCGCAGCCGGGCGTTCAGCACCGGCGCCTCAAGCCGCGGGTTGGTCCCGACCAGCAGGATAACGTCAGCGTCTTCAAGGCCCTGGATCGACGAGTTCAGCAGCCAGCTTTCCCGCTGTCCGCCGCCCAGAACCATGCCGTCCTGGCGGCAGTCGAGGCTGGTCACGCCCAGCCCGCCGAACAGGTCCAGCGCGGCCTTCATTGATTCCGCGTCCTGCAGGTCGCCGGCGATCACGCCCACCCGGTCCGGGCTGGTGGCCTTCACCTTCGCGGCGACAGCGTCCAGCGCCTCGGTCCAGGTGGCCGGCTTCAGCTTGCCGTTCTCACGGATGAAGGGGCGGTCCAGCCGCTGGCGCGACAGGCCGTCCACGGCATAGCGGGTCTTGTCGGAGATCCACTCCTCGTTCACCGCCTCGTTCACCCGGGGCAGCACCCGCAGAACCGCGGCGCCGCGCGCATCCACCCGGATCGCCGAGCCGAGCGCGTCCATCACGTCGACGCTCTCGGTCTTCTTCAGCTCCCAGGGCCGCGCGTTGAACGCATAGGGCTTGGAGGTCAGCGCGCCCACCGGGCACAGGTCGATGATGTTGGCCGACAGTTCCGACGCCACGGCCTTGTCGAGATAGGTCGTGATTTCAACGTCTTCGCCGCGGCTGATAAGGCCGATTTCCGGCACGCCGGCGACCTCGGTGATGAACCGGACGCAACGGGTGCACTGGATGCAGCGGGTCATGACCGTCTTGATCAACGGCCCCATGAACTTCTCTTCGACCGCGCGCTTGTTCTCGGCATAGCGGCTGTCGTCCCGGCCATAGCCCATGGCCTGGTCCTGCAGATCGCATTCGCCGCCCTGGTCGCAGATCGGGCAGTCCAGAGGGTGGTTGATGAGCAGGAACTCCATCACCCCGTGGCGCGCCTTCTTGACCATCGGCGTGTCGGTGAAGATCTCCTGGCCCTCGGCGGCCGGCAGCGCGCAGGACGCCTGCGGCTTCGGCGGGCCGGGCTTCACCTCGACCAGGCACATGCGGCAGTTGCCGGCGATGCTCAGGCGCTCGTGGTAGCAGAAACGCGGGATCTCCTTGCCGGCCAGCTCGCAGACCTGCAGCACGTTCATGCCGGCTTCGAACTCGACCTCGACCCCGTCGACCTTGGCGATAGGCATCCGCGCTTACTCCGCCGCGATCGAGGCGCCGGCATAGCTGCCCTTGCGCGCCCGGTATTGGGTGATGCGGTCTTCGACCTCGTGGCGGAAGTGCCGGAACAGGCCCTGGATCGGCCAGGCGGCGGCGTCGCCGAGCCCGCAGATCGTGTGGCCCTCGACCTGGCTGGCCACGTCCAGCAGCATGTCGATCTCGGACATCTCGGCCTCGCCGGTGACCATCCGTTCCATGACCCGCCACATCCAGCCGGTGCCTTCGCGACACGGGGTGCACTGGCCGCAGCTCTCGTGCTTGTAGAAGTAGCTGGCCCGCGCGATCGCCTTCACCAGGTCGGCGTCCTTGTCGAACACGATCATGGTGCCGGTGCCGAGGCCGGAGCCCCTCGCCTGCAGGTCCTCGTAGGTCATCACCGCGACCTCGGCCTCCTCGGCGGGGATCATCCGCACCGAGATGCCGCCGGGGATCACGGCCTTCAGGTTGCCCCAACCGCCGCGCACGCCGCCGAAGTGGTCCTCGATCAGCTGCTTCACGCTGATTCCGACCGCATCCTCGACCACGCAGGGCGTGTTCAGGTGGCCGGAGCCGGCGAACAGCTTGGTGCCGGTGGACTTCTCGGTGCCGAACTGGGCGAACCAGTCGCCGCCGCGGCGCAGGATGGTGCCCACGACCGAGATCGTCTCGACGTTGTTCACCGTGGTCGGGCAGCCATAGATGCCGGCGCCCGCCGGGAACGGCGGCTTCAGCCGCGGCTGGCCCTTCTTGCCCTCGAAGCTCTCCATCAGCGCCGTCTCGTCGCCGCAGATGTAGGCCCCGCCCCCGTGCTGGATGCCGACGTCGCAGTCCCAGCCGTGGATATTGCCCTTGCCGATCAGCTTGGCCTCGTAGGCCTGCTTGATCGCCGCGGTCAGCCGCTCGCGCTCGTGCACGTACTCGCCGCGGATGTAGATGTAGGCCTGGTGCGACCGCATCGCCTTGCAGGCGATCAGGCAGCCCTCGATCAGCAGGTGCGGATCGTTGCGCAGGATGTCGCGGTCCTTGCAGGCGCCCGGCTCGGACTCATCGGCGTTGACCAGCAGGTAGTGCGGGCGCTCGCTCTCCTGCTTGGGCATGAAGGTCCACTTCAGGCCGGTGGCGAAGCCCGCCCCGCCCCGACCGCGCAGGCCAGAGGCCTTGATCTGGTCGCAGATCCACTCCGGCGTCTGGGCGACGATGTCCTTCGTCCCGTTCCATGCGCCACGCGCCTTCGCCCCCTCCAGGCCCCAGTCACGCTGGCCATAGAGATTGAGGAAGATCCGGTCCTTGTCGGCCAGGATGCCCGCCACCGTTAAGCTCCCTTCCGGCAGACGCCGGGGATGAAACAGACCTGCATTGCCCGGGTCATGCCGACGCCTTCGTCGGCAGGTTCGGGATCTTGATCTTCTTGCCCAGCGAACCGTCGAACAGCTTCTCGTCGGTCAGCGAGGTCGGCCCGCCCTCGGGCGCCGAACCCTGGCGGCCGATGGCCGAGCCTGGCTTGGGCTTCTTGCCGGCGGCGAAGTCGTCCAGCAGCGCCTCGAAGCTCTCGGGCGTCAGGTCCTCGTAGTAGTAGTCATTGATCGCGGCCATCGGCGCATTGGCGCAGGCGCCCATGCATTCGACTTCCTGCCAGTAGAACTTGCCGTCGGCCGACAGGTGGTTCTGTGCGCCGATCTTGCGCTTGCAGACGGCCATCAGGCCCTCCGAGCCGCGGGTCTGGCACGGTGTGGTGCCACACACCTGGACCAGCGCATGGGTGCCCACGGGCTCCAGCATGAACATCGTGTAGAAGGTGGCCACTTCCAGCACCCGGATCGCCGGCATGCCGAGCAGGTCGGCGACGGCGCGGATCGCGGGCTCGGAAATCCAGCCCTCCTGCTTCTGCACCAGCCACAGGGTCGGGACGACCGCCGACTGCTGCTTGCCGGCCGGGAAATTGGCCATCCAGCCCTGGGCCGCTTTCAGCGTCTCGGGGCTGAAGGTGAAGCTTGCGGGCTGGTTCGGGGAGAGGCGACGAACGCTCACGGTCTCGGCCTCACTTCGCGAAGTCGACGCGGGCGATCTTGCCGCCGGCGATGGTGTAGATGGCGATCACCTGGAAGGTCGGGCCATCCGGGCCGCGGCTCACGTCCTCGTGGTCGATGACGGTATTGCCGACGTTGATCCGGTTCACCAGGCGCGCCCGGTTGTTCGGGAAGTCGGCAAACACCTGCACGTACTTGGCGCGGTAGGCCTCGATCCCCTGGATCGTCACGCCGCCGTTCAGGTCGGAGACCGTGATGTCGTCGGCGAAGAACGCGCAGTGCGCGTCGAGGTCCTGGGCGTTGTAGGCGTCCAGCTGGCCCTGGGCGATGTCCACCGGGCTGAGTTGGGTGTTGGCGCTCACCGGTCGATCTCCCCGAACACGACGTCCAGCGAGCCGATGATGGCGGACACGTCGGCCAGCATGTGGCCCCGGCCCAGCCAGTCCATGGCCTGCAGGTGCGGATAGCCCGGGGCGCGGATCTTGGCCCGGTACGGCTTGTTGGTCCCGTCGCTCACCAGATAGACGCCGAACTCGCCCTTGGGCGCCTCGACGCAGGCGTAGACCTCGCCGGGCGGGGTCCGGTAGCCCTCGGTGAAGATCTTGAAATGGTGGATCAGGGCTTCCATCGACCGCTTCATTTCGCCCCGGCGTGGAGCGGCGATCTTGTTGTCCTCGATCAGCACCGGGCCGGGCGACTTCAGCAGCCGCTCGCAGCACTGCTTCATGATCTTGGTCGACTCCCGCATCTCCTGCATCCGGCAGAGATAGCGGTCATAGCAGTCGCCGTTCACGCCCACGGGGATGTCGAATTCCATCTCCGAATAAGCCGCGTAGGGCTGGGCCCGGCGCAGATCCCAGGCAATGCCCGAACCCCGCACCATCACGCCCGAGAAGCTGCGGTCGATCGCCTCCTGGCGGCTGACCACGCCGATGTCGACGTTGCGCTGCTTGAAGATGCGGTTGTTGCCGAACAGGCCCTCGAGGTCGTCGCAGATCTTCGGGAAGTGGTCGCACCAGTCCGAGATGTCGCGGATCAGGGCTTCCGGCAGGTCCTGACGCACGCCGCCCACGCGATAGAAGTTGGCGTGCATGCGGGCGCCCGACGCGCGCTCGTAGAAGATCATCAGCTTCTCGCGCTCCTCGAACCCCCACAGCGGCGGGGTGAGCGCGCCCACGTCCATCGCCTGGGTGGTCACGTTGAGCAGGTGGTTCAGGATCCGGCCGATCTCGTCGTAGAGCGTGCGGATCAGCAGCGCCCGGTACGGCGCCTCGATTCCCAGCAGCTTCTCGATCGCCAGCACATAGGCGTGCTCCTGGTTCATGGGCGCCACGTAGTCGAGGCGGTCCATGTACGGGATCGTCTGCTGATAGGGCCTGGCCTCCATCAGCTTTTCGGTGCCCCGGTGCAGCAGGCCGATGTGCGGGTCGACCCGCTCGACCACTTCGCCGTCCAGCTCAAGCACCAGGCGCAGCACGCCGTGCGCCGCCGGGTGCTGCGGGCCGAAGTTGATGTTGAACTTGCGGACCGGGATCTCCGGGTTCGCCGGATCGTGGAAATAGTCCGCGGCCTGCGCGGGTGCGTTGTCGCCGGTCATGACCTGCTCTTCTCGTCGCCCGGAAGCACGGGCGAGAAGCCCTTCTCGACGCCTTCCCAGGGACTGAGGAAGTCCCAGTTGCGCCATTCCACCGACTTCACCGGCTCATAGACCACCCGCTTCAGCTCTTCGTCGTAGCGGACCTCGACGTAGCCGGTCATCGGGAAGTCCTTCCGCAGCGGATGGCCGTGGAAGCCGTAGTCGGTGAGGATCCGCCGCAGGTCGGGGTGACCGTCGAAGAAGATCCCGTACATGTCGAACGCCTCGCGCTCGAACCAGTCGGCCGAGCAGAACACGTCCACGACCGACGGAACCGCCTCGTCCTCGCCCGCCTGCACCTTGATCCGGATACGGCGGTTATGGGTCATCGACAGCAGGTGATAGACCACGTCGAAGCGCTTCTCGCGCTCCGGATAGTCGGCCCCGCACAGGTCCACCAGCTGGTGGAACCCTTGCGTGTCACGCAGGTAGGTCAGCGCCTCGACGATCCTGTCGGCAGGTCCGGTCAGGGTCAGCTCGCCGAACGCCACGTCGGCCCCGGTGACAATCCCCTTGGCGCCGTCCAGGATCGCCTGGCCCAGCGTCTCGAGGTCGGCAGTGGTGACCGGCCAGCTCATCGCTCGATGGTCCCCGTGCGACGGATCTTCTTCTGCAGCTGCAGCACGCCGTAGACCAGCGCCTCGGCGGTCGGCGGGCAGCCCGGAACATAGACGTCCACCGGAACGATCCGGTCGCAGCCGCGCACCGTCGAATAGCTGAAGTAGTAGTAGCCGCCGCCGTTGGCGCAGCTGCCCATCGAGATCACATAGCGCGGCTCCGGCATCTGGTCGTAGACCTTGCGGAGCGCGGGAGCCATCTTGTTCACCAGGGTGCCGGCGACGATCATCACGTCGCTCTGGCGCGGGCTGGCGCGGGGCGCGAAACCATAGCGCTCCAGGTCATAGCGCGGCATCGACGCCTGCATCATCTCGACCGCGCAGCACGCCAGGCCGAAGGTCATCCACATCAGCGAGCCGGTGCGCGCCCAGGTGATCAGGTCATCGAGGCCGGCGGTGACGAATCCCTTGTCGGCGAGCCGCTGGGACACGCCGTCGAAGAAGGGGTCATGCCGGGTGGGGTCGTAGCCTTCCACCGTCGACCGCGCGGCCGAGCCGGCGGGGACGCTGGTCACGCCCGGGGGGATGATTACTCCCATTCCAGGGCTCCCTTCTTCCACTCGTAGATGAAGCCCACGGTCAGCACGCCCAGGAAGGTCATCATCGACCAGAAGGCGAACACGGCGGTCTCCTGCGGCAGTTTCATCAGCGCCACCGCCCAGGGGAACAGGAACGCCACTTCGAGGTCGAAGATGATGAACAGGATCGAGACCAGGTAGAATCGCACGTCGAACTTCATCCGCGCGTCGTCGAAGGCGTTGAAGCCGCATTCGTAGGACGACAGCTTTTCAGGGTCCGGCGCCTTGGGGGCGATGACCACCGCGAACAGGATGAAGACGATGCCCAGCACCGCCGCGATTCCGAGGAATATCGCGATCGGCAGGTACTGAAGAAGAAACGCGTCCATGGAGTCTCCGCAGGGAGTCGCGGCGCCCTTCTAGACCGATCATACGAGCGTTTCAAACCCACCTTGTGCGGCGCGAAATCCAGCGCGGCAGATGGTCTCGAAACGCAACGAAATGCGGCGCCCGACAGTCTTCCGTTGACACGATTCCACCCCGACCATATGAGAGCCGCCTTCGCACGACCGGAAGGTTCTGCGCGGGTGTAGCTCAGTTGGTTAGAGCGCCGGCCTGTCACGCCGGAGGTCGCGGGTTCGAGTCCCGTCACTCGCGCCACTTCGGTGGCGGACATTAATCGTTCTCCGTACAGATTCCTGCGACCAGGCGCTGTTCGCTGCGCCCAGGAGCTTTGTCATGCCCTTTCCTGCCACCCACCCTGCGCTCGCCCGCGCCCTGGAGGCGCAGGGCTATGCCGAGCCGACTCCCGTCCAGGCCGCGGTCCTCGCCGCGCCGCTCAACACGGACCTGCTGGTCTCGGCCCAGACCGGGTCGGGCAAGACCGTCGCCTTCGGGCTGGCCGCCGCCGGGCCGCTGCTGGGCGAGGCCGAGCGCTTCGACCGCGCGCAGGCGCCGCTGTGCCTGGCCATCGCCCCCACCCGCGAACTGGCCCTGCAGGTCAGCCGCGAGCTCACCTGGCTCTATGCCGCGGCCGGCGCCCGGGTGGTCACCTGCGTCGGCGGCATGGACGCCCGCCAGGAACAGCGCGCCCTGTCGGCCGGCTGCCACATCGTCGTCGGCACCCCCGGCCGCCTGCGCGACCACCTCGAGCGCGGCAACCTCGACCTGGGCTCGCTGAAGGTCGTCGTTCTCGATGAGGCCGACGAGATGCTCGACATGGGCTTCCGCGAGGACCTCGAGGAGATCCTCGACTCCACGCCCGCCGAACGCCGCACCTTCCTGTTCTCGGCCACGATCGCCAAGGACATCGCCGCCCTTGCCAAGCGCTACCAGCGCGACGCCGTGCGGATCGACACCATCCGCCGCGACGAGGCACACGGCGACATCGAGTATCGCGCGGTCCGCGTCGCCCCGAACGAGATCGAGAACGCGGTGGTCAACCTGCTGCGCTATTTCGAGAGCCCCGGCGCACTGATCTTCTGCGCCACCCGCGAACGGGTCCGCCACCTCTACGGCGCCCTGCGCGAACGCGGCTTCTCGGCCGTCCAGCTCTCCGGCGAACTGTCGCAGAAGGAGCGCGCAGATGCGCTGCAGTCCCTGCGCGACGGCCATGCCCGGGCCTGCGTCGCCACCGACGTGGCCGCCCGCGGCCTCGACCTGCCCGACCTGGGCCTCGTCATCCACGCCGACCTGCCCTCCAACACCGCCGGCCTGCTTCACCGCAGCGGACGGACCGGGCGCGCCGGCAAGAAGGGCGTCTCCGTCGTCGTCGTGCCGCACACCAAGCGCCGCCCGGCCGAGCGGCTGTTCGCCGTCGCCAACCTGAACGTGGAATGGTCCGGCCCGCCACTGGCCGAGGAGATCCGCGCCAAGGACCAGCAGCGCCTGATCGACGATCCGCTGCTGAACGAGCCCCCCTCGCCCGAGGAACTGGAACTGGCCGGCAAGCTGCTGGCTGACCGCACCCCGGAAGCCGTCGCCGCCGCCCTGATCCGACTGCACCGCTCGCGTCTGCCGGCGCCGGAAGAGATGTTCGACGATCGTGGCAGCCGGGACGACCGCGGTCCCCGTCCCGACCGTGGTCCGGATCGCGGCCCGTCCCGTGGCCCGAGCCTCGATCACGGTTCGCGCGCCGACTACACGCCCAACGGCGACAACACCTGGTTCCGCCTGCCGGTCGGCCGTTCCAAGAACGCCGACCCAAAGTGGCTGATCCCGCTGATCTGCCGCCTCGGCCATGTCACCAAGAAGGACATCGGCCTGATCAAGATCTTCGACAGCGAGACCAAGTTCGAGATCACCCGCGAGGCCGAGCCGCGCTTCCGCGAGGCGATCAAGGCCGCGGGCGAGGCTGGCGACATCCGGATCAACCCGGCGGGCGCCCCCGGCGCCGCGCCGCCGCGCGCCGCGGGCCCGCGTCCCGACCGCGGTCCCCGCCCGGAAGGCGGCCCGCCCCGCGGCCCCCGTCCCCAGGGTCCCCGTCCCGACCGCGCCGGCCCGCCGCCGCACAAGAAGCCCTACAAGAAGCGCGCCCCGAACGGCTGACCGACGGACTATTCTGCGTCCTGGGCGCCCCGGGCCCTGTGCACCGCTTCGCTCAGGCGGGCCCGTTCGACCTTTCCCATGGCGTTGCGCGGGATCTCATCGGTCCAGGCGATGCGGAGAGGCGGCATGTCGGGAACGGCAGCCAGGTCAGCGATCAGTTGATCCCGTTCGAAGCCGGCGGCGATCACAACGGCCAGCCAGGCCTGGTCCATGTCATCCTGGCCCCGAACCGCGAAGGCCGCACAGTCAAGAACCGCCGGATGCGCGTGCGCCGGCTCCTCCAGCACTATGGGCATCAGCTTCCGCCCCCCGAGGTTCATCCGTTCGTCGGCCCGCCCCTCGATCACCAGGCGCCCGTCCGCCAGCCGTCGCGCGATGTCGCGCGTGTAGTACCAGCCATCACGGAACACCGCCCGCGTCGCCTCCGGGTCGCCCACGTATCCGTCGGCCGTGCGTGTGCCCCGGACCCGGAGTTCGCCGCTATCGCCATCGGGAACGATCGCGCCGTCGTCACCGACAATCTCCACCTCGGCGCCGCCGACCACGACGCCTACCGCACCCGGCGCATCGGCCAGCGAGAGCGCCGGGCCGGTGGCGAGGCAGCTGGACTCCGTTGCGCCGTACCCGACCCACACATCCGGCGACATCCGCAACGCCGCTTCCTGCGCCAGGCTGACCGGCAGCACCGATCCTCCCACCTGCAGCCGCCAGCCTGCGCGGGGCCGGAATCCGGCCGGCAACGCGGCCAGCATCGTCCTCAGCAGGGTCGGCGTGACCACTGCGATCCCCGTCGCGTGCTGCTCCATCAATAGGGGGAGGCGATCTGCGCCGATGCCGGCCGTGACGGCCGCGCCGAGGCGCCAGGCGCATAGGCCCATGGCGTATCCCATCAGCGAGTCCACACCCGTCAGCGGGACCCAGACCGCCCGGGCCGGTCCGCTGTAGATGCCGATGTTGCCGAGAACCACCGACTCGGTCCGCCGCCAGGTGGCCGCAACCCGCTTGGGCTTGCGGGTCGTGCCCGACGACAGCATCACCCGCACGACCGCGTCCGGATCAGGATTCAGCACCGGCAGCGGCACATGCGGCGCGCCCAGCGCGTCCTGCAGCCAGGACGGCGAAAGCGCCAGCAGGTCGCGACGGACCGGCCCCGCATCCCCGGGCGACGATACGATCTTCAGGTCGGCGTCTTCGTCGTCATGCGGGGAACTGACCACACCCAGCCGGGCCAGCGCGCACAGCATCGCCCAGTGGACGTAACCGTTGTCCATCGCGAGACTGACGACCCCGCGCTCCGGCGTCACGCCCAGCGCCAGCAGCGCCCGCCCCAGCCGGTCGATGTCGGCGTTGAACTGCGCGTAGCTGACCTGGCTGTTCGGCAGCAGCACCGCAGGGGCCCGGGGCGTCCAGACCGCGAAGTCCCGGATCGATCTGTCGAACATCCCGGCGCCCCCTCGCCTACTCGCCCGGTCGGTACGTCCGCTCGGTGTGGCCCTTCAGCTGCTCAGGCCAGAAGTAGACCTCCCGCAGGTCGCCCGCCGCATAGCGCTGGGCCTGATCGAGGAAGTGCGGGCTGTCCGGATGGCCGCTCTCGCCGCCCGCCGTCACCGCCAGCGCCCGCACCTTCGGCCCGAACTCCACCACGGCGACGAAGCTGTTGCCGCTGGTCCCGTAGTAACGCTTCGTCCCCGGATAGCGCTTGGCCCCGAACGAAGCCAGCGAGCCCCACTGGGCCGAGGCGAACGGCACCGCGATGCTCGGACCGTCATCCCGGAACTGCTGGACGATGTCGCCGTTCAGCCGCTGAAAGCGGTTGATCTCGCCCCAGGGCGTCTTCCAGTTACCGAAATCCGCCGTCAGCCGGTCCGACGCCTCTGCCAGCGCCGCCAGCCGGTCGGCGTTGGACGCCCTGTCCGCCATGTAGTCCCAGACGCTCATCTTCGCCGCCTTCGCCGCCGGCGCCACGCGCGCCCACAGCGCCTCGCCCCAGAACACCGCCAGCGAGGTCTCGGTCGAGGCCGCCGACCACTTGAGGTCCCAGGCCTTCAGCGCCGCCACCTGCTCGGCCAGCCTGGGGTCGGGCGCGGCGTCATAGGCGGCGACCAGGGTCGGGACCAGCCGGGCGAACGCCGTGAGGTAGGGGTCGTAGGCCTTGGCCATCAGCCCCTCGCGGGTCAGGCCGGTTGCGCCCGACAGCACCCGCACCGCATGAGGTCCACGCGGATTCTCGCCGGCGGAGTCCATGTACTTCGGGAAGGCCGCCTTGCTGGGGCTGTCGGCTCCGGCCGCTGTCCAGGGCGCATCATTGACGTTGAACACCCAGCCGGCCGCCGGGTCCTTCACCAGGGGCGCCTCGGTCAGGGCATGGGTCCCCTTCCAGTCGGTGGCGGGGTCAGAGCCGTCGACCGGCCTGGTGTAGTCGAACCGGTCGTCGCGCACCGGGATGAACTGGGGATGCAGATAGGCCGTCTGGCCCTTGTCGTCGGCGAACAGGGTGTTGTTGGAGCTGTTGGCCTTGAGCGCCGCCACCTTGAGGAACGAGGCATAGTCCGTCGCCTTGGTGCGCAGGAACGACTGCTGCAGCGCCTCCACCGGCTTCTCCATCAGGGCGATGGCGATCCACTTCCCGTCGGCCTGACGCACGATCGGGCCGTGGTGGGTGCGGTAGGTGGTGAAGGTCCGCGTCGCCATCGACCCGTCCGCGGCGCGGTAGGGCACGGAGATCGGCTTCACGGCCACCCGCCGGGTCCCGCCGCCGAAACGGTAGCGGACCGCCTTGCCGTCCCTGACGATCGTCTCGGCGAACTCGTCCACAGTGTCGGCGCCGCTGGTCGTGTGCATCCAGCCCGCATGCGGGTTGAAGCCCTGGTAGACGAAGAACTGCCCCCAGGTGACCGCGCCATAGGCGTTCAGCCCCTCGTCGCTGGTCATCTGCAGCTCCGAGCGGAAGAAGAACGAGGTGTGCGGGTTGATCAGCAGCAGGGCGTGACCGTCCTTCGTGATCTTCGGCCCGATGGCGATGCCGTTCGATCCCGAGGGCTCGCGGAACGCCAGCGGATCCTCGACCCGTGCGCTCCGGGTCCCGCCGTAGAAGGCCTCGAGTTCGCTCAGCGACACCTTCTCGATGTCGCCGCCGATGCTGCCCTCGGTGAACGACAGCGCCATCCACGGCTCGAACCGCGAGATCACCCGGGGTTTGGTCTTGGGATGGGTCGCCAGATAGTAGTTCAGCCCCGCCGCCCAGCTGTCCATCAGGCCGCGCATCCACGCCGGGCTCGCGGCGTACTGCTGCTTCAGCGTCACCGGATCGACGAACAGCTTCTGCCGCAGGTCCTGCCAGATCGCCGAGGGACCTTCCGCCTCGGCGGTGCGGCCGAGCGAGGTCAGGTAGTTGGTTTCCACCCGGTTGAAGTCGTCCTCGGCCTGGGCATAGGCCATGCCGAACACCGCATCGGCGTCGGTCCTGCCCTTCACGTGTGCGATGCCCCAGTCGTCGCGCACGATACTGATCCGCGCCGCCTGCGCCTTCCAGCGCGACAGATCGTCCGCCACCGCCGGCGCCGCCAGCGCCACCCACAGTCCAAGCACAACCCAACCCAACCGCACGACGCAGACTCCCGGCCCCGAAAGACCCCACCTCGCCCGCTCATCCACAGCTTGTCCAGCCCGCGACACCCTCTTGCTGCGGCGCCGCTTGGCCGGCGCCCCGGACTCAGGCTTTGGTGCCTCTCAAGGGGACGCCTTCAGGGTCCAGTGGAGTACGCCCATGTCTGACGCCACCTATGTCGCCTTCGTGCCCAGCGGCATGACCGCCAGGCTGCGCGCCGTGCTCGAGACCGAGGACACCGGCGCCATCACCTGGCGCGAGCGCAAGGGCCTGTTCGGCAGCGAGTTCTATTTCTCCGGCCCTTCGCGCCTGGCGCGGGCCACACACCTCTACATCAGCGAGTGGGTGGTGAAGCACTAGCGGCTTCAAGTTCGAACCGGCTGATCCGCCAGGCCCGCTGCTCGGCGGTCGACCCCGGCACGTCGTTCACCCGGCGCAGCACCACCTTGCCGCCCATCAGATAGGCCTCGCCCGTGGCGTAGCGCCCGTACATCGACACCGGGACCTCGACGTAGAGCGAGCCCGCCGCGCCCTCGACCGCGCCCGGCCGGCCCACCTGAGCCCCGAGGGTCGCGTACTTCGTCAGGTCCTCGGCCACGCCGTCCGAGCGCAGTTTCGACGCCTCGGTCGTGCGGCCGCTTTCCAGCAGGGTGTAATAGGTCTCGACCACGGTCGCCGCGGCCTGGGCGCTGCCCGCCTGGGCCGGGCGCTCGTCCAGCGGTGTGCGGTCATCGGGCAGTCCGCCCGGCGATCCGGGCTCTGGCGGATCGACAGGCGCCCGGGCCGGCGGCACGCAGCGCACGCCGGGGCTGGCGGCGATCTCCTCGCCGGCTTTCAGCGGCGCCAGCATCCCCTCGTCGCCCTTGATCCACCACTGCAGGCCTTCGCCGGTGAACCGCGCGCCGCTGCCGGAGATCACCTGGGTCAGGCGATAGGTGCTGCCTTCCAGGATCACCTGGGCCGTGCGGCTGTCGGGATAGAGCGCCCGCAGCACGCGGCCGTCCTCGCAGACATAGGCCGTCACCGGGATCACCGTCGCGGGCGCTGTGGCCTCGACCTCGGGAGCCGTCGGCTTCGGCGCGCAGCCACCGGCCAGCGAGGACAGCAGGGCGAGTACGAGGGGGACAGACCTCTTCATGTCGCCAGATACGCGGCCGCGCCGGCTATTTCTTCATCCAGGGCTTGGACTTCGAGGCCGAGTGCGCCGCCGCCGCCCGCAGGCCGCCGTCACGCTGACGGTTGGCAGGCCCGCCCTTGGCCGCCAGCGCCGCTTTCTTCAGGCGCAGGGCCTTCTGGATCGGCGTCTCGCCATCGGGCGCATCGTCATCGCGGTCGGTCATGGTCGGTCTCCTGCGCCGACGCGCACCCTATCCGCTCCGGCCGGCGACCCCAAGCCGCCGATCAGGCCGCGTCGGACCTGGGACGGATGCCCGGAAGGTCGAAGACCTCGAGGATCCGCGGTCTTGGCAGGCTGTCGTCGCCCGACATCAGTGCGAGGAGATAATTCACCGCCATGACGGCGTCGGTGACGCTGTACGGCTTCGGCAGCGAGGCGATGGCCACGGTCTCCGCCGAACGGGCCCGGCTTACCTGTCCGCTGATGAACAACACGGGCACGCCCAGCGCCTTCAGGTCCTCTGCCAGGGCGATGCCGTCGTCACGTCCGTCCAGCTGGATATTGACTAGCGCAAGATCCGGGGTGAAGGCCTCGGCCGACGCCAGCGCGGTCTGGTGGTGACCGGTCAGGTTCAGCACGTTGTAGCCCGCCTCCTCCAGTTCATCGCGCAGCGCCATGGCCGCCAGCACTTCATCTTCGACGATCAACAGGGTTGGTCCGGGCTTCCTAAGGGCGTTCATGGGTTTGCCTCAGGCCGCCGGGCGCTTGCGGGCCACGGCGACCGCGAGCATCTGCTCGTCTTCGGCCACTAGGGCGATGTGCGAATGCGTCACCGACACGCGGGTTCCCGGATGGGCCGATGCGGTTTGCACCTCGGCTTCCAGCTGCTGCGCCAGGGCCGCAACGATGCTGGTCCCCAGCCCCGTTCGGATCGCCGTCGGATCGGTGGGCATGCCGACGCCGTCGTCGCTGACCGAAAGGGTCCAGTTCGGTCCCCGGAACTCGAAGTCCACCACGATCCGGCCACCTCGACCGTGGGGAAAGGCGTGTTTCAGCGCATTGATGACCAACTCGGTCACGATGAGTCCGAGGCTGACCGAGATACGCCCGTCGATCATGCCTTCCAGTCCCGTTACCGACAGGGTCAGGTGCTGGGCGTCGGTAATCATCGAGGCCGCGATGCTTTCGCACAGCGACGTGAAATAGGGCTGCAGCTCGACGGCGCCCTCACCGGTGCCGGCCAGTTGGCGCTCCAGCGCCGCCACCGACATCACCCGGCTGTGGGCATCCTTCAGGTGGCCGCGGGTCTCGTCCGACTGGGTCTTGCGCGCATTGTGCAGCAGCACGCTGGCGATGATCTGCAGGCTGTTGGCGACCCGGTGGCGCACCTCCTGCAGAAGGATAACGTTCTGCCGCAGGGCGTCGTCCTTCACCTTCTCGTCGGCCCGTGCGTCGGTGACGTCGGCAATCGCCACCATCAGCCGCGTATGGTTCAGATCCAGATAGACCAGCCGCTGTGCGTGGATCACCAGCTGCCTCAGGCCCCGCCCCGGATGCCTCAGCACCAGCTCATAGGCCTCGATGTTCGCAACCCCGGATGCGGTCGCTTCCAACAGGGAGCGAAACTGCGGGATGTTCCATTCGCCGCCGCCCATCTCGAGCACCGGGCGCCCGACAAGGTCGTCCGGGCCTACCTCGAACACCAGGCCGAACGAAGCGCTCGCCGCCACCACGTTCAGGTCGCCATCCAGCAGCAGCAGCGGTGACGGCGATGAGACGACGACAGCCATCGCCAGGCTCAAGGCGGCGTGCTCGGCGACTTGCGGGGGATCGACGGCCATGGACGGCCCTTATGGAAACGTGTGGCCGCACGGCGCGACCGGCATCGGAGAATGTCGCAGAAATCGAGATGCCTGAAACTGCGATGCGTCAATTCTTTCGTCCGTAATACAGGCCCGCAGAATAGATTACATGTCCATTTGAAAAATATTCCCGGCAACCGCGCTTTCGTTTTTTCTGAATTCCAGTCCTCTCCTATTCTTCTTTTAGCGGCGAAATGTGCCGCTCTTCGATAGATTGTCCTTGAACCGGCGGCGGAATTCGTCCCTCGGCGATGCCGCGTCGCAGCGCGGCGATCTCGGCGCTGTCCAGTCCGCGCACCTGCTCGGTGATCTCCACCATCTGCCGGTCCGGCGTCGCCGCCCACCGTCGCACCTCGACCTTCAGGCGAGGCGTCCCTTGCCCTGCCCCCGCCTCGCCTTCGGCCGCCACCGCCTTCCACGGCCCATAGCGCCGCGGGACCAGCCGCCCGATCCGCCACTTCAGCGTGTCGATCTTCAGCTTTGACGACCGGATGTCCTCTTCCCGGGCCTCACAGGCGATCCGCCACGCCAGATCGAACAGCCGGTCGGCCTGGACCTCCCGGGCCTGCCGGTAACGCTCGGCGAAATCCGGCCGGGTCCGCAGCCACTGGGTCACGGTCGAATGCACCGGCATGTCCGGCTCGGCGCACACTTCCGCCAGCCCCCGCCCGGCCTCGATCCGCGCCAGCACCTCGGTGGCGATCTCCTCCGACCAGCGGTGATAGACCCGGCGGTCCTCCGGCAGGGCCTCGCGCGCCTCGGCCAGCTGGCTCATGAATTCCGGATACCGCCGCGCCCAGGCCATCAGCGTCGACCGGTTGGGCATCGTCGGATCCCGGCAGATCTCGGCCAGGCTCTCCCCGCCCTCCATCCGACGGCACACCCGCGCCACTTCGGCCACCCGACGCGCATAGGTCCTGCGATCATAGGCCCGCCGCCCACGCGCCGGGGCCGCCCGCCCCGAAGGAGAAGGAGTGTCCGTCATCGCCATGTCCCGAAACCGCCCGGCGCGCCGCTAAGGCACAGCTCTCAAGCGTGACAGAAACCTGCCAGATTTCCGCGCGAAACGCAAGAACATTCCGCGAACACACCCCCGCTCATCCCGGCGAATGCCGGGACCCAGATCGTA
>CAUJHW010000015.1 GCA_963205005.1 Pseudomonadota bacterium
CGACTGGGGCGGCATCGTCACCTGGCAGCTGCCGCTGATGTACCCGGACCGCATCGCCGGTGTCATCGGGCTCAACACGCCGCTGATGCCGCGCGCGCCCGCCGATCCGATCGCGATCATGCGCGCCCGGTTCGGCCCGGACATGTACATCGTCTGGTTCCAGACCCCGGGCGACGCCGACGCCACCCTCGGCAAGGATCCGGACAAGACCATGCGCTTCTTCATGCGCAAGCCGGCGACCTCGGGAATCACCGCCGGCGCGACGCCGCCGGAAGGTGGCTCCACCTTCGCCTTCAAGGACCTGCTGAACGCCTGGGATCCGGCCGATACCTCGAACCAGCTGCTCACGCCGGACGAGCTCGCCGCCTTCGTCCAGTCGTTCCGGGCGGGCGGCTTCACCGGGCCGATCAACTGGTACCGCAACTTCACCCGCAACTGGGAGGCCGCGGAGGGCCTGCCGGCGCGGATCGACGGCATCCCCTGCCTGATGATCACCGCCGAACTGGACGCGGTCCTTCCGCCGTCGGCCGCCGAGCATATGCCGGCGCTGATCGGCGATCTCGAGACGCACATGATCAAGGGTTCCGGCCACTGGACGCAGCAGGAGAAGCCGGAAGAGGTGAACCGGCTGATCCTGGACTGGCTGGACCGGCGGTTCCCGGCGTAGAAGGCTTCATGGACAGAAGCGCATCGGCCTCCTCCTTCTCCTCCCCGTCGCACCGCCGCGGGCTGTTCCCGGACAATGAGCCGTTCGCCTCTGGCTGGCTCGCGACCGGCGGGCCGCACGAGATCTTCTATGAGGAGTGCGGCAACCCCAAGGGCAAGCCCTGCGTGATCCTGCACGGCGGCCCGGGCGGGGCGATCAACCCGACGATGCGCAGGTTCTTCGATCCCTCGAAGTGGCGGATGGCCCTGTTCGACCAGCGTGGCTGCGGCAGGAGCCGGCCCAACGCCAGCCTGGACGACAACACCACCTGGTCGTTGATCGAGGACATCGAGCGGCTGCGCGAGCATCTGGGCGTCGAGAAGTGGTGCGTGTTCGGCGGCTCCTGGGGCTCCACCCTGGCGCTCGCCTACGCCATCAAGCACCCCGAACGGGTGGAGAGCCTGGTGCTGCGCGGCATCTTCCTGCTGACCGACCGCGAGCTGCGCTGGTTCTACCAGGACGGAGCCTCGATGCTGTTCCCGGACGCCTGGGCCCGGTTCTGCGCGCCGATCCCCGAGGCCGAACGCGGCGACATGATCAGCGCCTACCACAAGCGCCTGACCAGCCCCGACCGCGCCGTCCAGGCCGAGGCCGCGTCGGCCTGGAGCCAGTGGGAAGGCGACACCATTTCGATCCGCGGACCCGATGCGCGGCCGTCCAAGTTCAACGAGGTCGACTTCGCCATCGCCTTCGCCCGGATCGAATGCCACTTCTTCGCCAACGGCGGCTTCTTCCCGGTGAAGGACTGGCTGATCGTCAACGCCGACAAGCTGGCCAACATCCCCGGCTGGATCGTGCAGGGCCGGTTTGACGTGGTGACGCCGATGGAAAGCGCCTGGCGGCTGAAGACGGCCTGGCCCAACGCCCGCTTCGAGGTGGTCTGGGACGCCGGGCATGCCTCGACCGAACCCGGCATCGTCGACGGCCTGGTGCGGGCGACCGAGCAGGCGCTCCGGCTCTAGACGAAGGTCCCCTTGCCGCTGGTCACCTCGGAATAGCGGTGGACGCGGACCGACTGGACCAGGCCGAAGCCGATCATCACCGTCATCATCACGGTGCCGCCGTAGCTGAGCATCGGCATGGGCACGCCGACCACCGGCGCCAGCCCCATCACCATCGCCCCGTTGATCAACACATAGAGGGTGAAGGTCGCCGTCACCCCCGCCGCCGCCAGCCGCCCGAAATGGCTGTGGCTGAGGTAGGAGGTCCGAAGCCCCATGAAGATCGCCGCCGCATAGAGCACCAGCACCAGCACGCAGCCGACGAAGCCGAATTCCTCGGCGAGGGTGGCGAAGATGAAGTCGGTCTGCTTCTCCGGCAGGAAGTTGAGCTGGCTCTGCGAGCCGAGGCCATAGCCCTTGCCCAGCAGGCCGCCCGAGCCCAGGGCGATCATCGACTGCAGGCTGTGATAGCCGGTGCCGGAGGGGTCGCGCTCCGGATGCATGAAGTTGAGCACCCGCTCACGCTGGTAGTCGTGCATCACGAACAGGAAGAAGGGCGGCGCCGTGGCCAGCAGGCCGATCACGGCCGCGGCGATGATCTTCCAGGACAGTCCGGCCAGCACGACGATCGACGCGCCCGTCAGAGCGATCAGCATGGCGGTGCCCAGGTCTGGCTGATGGGCCACCAGCACCACAGGGACACCGATCATCGTGGCGGGGATCAGCAGCCACCAGGACAGCTGCGCCCGCTGGGCCGGGGCCCCATGATAGAGCCGCGCCAGGGCCAGCACGATGCCGAGCTTCATCACCTCGGACGGCTGGAAGCTGAAGGAGCCGATGGCCAGCCAGCGGGTCGCCCCCAGGCGGGTGTCACCGACAACCGCCACGGCGATCAGCAGCAGGACGCCCAGCCCGTAGACCGGATAGGCCAGCGCGAACCAGACCCGCACGTCGATCACCGCCAGCGCGATCATCATCGCCACGCACAGCCCGAAGCGCATGGCGTGGGCCGCCGCCCAGGGCTGCCAGGACGATCCGGCGATGGAGAACAGCATCAGCGAGCCGGCGCCCGCGATCAGCGCCAGCACCAGCACGAACAGCCAGTCGATCTCCGACAGCTTGACGATCAGCCGGTCACGCTCGCCGGGCCGGGTCAGGGCGGAGACGGTCATTCCGCAGACACTCCTGTTGCGGTGGCGACCGCCTGCACCGGCGTCGGCGCGTCGGGCAACCCATCCTCGGTCTGGATCTCCGGCGGCAGGTCGGGCAACGGCGTCGGCGACTGGACCCGCTGCATGACCTCGGCGTCCTTCAGCAGCACCGTGCGCATGATCTCCCGCGCCCTTGGCGCGGCGGCGGCCGCGCCGAAGCCGCCGTGCTCGACGAGCACCGCGATGGCGTACTTGGGATCGTCATAGGGCGCGTAGGCCACGAACCAGGCGTGGTCACGCAGCGCCCAGGCGCCGGCGGTGCCATGCACACCGCGCCCGCCGCCGTAGGAATAGTGCTGCGCGGTCCCGGTCTTGCCCGCCATCTTGACGGGGCCCAGGCCAAGGTCGGCCACGCGCGCGGCCGTGCCCACGGTGGTCACCGCCTTCATCGCCTCGCGCACGAACGCCAGGTGTTCCTTGTTCACCGGCAGGTCGCCCCAGGCGGCGCCGGACTTCTGCTCGACCCCGCCGATCGACCGGATGAGACGCGGATGCAGCGCCTTCTGGCCATTGGCGATTCGCGCGGTCATCACGCAGAGCTGCAGCGGATTGAGGTTGGTGTAACCCTGGCCGATGCCCATGCTGGGCGTCTCGCCGGGATGCCACTTGGGGTCCTTCGGGAACCGACGGCGCTTGTAGGCGGTGTCCGGCACCAGGCCTTTCTTCTGGCCGGGAATGCCGATGTCGAAGATTTCGCCCAGGCCGAACTTACGCGCCGTCTCGGCGATCTTGTCCGGGCCGATGGCCAGCGCGCACTGGTAGAAATAGATGTCGCACGATGTGGCGATGGCGCTCTTCAGGTCCTGCGCCCCATGGACCGCGTCGCACTTCCAGACCCGACCGAAACTCCAGTGCCCGGTGCAGACGTGCACCGTCTTCGGGTCGTAGCCGTGCTCAAGGGCCGACAGCGCGACCATGGTCTTGAAGGTGGAGCCCGGCGGATAGGTGGCGGTCAGCGCCTTGTTGAACAGCGGCTTGTGGTCGTAGCCGGCCAGCGCCCTGTATTCCGCCCCGGTCAGGCCGCGAACGAACTTGTTCGCATCGAAGCTGGGCCCCGAATACATGCACAGGATGTCGCCGTTGCGGCAGTCCATGACCACCGCCGCGCCGCTCTCGACACCGAACACCTCCTCGGCCCGGAGCTGGACGTCGAGGTCGAGGGTGAGCTGGATTTCCTTGCCGGGGGTCGAGGGGATGTTGCCCTCGGGATCCTCGCGCACCTGGCGGCCGTTGGCGTCGACCTCGACCTTCTCGGCCCCCGGCTTGCCGCGCAGATCCAGGTCGAAGGCCTTTTCGACCCCCTGCTTGCCGATCCTGAAGCTGGGATGGAGCATGATCGGATCGGGATTGGGCCCGGCGGCGTCGACGTCCTCCCGGTTCACCTTGGCCACGTAGCCGATCACATGGGCGAAGGCGCCGCCATGCGGATAGACCCGGACCTCACCCATGTCTGCCGTGACGCCCGGCAGTTCGGCGGCGCGGACGTTGATGGCGCTGAACTGCTCCCAGCTCATGTCCTCCATCACCTGCACCGGCGCGCGCTTGGGGGCGGAGTTGACGTCCTTGAGCAGGCGGCGCTGGCGGACCTCGTCCAGGGGGACGAACAGCGCGAGCGTCTTGATCGTGCCCTCCGGGTCCATGCCCTTGTCGCGGGCCACCATCAGCCGGAAGTTCGGACGATTGGCCGCCAGCACCGCGCCGTTACGATCGACGATCACGCCGCGCGGCGCCGGCAGAAGCTTGAAGTTGAACTGGTTGGAGGTCGCGAGCTTCTCGTAGCGCTGGGTCTCGAACAGCTGGAGATAGGCCAGCCGCCCGCCCAGCGCGCTCATGCCGAGGCCGGCGAAGGCGCCCATCAGGATGGCGCGCCGGTGGAACACACCCTGCCGCTCGTTGACCTCTTCGAAAAAGATGGCGGGCTGGGTCATGGGTTCAGCGGAACCTCACGTCGGCGTCTTCGAACAGGTCGATGAGGCGATCGGCGAAGGGATACAGCACCACCGTCGCCAGGAACTGCCAGCCCACCGAGATCGGATCCGGGGCGTTCTGGGCGTTCAGCATGGTGAACAGGTATCCCGCGCCGAGGGCCAGGGCGCTGGCGGCGCTGTACCAGGCCCACATGATCAGCCGGCTCTGGCCGGCCAGCATCGCGCGTCCGCCCAGCACAAGGCCATAGGGCAGCAGAAGGCAGACCGCCCACAGGCCCGTGGGCGTCCCCCAGAGGAAGTCGAGGTAGACGCCCATGGTCATGACTCCCAGGGGCGCCAGCATGGACGGGCGGATCACCGCCCAGGCGAACACCACCGGCAGGGCGAACACCGGCTCCGGCAGGCTCATCCCCCAGAACCGGAACGGCAGGGCGAACACGAACGTGGCGATCATCACCTGCACGAGGGGCACGCCCAGCCAGCGCCAGGGCGCGAGCGGTTGTACGCCGCCACTGCTCACGGCGCAGCTCCGGCGGGCGCCTTCGCGGGCGGCTTGGCCGCAGGCGACCTGGGCGCGGGGGACGCCGTCGTTGACGCCTTGGCCGAAGGCGTGGCCGGACCTGATGTTGCAGGCGCCGCCGCGGCCGGCGCCGGCGATGCGGGCTCAGGCGGCGGCAGCGTGCTAGCGCCCGGAGTCGGCGGCGGCACGGTGTGCTGTTCCAGGCCTGCGCGGTTGGCGACCTGGGTGAAGTCCTCGAACAGCAGGATCCGGACGTAGTCCACCGCGGCCTTGTCCGAGGCCAGCACGACCCGCCAGCGGCCGTCCAGGCCCTTCACCGCGATACCGACCGGCAGGCCGCGCGGAAACACGCCGCCGTCGCCGGATGTCAGGACCCGGTCGCCGCTCTTCACCGGATCCTGGCCGCGCAGGTATTCCAGTTTGGGGTTCGGGCCGCCGTCGCCGGTCAGGATCGCGCGCGAATTGGTCCGGTCGATCATCACCGGGGTGCGCGAGGCGACGTCGGTGAGCAGCAGCACCCGGCTGACGCCTTCCGACACACCCACCACCCGGCCGACCAGGCCGTTCTCGCTCATCACCGGATTGCCCGCCTTGATGCCCGCCTCGATGCCGGCGTTGGCCAGGCGCGAGTTGGCGAAGGGGCCACGGCTGTCGGTGACGATCCGCGCCGAGGCCATCGGGATCGGCGGATCGGTCTTGAGGCCCAGGACAGCCCGATAGCGCTCGTTGGTGTCGCGCAGGGCGATGGCGACATCGCGCCATTGCCTCAGATCCTTCACTTCGGCCTTCAGCCGGCGGTTCTCGGACACCGCGAAGAAGTAGCCACGGATTCCATCGACCCCCTGCCCGGTCAGCCGGCCGGGTGTGGACAGGGCGTCGCCCACCGGGGCCATCACCTTGTCCGACAGGGTGCGGGGGCGGCCGTAGTCGTCGGTGTCGAAGGCTTCGCGGCGGTCGCTGAGCAGGATCGCCACCGAGGCGATCAGCACGACAATGAACACGATCCCCGCCGTCCAGGTCAGGGGGACCCTCAGTTCGCCGAGCGGATTGTCCCTCAAGGACATCTAGGCTTCGCCTCTGCCGCCCTCTTGGTCGACCCTAGGCCAGGGTCGATTCCAGCACGCCCTTCATCCACTTGGGATGCTCGAGCACCTTGCCGCAGCCCAGCGCGACGCAGGACAGCGGATCGTCCGCCACGGTCACCGGCAGGCCGGTGTGATCGCGGATCTCCGCGTCCAGGCCCCGCAGCAGCGCGCCGCCACCGGTCAGCATGATGCCCTTGTCGGCGATGTCGGAGGCCAGTTCCGGCGGCGTCGCTTCCAGCGCCATCTTCACCGCGTCGACGATCTGGCCGACCGGTTCCGACAGGGCGTCCGACGCCTGCTTCTCGGAGATCCGCACTTCCCGCGGCACGCCCTGCATCAGGTCGCGGCCCTTGACCTCGATGGACAGGCCCTCGCCGTCGGCCGGGGCCCGGGCGGTGCCGATCTCCTTCTTGATCCGCTCGGCGGTGGTTTCACCGATCAGGAGGTTATGGTTGCGGCGCATGTAGCTGATGATCGCCTCGTCCATCTTGTCGCCGCCGACGCGGACGGAACGGGAGTAGACGATGCCCGACAGCGACAGCACGGCCACCTCGGTGGTGCCGCCGCCGATGTCGACGACCATCGAGCCGGTGGGCTCGTGGATCGGCAGGCCGGCCCCGATCGCCGCCGCCATCGGCTCGTCGATCAGGCCCACGCGGCGTCCGCCGGCGTTGAGGCAGCTGTCGTTGATGGCGCGGCGTTCCACGGCGGTGGCGCCAGACGGCACGCACACGATCACCTTGGGGTTCACGAAGCCCTTGCGGTTGTGAACCTTGCGGATGAAGTACTTGATCATCTCCTCGGCGACTTCGAAGTCGGCGATGACCCCGTCGCGCATGGGGCGGATCGCCTCCATGTGGCCCGGCGTACGGCCCAGCATCTGCTTGGCCTCGATGCCGACCGCGTGGACAACCTTGCGGCCGCCGACGTTGCGCAGGGCCACCACCGAGGGCTCGTTCAGGACAATGCCCTTGCCCTTCATGTAGATCAGGGTGTTGGCCGTGCCGAGATCGATGGCGATGTCGTTCGAGATGGCGCCGAAGAGCGAAGAGATCATGCAAGGCCCTGATGTATTGGGGCTGAAAACGCGAGCCGACGGACGTGTCCCAATGCGACCCGACCTGACGCGGTAGGATGCGTCGAGTCGGCAGGCTTTGTCTGGCGGGCTTTCACGTCCCTCTGCCCTGACACATTGGGCATTTCAAGGCTTAATGAGAGGTGTGCGCTTTCGCGTCGCGCGCGAGTGACTTTGACGCGGTTCGCCATGTTATCGCCATCACCCTGCGCGTTGGGCGGAATGAGGGTGATCATCAGGCGACGCTCCCGCGAGGGTTGAGTCTGAATCCGGCCGCGGCGTCCGCCTCAGGCTTCCGGACCTGAGGACCGCAGCGCTTCAACCGCCAGTCGCGCCACGGTCGGAGACGCGCCGCTGAGGACCAGTTCCGCGGCGAGTTCATCACCGCCCACCTGGGCGAGCCGTCGCGCGAGCCAGGCGCGCGCGTCTGCATCCGGAGCGGCCCCCCGCAGGGCGACGGTTTCGACGATGCGCCCCTCCCGCATCAGCAGCATCCGGTCGCCCAGCCGCGCCGCCTCGGTGACGTCGTGCGTCACATAGAAGATCGGGATCCGCGCGTCGCGGCTCAGCGCCTCCACATACGGCGCCACCTCGGCCTTGCGGTCTGCGTCGAGACTGGCCAGCGGTTCATCCATCAGCAGCAGGCGCGGGTCGCTGAGCAGCGCCCGGCCGATCGCCACCCGCTGCCGCTCACCTCCCGACAGCTTCGCCACGCCCCGGGCCAGCAGCGGCTCCAGGCCGAGCAGCGCCACCACGCGATCAAACTCGGCGTCCATCCCAAGGCCGGCGCGACGGCGGCCATAGAGCAGGTTTCCGCCGACGTTCAGGTGTTCGAAGAGGGCGGCGTCCTGAAACACATAGCCGATCCGCCGGCGGTGCGGCGGCATGAACACGGCGCCGTCCTGCCAGGTCTCGCCCATCACCGACAGCCGGCCCGGCAGCCGGGTCAGGCCCGCAAGGCAGCGCAGCAGCGTGGTCTTGCCCGATCCCGACGGGCCGAACAGCACCGTGACGCCCGACGCCGGGGTCGACAGCGACACGTCGAGCGTGAAGCCGCCCAACCGGCCCTGGAACCGCGCCTCGATCATGGCCGCGGCCTCGCGGTTCGCCGGTCCAGCAGCAGCAGGCTCAGCACCACGGCGAAGGCGAAGACCAGCAGGCCGCCTGCGATGAGGTGCGCCTGGCCCCATTCCAGCGCCTCCACCAGCCGGTAGATCTCGATGGACAGCACTTCGGTTTCGCCGGGAATGCCGCCGCCGATCATCAGCACGACCCCAAACTCGCCCACCGTGTGGGCGAAGGCCAGGACCGCGGCGACCACGAACCCGGGGCGCGCCAGCGGCACGGCGACGGTCAGGAAGGCGTCCCACGGCCCCGCCCTGAGCGTCGCCGCCGCCTCCAGCGGCCGGTCGCCCACCGCCTGGAAGGCGTTGCGCAGCGGCTGGACCGCGAACGGCAGGGAATAGATCACCGAGCCGATCACCAGTCCGGTGAAGGTGAAGGCCAGGGTGCGCACCCCCAGGGCCTGGAGCGGCGCCATCAGCACGCTGTGCGGGCCAAGTGCGATCAGCAGATAGAAGCCCAGCACCGTCGGCGGCAGGACGATCGGCAGGGCCACCAGCGCGCCGACGATCTCGCTCCACCAGGCGCGGCTGCGCGCCAGCCACCAGGCCAGCGGCGTGGCCACCAGCAGCAGGATAAGGGTGGTCACCCCCGCCAGCCGCAGCGTCAGCCACAGGATGTCGGCGAGCCCGCTCAAGGGACTTCGTAGCCGTAGCGGCGCACGATCGCCCGGGCCTCGGAGCCCTTCAGGAAGGCCATGAAGGCCTTCGCGGCCAGGCTTCGTTCTCCGGCCTTCAGCAGGACGGCCTGCTGGTCGATGGGCGAATGGTCCGTCGCCGGCACGATCCAGCGCGAGCCGCCCTTGACGCCCACGACCTGGGACAGGGCCACGAACCCCAGTTCCGCCGCGCCCGTCTCGACGAACTGGTAGGTCTGGGCGATCGAGGCGCCCTGAACCAGCTTGGGCCGCAACGCCTCCTGGAGCCCAAGCCTCCGCAGGGTCTCGATGGCGGCGACGCCATAGGGCGCGGCCTTGGGGTCGGCGATGGCCAGCTTCTCGAAGCGGCCCGACTTCAGCACGGCGCCGCGCCCGTCCACCCGTCCGGGGGTGCGGCTGAACAGCACCAGCCGGCCGGTGGCATAGGTGAACCGGCTGTCCGCGACAGCCAGGCCGGCGGCCTCGGCCTGTTCCGGGCGTTCGCGGTCGGCGGACAGGAACACCTCGAACGGCGCGCCGTTGGCGATCTGGGCGTAGATCTGGCCCGAAGACCCGATGCTCAGCACGGCTGTGTGGCCGGTGCGGGCCTTGAAGCGCGCGGCGATCTCCCGGGCCGGCTCGGCGAAGTTGGCGGCCACGGCCACCTTTGTCTCCGCAGCGAGCGCGGGGACGGCCAGTCCGAGCATCAGCAAGATTGCGGCGAAAAGGGTTGCGGGACGCATGACGGGCTCCGAGGTTCGCGATATGTAGCTGGACTGCATAACGAGGTGAAGTCTTGGCGGAAGGGTTCGCAGGCGTGGTCGCGCTGCCACGGGTCGCCGTGGGCCGGATGGCGCTGGTCGAGGCGATCGCCGAACTCGGCTCCATCAGCGCCGCGGCGCGCCGGGTGGGCCTGAGCTATCGCGCCGCCTGGGACGCCGTGCAGGCGCTCAACAACCTGTTCGAACAGCCGCTGGTCACCGCGGCGGCGGGTGGCAGGGCCGGCGGCGCGGCGACCGTGACGCCCCAAGGCCTTGCGGTGCTGGCGGCCTTCCGGCGGGTGGAGGCGGAGATGGCGGCGGCCCGGGCCAAGCTCGACCTGGGCCTGGGCGCAGATGTGTTCTGGAGTCTCGGCATGAAGACCAGCGCGCGAAATGCGCTCCGCGGCGAGATCGTCCGCATCGTCGAGGGCAGCGTCAACGCCGAGGTGACGCTCCGGATGGCGGGGGGCCTGGAGATCGTATCGGTGGTGACCTCGCAAAGCGTCGAGGACCTGGGACTGGCGGTCGGCGGCCAGGCCATCGCCCTGATCAAGTCGAGCTTCGTCGTGCTGGCCAGGGGCGAGAACCTGCGGACCTCCGCGCGCAACCAGCTGGCCGGCGTGATCGCCAGCCGCGAGGACGGCGCGGTCAACAGCGACATCCGCCTGGACCTCGGCGGCGGCAAGACCCTGGCCGCGTCGATCACGCTCGAAAGCGCACAGGTTCTGGAGCTCGCGGTCGGAGATCGGATCACGGCGCTGATCAAGGCGCCGCACGTCATACTGGCCGTCGAATAGGACCTAGTGGAACAGGGTCAGCAGCACGCCGAGCCCGGTGAGCGTGCCGCCGATCCACTGCCGGACGGTCAGGCGTTCCCGGAACAGGCGGCGGCCGACGGCTGCGGCGACGGGTCCCTCGATCAGGCCGATGGCGCGCACGGGCGCAGCGGGCGCCAGGGCCAGCGCGCCAAACCAGCAGGCCGAGGCGGCCGAGCCGAACGCGCCCGCCGCCAGCGAAGCCCGCCAGGACCCCATCACCGAACGCAGGGCCTGGGGCCGCGTCATGGCCAGGATGGAGGTCAGCACCACAGACTGCATGGCCTGGGCGACCACCAGGGCGGCGGCAGCGGAATAGAGCGGATGGGCGGGATCGAACGCCTGGCCCGCCTGGCGGAAGGCGTTGAAGGCCACCGCGAAGGCCGCGCCTGCCGCCAGCCCCAGCAGTCCGCCCGGCAAATCCGCCCTCGCCTGCCCTCGCCGGGGCCACGACAGTACCGACAGTCCGACAGTCGCCAGTGCAACCCCGGCCCAGACCGAGCCCGTCAGGGCGTCGCCCAGCACGATCCAGCCGATCACTGCCGCCATCGGGAGCGAAGACTGCTGCAGCAGGACGGCCACGGCGAAGCCTGACCTGCGCATGGCCATCAGCAGCAGACCGGTGGCGGCGACCTGGCTGATCGCGCCGACAATGGCGGCGGCCCAGAAGCGCGCCGTGGGGTGCGCTGCGGCGTCGGGCGTCAGCAGAAGCGCGACACCCAGGATCACGATCGAGAACGGCAGGCCGAACAGGAAGCGCACCAGGGTGGCGCCCCACGGCCCTGCGTCGCCGACCAGCCCGCGCTGCATGGCGTTGCGGGCGACCTGCAGGGGCGCGGCCGCGAAGGCGAGGAGGATCCAGAGCATGTGAGGGCCTTTCCCTCCCCTTCATGGGTAGGGTGGATCGCGCCAAGGGCGCGAGACGGGTGAGGAAGTCACGATCAGGCGCCGCGTCTCAGGGCAGGCTTCCCCACCCTGACCGCTGCGCGGTCTGTCCCTCCCCGTGAAGGGAGGGAAAGGCGCTAGAACCCGCTGGCGACCTTGCCCGGCGCGCTCTTTTCCTTCCTCGCGAAGAGGTTGTTGAGCGCGTTGACGTAGGCCTTGGCCGACGCCGTCAGGGTGTCGGTGTCGGCGGCCTGGCCCGTGGCGATACGGCCGTCGTCCTCGAGGCGGACGGAGACCTGCGCCTGGGCGTCGGTGCCCTCGGTCACGGCGTGCACCTGGAACAGCCGCAGCACGGCCTGATGCGGCACCACTGCGTGGATGGCGTTGAACACCGCGTCAACCGGGCCGTCGCCGGTGGCGTTGGCCGAAGTCTCGACGCCGTCGATGGTGACAGTCAGGAAGGCCTGCTGCGGGCCCTCGGTGCCGGCAATCACCCGCAGGTGCTTCACCTGGATGCGGTCGGCGCCCGAGGCGAGCGCGTCGTCCACCAGGGCGACGATGTCGTCGTCGAAGACGTGCTTCTTCTTGTCGGCCAGATCCTTGAAGCGCTGGAAGGCCTCGTTCAGGGCGTTCTGGCCCAGGTCGTAGCCCAGGTCCTTCAGCTTCTCGCGGAAGGCGTGGCGGCCCGAATGCTTGCCCATGACCAGGTTGGATTCGATCTGGCCCACGTCCTCGGGCTTCATGATCTCGTAGGTTTCGGCGTTCTTCAGCATCCCGTCCTGGTGGATGCCGCTCTCATGGGCGAAGGCGTTTTTCCCGACGATCGCCTTGTTGAACTGCACCGGGAAGCCGGTGATGGCCGAAACGTAGCGGCTGGCGCGGGTGATGTGCTGGGTCTCGACGCCGGTGACGAAGGGCAGCCGGTCGCCGCGCACCTTCAGCGCCATGACGATCTCTTCCAGCGCCGCATTGCCGGCGCGCTCGCCGATGCCGTTGATGGCGCACTCGATCTGGCGAGCCCCGCCCTGCACGCCGGCGATGGAGTTGGCGACCGCCAGGCCCAGGTCGTTGTGGCAGTGGGTGGAGAAAATCACCCGGTCAGCGCCGGGCACGTTGGCGATAACGTCACGAAACAGGTCGGCGTATTCGCTGGGATAGGTATAGCCCACGGTGTCGGGCAGGTTGATCGTCGTGGCGCCGGCCTTGATGGCGGCTTCCACGCAGCGCAGCAGAAAGTCACGCTCGGTGCGGGTGGCGTCCTCGGCCGACCACTCCACGTCGTCGGTCAGGTTGCGGGCGTGGGCGACCGAGCGGGTCACCATCTCCAGCACCTGCTCCGGCTCCATCTGCAGCTTCCACTTCATGTGGACCGGGCTGGTGGACAGGAAGGTATGGATACGGCCGCGCTTGGCCTTCTTGATCGCCTCGCCGCAGCGATCGATGTCAGCCATGCCGGCGCGGGCCAGGCCGCAGACGACGCTCTCGGTGACGATCTCGGAGATGGCGCGGACGGCCTCGAAGTCGCCGTTGGAGGCGATCGGGAAGCCCGCCTCGATCACGTCGACCTTCATGTCCTCGAGGATCTTGGCCAGTTCCAGCTTCTCATCGTGGGACATCGACGCGCCAGGCGACTGCTCGCCATCGCGCATGGTGGTGTCAAAGATGATGACGCGGTCTGGGGTGGAAGCCGGCTGGACGGCTGCGGACTCGGAAATCGGGCTGGTCATGTCTCAGTCTTTCGCGGTGTTTCTCTCAAGGGGGGCGATGGTTCAAACCCCTGGTCGCCCGGCCGCGAAGATGCGCGTGCCTAGAGAGGCGCCCAGGGGCGGCTAAGCCCCAGCGAGAGAAGAAGCAGGCTGTCGAGCCGCGTGCGCATGGCGGCGTCTGTACCGAAACGGGGCAAGCGCCGCAAGCTTCTTGCGTCTGGAACGGTCCCGGGGGCCGTCACGGCAAGAACTTGCCGCCGGTGACCTCAGTCCCCCCGCCGCTGCAGCCACAGGCGGGCGAACCAGCCGATGGCCAGCCACAGGGCCGCGACCACGGCGAGCTCGATCCAGTGCCGGCCGATCTCGCCGCGCATCAGCTGCACGATGGACGCGCCGGCGAACGCGGTCAGGGCTATCTTCGGCACGATGCCGATCCCCGTTCCGGCGATGAAGTGGCTGAGGCGCATCGGCGTCACCCCGGCGGCCATGTTGACGACGATGAACGGCGCGGACGGCACCAGCCGCACGATCAGGCTGGCGAGGAATCCGTTCTCGCCCACCAGCCTCATGAACCGCCGCACGCCCTCGCCCGAGACCTTCTCCAGCGCCCGCGCGCCGGCGGCGCGACCCAGGTAGAAGCCCACCAGCGAAGACACCATGGTGCCGATCCAGCTGTAGGCCGAGCCCAGCCCCGGCCCGAAGGCCACCACGGCGGCGGCGATCAACACGATCTGCGGCGTTCCGATGAAGGCAAGGGCCGCGAACGCCGCCACCGCCACCGGCAGCGACCAGGGGCCCCTCGCCGCGCCCAGCCAGCCTTCCAGGGTGCGTTCGCTGTCGATGCCGATGAACTGGGCTCCGAACACGAAGACCACCCCCACCCCGCCGAACAGCACGAACGACACCGCCAGCGCCCGCCAGGCCTGGGCGTCGAGATTGGACAGGAAGGAAAACAGACGCCGGATCACGCGCCGAGGGGTCGCCCGTCCCGGCGGTCGGGTCAAGGCAGACGGCGTGTTTCGGCGGGTAGGCGTGCGGCGCAGCATGGGGTAAACCCGCGCCGTTCCGCCAACCTCAACCGGGAGTCTCCCCCTCCATGTTCCGGGAATCCGACGCGCTTGCGCGCGTGAAGCCGTCCGCCACCCTGGCCGCCGACGCCAAGGCCCGCGAGTTGAAAGCTCAGGGCAAGGACGTCATTGGCCTCGCCGCCGGCGAGCCCGACTTCGACACCCCGGACAATATCAAGGAAGCCGCGATCAAGGCGATCCGCGACGGGAAGACCAAGTACACCAACGTCGACGGGATTCCGGAGCTCAAGGAAGCCATCGTCGCCAAGTTCCAGCGCGAGAACGGCCTCACCTACAAGACCAGCCAGGTGAACGTCTCGCCGGGCGGCAAGCCGGTGATCTGGAATGCGATGATCGCCACCCTGAATCCGGGCGACGAGGTCATCGTGCCGACGCCGTACTGGGTCAGCTACTGGGACATCGTCCTGCTGGCCGGCGGCAAGCCGGTGGCGGCGCCCACTTCGGCCGAGACCGGCTTCAAGCTGCAGCCGGCGGATCTTGAGCGGGCGATCACGCCGAAGACCCGCTGGATCCTGCTGAACAGCCCCTCCAACCCCTCGGGCGCGGCCTACACCAAAGCTGAACTGCGGGCGCTGGCCGACGTGCTGCTGCGGCACCCGCATGTGTGGATCCTGACCGACGA
>CAUJHW010000016.1 GCA_963205005.1 Pseudomonadota bacterium
AAGCCCGACGCCATGGTCAGGATCGTCTCGGAGCCGGACAGGAAGAACAGGCCGCCCTTGTCGGATCCGGGGGCCAGGCCGCCGCGCGTCGTGTTGGAGCAGCTGACCGTGTCGCTGTTCAGGCAGATCGCCAGCGCTTCACTGCTGAACGAGATGCCGTAGTCCGTCCCGGTCGTGCCGTCGCTGCTCAGGCCGCCGTTGTAGAAGTCCAGCACCTGGGCGAAGCCCGAAGGATAGGTGGCGTTCACGCCTTCGAAGTTCAGGCTGACGACCGCCGCGTTCGCCGCGCCGGCAATGGATAGCGCCGCCGTTGAAGCGACGGCTAGATGTTTGAAATTCATAGCTCAAGTCCCCACGGAAATGGTGCTTTGCAAAACGCAACAAGTCCGGGTGAATTCCCAAGCAGCGGGCCCTTCCGGCCCCGCCCGCACTATTCGCCCGTGCGTATCCCGAAAGAGAACCAGCCAAGGCCGGTTCAACGCAAACAAACGCGTTAACGCAAATTAACCCTCTGCCCGCGCTGGGCGTGACGCAATCTGACTCCCCAACGGAGCGAGCCGCGGCGGTCCTGCACAATTTCGGCGCGCAGTGTAGAGACGCCGCGGGGCGGAGGATGTCGCTCTGTCAGAGCACGGCGAAGATCGAGTGGCGGATGCCGGCGGACGTGCGGTGGCCGCAGCCGACCGCGAGCACGCCGTTCAGCCAGGCGTACCGAGGGTCGGCGGTCTCGAAGACCGGGGCGATGCGGATGTAATAGTCCGATGCCGGTACGCCGTCGGACCGCGTCGGGTCCTGGAAGGCGGCGCTGACCGCTGCTGAGACCACACTGCGTCCGGTATAGGTGACGTAGATGAGCGCCCCGTCATCGGTCTTCCAGACCACCCTGGCATCGAAGGTTCCGGCGACGACACCGGGCGCGATCTCGCCATTCGTGGCCCAGTTGCCGCCGCCCGGAAGGATCTCGCCCGACAGCCGGGGGCCCTCGAAGCGGCCCCCGGTGACATAGCCCACCCGCCGGTTTGTCCAGGGTGTCTGGCCGATCGCCATGATCCCGCCCTCGACCACGAAGTCGGCCACACAGAGCGGTTCGTTGGGCAGCGAAGGCCAGTCGAAGGCGAGTTTGGTCATGGATCAGCTCCCGGCGGGACGCGGCGCGCTGAGGAAGTCGGCCGCCTGGAAACCCTCCGGCGCGGCCACTTCCACGATCCGCTCGGGCACGTTGTCGTATTCCATCCGCAGCGCGCGGGTGATCACCGCATGCATCGAATAGAGGGTGGTGATGTAGGTGAACTCGAAGATCTGCTCGTCGCTCCAGAAGGTCTTCAGCTTCTCGAAAACCTCCAGCGGCGTGCGGCCGTCGCCCGCGGTCAGGCAATCGGCATAGGCCAGCACGGCGCGCTCCTGCTCGTTGAACACATCCGAGACAGTCCAGTGCGGGACGGCAGCGATCTTCTCGTCGGAGACGCCGAGCGAGCGCAGGGACTTGCAGTGCTGGGAGAAGACAAACTGGCTTTCCTTCACGTACCCGGCGCGGGTCTGGCCGAGTTCGCGCAGCACCGGGTCGATCTTCCGGGCGGGGTGGCGATAGACGGCGAAACCATCGACCGCGTGCTTGAAGATGTCGGGGGCGAGCGCGAACACGGTCCACCAGTCGCCAGGCGTGCCGGTGGCGGTGCCGGGGCTGGCGACCGGGTCGCGGTCGGGGCCGAACAGGCGATTGTAGTAGGTCGTCACCACCTCGTCGGTGACCTCGGACCGGGGAATCTGGCGCAGGACGGGCATGGGCTTCTTGGCTCCTAGATGGGTCAGGCGAATTTGCGGAACTCGGCGACCCCGGCGGAGTCGAAGTATTCGTCGAGGCGGGTGATCTTCCCGTCCTTCACCGCGCAGACGATGCAGGCGGGCAGCTCGACGCGTACGCCGTCGTGCCGGCGCACGCCCTGCAGGACGTGCTGCTGCACGAAGCCGCCGGCGAACACTTCCAGCCGGCGGTCCGAATAGACCCGGTCGTCGATGCGGGTGACCATGCCGGCCAGGGTCTTGCGGTTGTCCTCCGGCCCCTGCTCCAGGCGGTCTGTGTTGTGCCAGATCTTCGCATCGGGGGCGTAGCAAGCGACCAGCCCGTTGATATCGCCCTGCTCGACACAGTCGAAGAAGCGTTTGGCCAGGGCGCGCATGGCGGCGTCATCGGACATCGGGATTTCCTTCATTCAGCAGGAGCGGGGCGCAGCTCGGGTCGGCCATCGCGGTCTCAGCCCCTTACCGCGACGTTCAGGCGGCGCGCGCCGTTGGCCGCGACCAGCCCGTCAATGTCGTCGCCGGGGTAGTCCGGGTCGGCGGACGGCCCGAAGGCGGCCATCATCTCGGCGATCTGGGGCTCGGCGAGGCGTTTCCATTCCGGATGGGTGAAGACGTAGAAATCGTTGGCCTCGATGGCGCGGACGAGGTGTTCGCCGATCCGCTCCGGCGACATGCCGGAGGCCAGCACCGAGCCCATGCTCTGGGCAGTCTGCGCGGCAGCCCCCTGTTCGGAAGCGCCCGGGCGCAGGGCTGCGGTGGTCTCGACGATCCGGGTGGCGGCCATGCCGGGGCACAGGACGGAAATGCCCACCTTCGTGTCGGCCAGCTCGTTGCGCAGGGCCATGGCGATGCCAAGGGTGGCGAACTTCGAGGAGATGTAGGCCACCGATATCGGCGGCGGCACGATACCGACCATGGAGGCGGTGATCGCCAGGTGGCAGGGCGATTCCAGCGCTTTCATCCCGCCCAGGAAGGTCCGGCAGGCATAGAGGTGGGCATGGGCGTTCACCGCATACGCCCAGCGCCAGGCCTCGGGATCATAGGTCTCGAAGCTGCCGGAGCCGCCGCCGACCCCGGCGTTGCTGAACAGCACGCGGACCTGACCGAAAGCCTTGGCGGCTTCGCCGGCCCGGGCCCAGTCGTCCTCGTCGGCCACGTTCAGCCGCAGGCCCAGGGCATCGGCACCGAAGGCGCGGAGCTCTGCGGCCGCGGCTTCAACGCGCGCCTCGTCGATGTCGGCCAGGATCAGCCGCGCGCCACGCCGCGCCAGCGCCCTGGTGGCCGCAAGGCCGATGCCGCTGCCGGCGCCGGTGATGAAGGCGACCTTGTCCTTCAGGTCCCTCACGCCGCGCGCTCCCGGTGGACGGCGTCGGTGTCGGCGGCGATCACCCGCGAGACGGCGAAGTAGGTGAGCGCGCCCACCAGACCCACCGGCGCCAGGGCCATCAGGGCGAACCGCAGGGGATCTGCCACCTCGGCCTTGCCGAGCATGTCGCTGAGCATGCCCACGGCCAGGGGACCGCCGCCCAGACCCACGATGTTGAAAGACAGCAGCAGCAGCGCCGTCGCGGTGGCGCGCGCGGTGACCGGCGACAGGTTCTGGACCAGCGCCAGCGCCGGGGCGACGAAGCTCGTGCAGCAGATCATCGGCACGAGCATCAGGGCCAGCGAGGCCTGCCACGAGGCGGCGTTCAGAGCCAGGGCCAGGGTCGGCGCGCAGACCAGCATCGCGAGGCCCGGCACATAGGCATAGGCCTTCAGGCTGTGCCTGCCGGCCCAGTTCACCAACGCTCCGCCGCCCCAGATGCCCAGGCCCATGCAGATTCCGGCAGCGGGTCCGAACCAGCGGGCGACCTCGGCCAGCGGCATGTGCTGGACGCGCATCAGGTAGGCCGGGATCCAGTTCAGCATGCCGTTGCTGACGAACGAGGCGAGCCCGCTGGCCAGCAGCAGAAGGCAGAGCGTCGGGCGCGACAGGAACACCCTCACGCTGTCCATCAGGCTCATGCGCGGGGCGACGGGCCCGGTCGGCGCGGGATCGAGGCCGCCGCGGACCGGCTCGCGGACGAAGACCGCCAGCACCAGGGCGGCCAGGGCTCCGATCGCGGCGACGGCGATGAATGCCCCGCGCCAGCCGAACTGTCCCGCCGCCCAGCCGCCGAGACTGGCGCCGACGAAGACGCCCAGGGGGCCGTTGACCGTGAACGCGCCGATCACCGCCGGGCGCTGGGCGGGCGGGTAGTAGTCGGCCAGGATAGATAGCGATGGCGCGGTGCCGCCGGCCTCGCCCACGCCCACGCCGAAGCGGGCCAGCGCCAGGTGCCAGAAATTGCCGGCGAAGGCGCAGGCCCCGGTGAACAGGCTCCAGACCAGGCAGGCGCAGGCGACCAGCCGCACGCGGTGCGCGCGGTCGGCCAGCATCGCCGCCGGCACCCCAACGACGGCGTAGAACAGCGCGAAGCTGAGGCCGGTCAGCAGGCCGAGCTGTGTATCGCTGAGGTGGAGTTCCGCCCGGATCGGCTCGGCCAGGACCGACAGGATCTGGCGGTCCACATAGTTCACGGTTCCGACGGCGGTGAGGACCAACAGGGCCAACGTCCGTCCCGGGCGCGGGGCATGCGCGGCCGTCGGCGTCAGGTCGGCGGTCGCGGCCTGGTCCATGTTACTCCCTGATGGCGCTGTTTTCCCGCCTTGAGGGCAGGTTAGGCCGCGGCCGATGGGTGTCAATCAAGTTTACGGTTTGGCTTGCGCGGCTGCGCGGCCGGCCTAGGCTGACCGACACCGGGAGGCGACATGAACATTGACGGCCGGACCATCCTGATCACCGGCGCGGCGGCGGGCATCGGCCGGGCCGCGGCGCTGGCCTTCGCGGCGCGCCGCGCGGCGCACATTCACATCGCCGACATTGACGAGGCGGGGATGGCCGAGACTGTCCGGCTCATCGAGGCGCTCGGCCTGCAGGTCCAGGCGCGGGCCTGGCGGGTGGACATGGCCGACGTCGCCCAGGTCGAGGGCTGGCTGGCCGGTTTCGAGGACGCGGGCGGCTATGACGTGCTCTACAACAATGCCGGCGTGGTGCTGGGCGGAACGCAGTTTCCGGAGGCGCCCGTTGAGCGCCTTCAGTGGATCGTCGACATCAACCTGACCGCTGTGATCGTGGCCACCCAGATCGCCGCGCAGCAGATGCGGGGCCGCGGCGGCGGGGTGATCGTCAACACGGTCTCGACCGTGGCCCTTGGGAAGGGGTTCTCCGACGCGCTCTACGCCACCACCAAGACCGGGGTGCTGATGTTCACCCGCTGCTGCGCGGGGCTGAAGGAGAGCTGGAACGTGCGGGTCTGCGGGGTCCTGCCGGGACTGACCAACACGCCGATCCTGAAGAAGACCGGCGACGATGGCGACTACGCGCCGTGGATGGCGCCGATCCTGGCCAGCAACGCCATGTGCCAGCCGGAAGACATCGCCGGGGCGGTCATCGACCTTGTCGAGGATGACACCCTGCCCGGCGGTGACTGGGTGGCCGTTCGCCACGTTGACGGCCGCATCGAGCGGCAGTGGGGCCACGATGAGGGCGGCTAGGCCCCCCATGCGGCCCTCGCAGCCTCAAAGGCCCGGTCAAAAGCGGCGCGACCGCCGCCGGGATAGCCCGCGACCACCAGCCTGACGGCGCGGATCCTCCAGCCGTTCGGGTCACGGCGGAAGTCGTGGATGTAGGTTCCGAGGACGAAGCCGGAGAGGTCGCCGATGAAGTGGGCCGCGTCCACGTAAGAGGTCACGCGCGCTGTGTCGCCGGCGGTCTCGACCACGATGTTGGAGATCTTGTGATGGGTGGCATCGAAGCCGCCAAGCACGCGGCACCGGTCGGTCCAGACCTGGGCGTCGACGGTGGCGTGCAGTGAGCCGAGGGAGCCGTAGTCTACCTCGATCTCATCCTCGAACAGGGCGCGGAAGCCGGTCCAGTCGCGGGCGTCGAGCGCCATGGCGTAGGCGATGACCCGATCGGCGAGGAGGGTGCGCAGGATGGGGGTGTCGGTCATGGCGGAGCCTTCGCGTCACCCGCGGGACGGGACGGCGAGCGCCCCCCGGCCGAAGCCGGGAGGCAGACCCGCCGTCTCTCCCCGGATCAGAACTTCACGCCGGCCTCGATGGCCACGTTGCGGGTTTCCTCCAGGTAGAGGATCGCACGCGGCACCGGAGTGATCGGCGCGGGCAGGTTGAACGCGCTGCCGGTGGTCTTCTCGTCGGTCAGGTTCTTGCCGGTGATGGCCACGTGCCACCGCTCGTCCGACGGGCCGTACTGGATGCGGGCGTCGAGCTTGCTGTAGCCCTTCTGGCGTCCGAACAGCGGGCTCTGGTTGTCGGAGTCGAAGTACTTCGACCGGCCGTAGAGCGAGGCGCTGGTGTCGAGCACCATGTCGTTGCCCAGCTCGAAGCGGTAGTGACCCGCGAAGTTGTAGCTGAACTTCGAGGTGTAG
>CAUJHW010000017.1 GCA_963205005.1 Pseudomonadota bacterium
GACGCCAGCAGGGCGGCGGCGAGAGCGGCGGTGGCGGCGCGTCGGAACATTGAAGCTTTCTGCGGGCTCGTTTCAGGACCGGGTATAGAGGCTTTGACCTATCGCTGGCCGCACCTTAGTTCAATGCCGCCCTTTACCGAGTCCTCGGGGCGAAAACGAGGCCACCGATGCTGAAGCGCCTGTTCAAGCCCAGACCGGCCCGGTTGGCGGGTGAGTCGCTCTATGCCCAGACCGTCGTCCAGGCCCGTTCCCCGGCGCTCTACGCCGCGCTTGGCGCGCCGGACACTACCGAGGGCCGCTTCGAGCTCTACAGCCTGCATGTCTTCCTGCTGCTGGAGCGCTTCAAGGCCCAGGGCGAGCAGGCCGCCGAGACTTCACAGGCGCTGTGCGACACCTACATCTCCGCGCTGGACAATACCCTGCGCGAAATGGGCATGGGCGACGAGGGCGTCAGCAAGCGGATGCGCCGCCTGGGCGAGGCCTTCTACGGTCGCATCCGGTCCTACGAGGCCGCGCTTGCGCCCCTGCCGGACACCACAGCGCTGGAGGCCATGCTCGCACGCACGGTCTATGCCGACGCCGACGCCTCCGGCGCGCCGGGTATGGCGGCCTATATCATCGCCCAGCGCCTGGCGCTGGCCGGACAGCCGACCGAACGTCTCTGTGCCGGGGAGGTAACATGGAACGCCGCGTGACTCCGGCATGGACCCGGATCCTCAAGCTGCATGAGTTGGGCCGCGGACCTGTCCAGCTGCGCCTGGAACCCGCCGCCGACGAGCGCGCCGCGATCGCCCGGCAATTGCGCCTCGAAAGCCTGCCCGCCCTGAGCGCGGACCTGACGGTGTCGCCCTGGATGGACGGGCTGGAAATCACCGGCCGCATCCGAGCCGTCGTCGAACAGATCTGCGGCGTGTCGCTCGACGCCTTCGAGCAGGCCGTAGACGGCGAGATCGAGGTCCGCGCGGTCCCGGCCAGCAGCGCGCTGGCGCAGGTCCCCGAGGGCAGCGACCTGCAACTCGACGCCGACGGCCCTGACGCCCCGGATGTGATGACCGGCGACTCAGTCGATCTGGCCGCCTATGTAATCGAGCATCTGGCGCTGGAGATCGATCCCTTCCCCCGCAAGCCGGGCGCCGTCTTCGATTACGAGGGGCCCGTGGAGGAAACCTCGCCCTTCGCGGCACTGAAGAAGCTCACCGAGCCAAAGGCTTAGTTTCCAGACTGCAATGCGCCGCGTATTGTCGGGGCGAATCCGGCTTCAGGCCGCCGAGGGACGAAAGCGCCGAATTGACCCGATCTCTGGTGATTTCCGTCGACGCCATGGGCGGCGACCATGGCCCGTCCGTCGTGATTCCGGCCTGCGCCCAGGCTCTGGCGGAGATGCCGGGCGCCCGTCTGCTGCTGCACGGCGACGAGACGGTGATACAGGCAGAGTTGTCCCGGCTTCCCGCCCTGGCGGCGCGCTCGGAAGTCCGGCACTCCGACCGCGTGATCTCGATGGAGGAGAAGCCCGCCCAGGCCATGCGCCGGGGCAAGGGCACCTCGATGTGGAACGCCGTCGAAGCGATCCGCGAGGGACAGGCCGCCGCCGCGGTCTCCGCCGGCAACACTGGCGCCCTGATGGCCATCTCCAAGCTCATCCTGCGCATGAGCGCCGACCTTGAGCGCCCCGCGCTGGTCGCCAGCATCCCGCAGCCAAATGGCCTGACCACATTCCTCGACGTAGGCGCCAACGTCGACTGCGACGCCGCCCGTCTGGTCGAGTTCGCCATCATGGGCGAGGCCTATCACCGGGCCGCTCACGGCGTGGCGCGCCCGACCGTCGGCCTGCTCAATGTCGGGTCCGAGGAAATGAAGGGCCACGAGGAAGTTCGCGAGGCCAACCGCATCCTGCGCGAAGGTCACATCGACCTCGACTACCGCGGCTTCGTCGAGGGCGACGACATCACCGCCGGGACGGTGCAGGTCATCGTCACCGACGGCTTCACCGGCAACGTCGCCCTCAAGGCGATGGAGGGCGCGGCGCGCTTCATGTACGCCGAGCTGCGCGGCGCGCTGACCTCGGGTCCGCTGGCGACCATGGGCGCCCTGCTGGCGCGGCCGTCGCTCCGGCAGTTCCGCGACAAGATCAGTCCCCCGCCGGCCGCCCCTCTGCTGGGGCTGAACGGTCTCGTGCTTAAGTGTCACGGCGGGGCCGACGTGCGCGATTTCGCCAAGGCCATCCGCGCCGCCGCCGATGTGGCGCAAAGCGGGTTTGCCTCGGAGATTGAACGGAATATGAGGCGGCTGCCCGCAGCCCTGGCGCCCGCGGCGCCTGCGTCCGCCGATGGAGCCGCCTGAATTGTCCAGAGTCCTGCGTAGCGTCGTGACCGGGGTCGGAGGCTACCTGCCTGAGCGGGTGGTCACCAACGCCGAACTGTCCACCCGGGTCGATACGACCGACGAATGGATCCGCGAGCGCACGGGTATCCGCCAGCGCTACCAGGCCGCCGACGACCAGCCGGTGTCGGACCTCGCGGTGGAAGCCGCCCGCCGCGCCCTCGTCGCCGCCGGCCGCACGCCCGCCGACGTCGACTTGATCATCGTCGCCACCACGACCCCGGACCTGACGTTCCCGGCCACGGCCGCCATCGTCCAGCGCAAGCTGGGCTGTCCGATCGGCATCGCCTTCGACGTCCAGGCCGTGTGTTCGGGGTTCGTCTACGCCCTGTCGGTGGCCGATGGGTTCGTCGCCCGCAATCGATCGAAGTGCGCCCTGGTGATCGGCGCCGAGACCATGACCCGGCTGATGGACTGGAACGACCGCACCACGTGCGTGCTGTTCGGCGACGGGGCCGGCGCCGTGGTGCTGGAGCCGGGCGAAGGCGAGGGCACGACCGCCGACCGGGGCCTTCTGGGCTTCGCCCTGCGCGCCGACGGCACGAAGCAGGACCTGCTCTATGTGGACGGCGGGGTCTCGACCAACCGCCAGACCGGTTACCTGCGCATGCAGGGCAACCAGGTCTTCCGGCACGCCGTGGTCAATATCTCAGAGGCTGTGACCGCCGCGGCCGCGGACGCGGGCATCGAGGTGTCCAGCGTCGACTGGTTCATCCCGCACCAGGCCAACCAGCGGATCCTGGAAGGCGTGGCCAAGCGGCTCGGCATCGACGAGACCAAGGTGATCTCCACCGTCGCCGAGCACGCGAACACCTCGGCGGCCTCGATCCCGCTCGCCATGGCCCATGCGGTGAACGATGGGCGGATCAAGCCGGGGCAACTGCTGCTGCTCGAGGCCATGGGCGGCGGACTGACCTGGGGCGCCTGCGTTCTGCGCCTTTAAGGCCAAGCTTGGGGCAAAGGTACGAAGGTGACTTGAAGTCTTTGTGCCAATGGGACAATCAAGACAGATGAACGACGTGGGGACGGGAACCAGGGCGATCATGAAGGGCGCGACAGTGACCCGGGCGGACCTATGCGAGTCTGTCCATGAACAGGTTGGCCTGACCCGCCAGGATTGTTCCGAGCTGGTCGAGCGTGTGCTCGAACTGATGTGCGTGGCCCTGGAAAAGGGCCAGCAGGTCAAGCTTTCCGGCTTCGGCGTCTTCCAGGTTCGCGCCAAGCGGGCGCGGATGGGGCGCAACCCCAAGACCGGCGAACCGGCCGCCATCGACCCACGTCGGGTGATCGGCTTCCGCGCTTCGCAGGTGATGAAGGCGCGTGTCGACCGCGCTCTATCCCGGTGAGGACGCCGTAGTCCCGTGGCCAAGGGGCCCGAAGCCTTCCGCACGATCTCCGAAGCGGCGGACGAACTTCATGTGCCCCAGCATGTGCTCCGGTTCTGGGAAACCAAGTTCAGCTTCATCAAGCCCATGAAGCGGGCCGGCGGCCGGCGGTTCTACCGCCCCGCCGACATCGCGGTGCTGCACGGCGTCCGCCGCCTGCTCCACGACGAGGGCTACACCATCAAGGGCGTGCAGAAACTGCACCGCGAGCAGGGGATCAAACACCTGGTGGCGGCCGGGGAGGGGACGTCCGCCATCGACGTGTCCAGTCCGTCTGCGACGCCGCCGGCCGACGCCCCAGGGGCCGCCGGAGACACCACGGCCCTGCTCCAGGCGCTGGCCGGCCTCGAAAGCGCCAAGGCCCGCCTCGACGGCCTGCTGGGGAGCTAGTTTCAGTACCTATTTTTCGGGACGTCATGACCGGGCCCGTCCCGGCCATGACGATGGAGGGAGGCGGGGGCAACGACCCCGGCCTTCGCCGGAACAGGCGGAACCGGGCTGTCCGCCCGCAACCCGTTCCAGCCCTGAGGAAGAATTCTCGCCGCCGGCCGCTGGTCGGAGCGACAGGATTTGAACCTGCGACCCCTTGACCCCCAGTCAAGTGCGCTACCAAGCTGCGCCACGCTCCGAAGGGCCAGGCGGCGAGGCGCGTCTTCTAGCGGATGGGCGGATGAGGGCAACGACAAAGTTGCGGCCCCGCCACAGTGGCGCTCAGGGCGCCTTGCTCATCCAGCGGATCAGCGGGAACAGCGGCACGCCCCAGAAGGTGCCGGCCACGGCGTAGAAGGCCAGCCGCGCGGCCCAGTGATCCGGCAGATGACCGCCGATCGTCGAGGCTGCGATGACATAGGCGGCAAGGAACGCCAGGATCGCGACCATGCCGATGAACTTGCGCACGCGGGGGGACATGACCGCCTCATACCGGGCTGGAGGCGTGGGCGTAAGCCCGCTATGACGCACCGCCCTAGTTCGGTCGATTAGCTGCGACACCACAGACCATGACCTCGTTCCTGCGTTCCGACAGATCCAAGCCCGTCGCCATCTGGCTGTTCATCGTGGCGGCCCTGGTCCTGGGCATGATCGTGGTCGGGGGCGCCACGCGGCTCACCGATTCCGGGCTTTCCATCACCGAATGGAAGCCGGTCACCGGCGCCATCCCGCCGATGGGCGAGGGCGACTGGCAGGCCGAGTTCGCGCGCTACAGGCAGATCCCGCAGTACAGCCAGCTCAACGCCGGCATGAGCCTCTCTGAATTCCAGACCATCTACTGGTGGGAGTGGTCGCACCGGTTCCTGGGCCGGCTGGTGGGCGTGGTCTTCGGATTGCCATTCGTCATCTTCGCGATCCGCCGCCAGCTCCCCCAGCGGCTGTTCCTGCGGCTGGGCGGCATCTTCATTCTGGGCGGTCTGCAGGGGGCGGTCGGCTGGTGGATGGTGGCCAGCGGCCTCTCCGGACGGGTCTCGGTGGCGCCCGAGCGGCTGATGACCCACCTGGGCCTGGCCTTCGCCCTGCTGGCCCTCCTGCTGTGGACCGCCTTCGACGCCTGGGCCGGGGCCGCGCGCCAGACCCTGCCCAGTCCCTGGGGCCGACGCGCCGCGGCGCTGGTCGGGCTGATCTACCTGCAGATCCTGCTGGGCGCTCTGGTGGCCGGGAACGACGCCGGGCTGATCTACAACGACTGGCCGCTGATGAACGGCGCGTTCTTCCCCGACGACTATGCCGGAGCAACCCTGTGGGCGACGCTGGCGCACAGTCAGGGCGCCGTGCAGTTCCATCACCGGATGCTGGCGTACCTTGTCACAGCGGTCGCGCTGGCGATGGGGGTGGCGGCCTGGCGCTCCCGCTACCTGCCCCCCGAATCGAAGGTCCTCGCCGCGCTGACGGCCGGCGCCGTGCTGGCCCAGGCCGGCCTCGGCGTGGTCACCCTGATGGCCCACGCGCCGCTTCTCCTGAGCATCGCGCATCAGCTTTCGGCCGCGCTGCTGCTGGGCCTGGCGGTCGCGTTCGCATGGCGGGTTCGCCGGGTCTGACGCGGCCGGATCGTGGAGAATCGGGGGCTTCGTCCCGAAGATTTGCACGGTATCATATTACCGTATTCATTAATCGCAACAAATTCAATAACCTAGGGGTCGTTGAGCGCTATATGGGTGGTTGACTTCGCGGCCCTCAGCCAGCATAAGCCGCGCCTCACGTCGGGGTGGCCGCAGGGCGCTCCGCCAGGTTTCTATGGATCGTCCCTCATGCTGAAGAGCACTACGGCTTCGCTGAAGCCCGCCGAGGTCGAGAAGAAGTGGATCGTGG
>CAUJHW010000018.1 GCA_963205005.1 Pseudomonadota bacterium
CGTGCTCGATCAGCATCCGTTCGAGGTCGGTCACCTCAGTTCACCTGCCTGTCGCGGCCGTCCCAGTAGGGCGCGCGCAGGTCGCGCTTCAGCACCTTGCCGGTGCCGTTGCGGGGCAGGGCGTCGACGAAGTCCACCGACTTGGGGACCTTGTAGCCGGCGATGCGCTGGCGGGTGAAATCCAGGATCGCGGCCGGATCGGGGGTGATGCCGGCCTTCGGCACGACAACCGCCTTCACCGCCTCGCCCCACTTGGGATCCGGCACCCCGATCACCGCGACCTCGGCGATGTCCGGATGTCCGTACATGGCGTTCTCGACCTCGGCCGGATAGACGTTCTCGCCGCCCGACACGATCATGTCCTTCACCCGGTCGGAGATGAAGACGTAGCCGTCCTCGTCCATCAGCCCGGCGTCGCCTGTGCGCACCCAGCCCCCGGCGGTGATCGTGCGCGCTGTCTCGGCCTCCTGCTTCCAGTAGCCGCGCATGGTGGTCGGCGACCGGATGCAGATCTCACCCACCACGTTCGGCCCCAGGACCCGGTCGGCCTCCGGATCCATGATGCGGATCTCCGCCCCGGGCACGGCCTTGCCGGCGGACCGCAGCCGGGGTCCGCCCCCGCGGTGGTCGTCAGCCGGCAGGTAGGTCACCGCTCCGCAGGTCTCGGTCATGCCGTAGAGCTGGACGAAGCCACAGCCGAACACCTCCACCGCCCGCTCCAGCAGGTCGAGCGGGATCGGTGAGGCCCCGTAGAGAAAGTCGCTCATCGAGGCGAAGTCAGCGCGGCAGACACCCGGATAGTCCAGGATCATCTGGATCGTCGTCGGCACCAGGACGGTCTTGGAGACCCTGTAGGTCTTGATCGTCTCTATAACCGCGGCGTTCTCGAACTCGCGCAGCACCACGGTGAAGGCGCCGGAATAGACGCCCACAACGCCCCATCCGGTGCCGGAGATGTGGAACACCGGCATGGCCACCATGCTGACGTCGGTCTCATCCCAGGCATTCCAGTCCATGTCGGCCGGGTAGCCGCCGGGGTTCTTCGCCGCGTGCTCGCTGAAGGCGTAGAAATTGTGGTGGGTGATCTGCACGCCCTTGGGCCGGCCGGTCGTGCCGCTGGTGTAGAGCTGCACCGCTACGTCGGAAGGATCTACCGCCACGTCCTGGTCGGCGGCCGACTGCCGGTCGCGCCAGGCCTCATAGGGTTCGCCGGCGCCGCTCGGACCTTCCATGACCACGATCCTGCGCACGGACGAAAGCTGGCCCACGATCCGCTCGACCAGGCCCGCGCCGTCGCCATCGACGAACAGCACCTCGGCCTCGGCGTCATTGGTGATGTAGACCACCTCGGGCTCGGCCAGCCGCCAGTTCACCGGCGTCAGCACCGCCCCGATCCGCATCGCGCCAAACAGGATCTCGAAGAAGCGGTCGGAATTCTTGCCCAGATAGGCGACCCGCGAGCCGTGCCGCACGCCCTCGGCAAGCAGGCCGTTGGCCACCTGCGACGTCTGCCGGTCGAACTGGGCGTAGGTGGTGGTCCTGCCCTCGAACAGGAAGGCCGGCTTGTCGCTGCGGGTGCGGCCATGCAGGCGCGGCGCATCGCCCAGGGTGCGTATTTCCGGGAAATAGGCGATCGGCGGCCTGGCGGGCGTGTCGGCGTTATCCGGCATGAAACCTTTCCTGACGGTCCTAGGCCGCCACCGCGGCCGGCGTGAATCGCTCCACGGACCACCAGCTGGCCAACGCATCGGCGGCGATCCGCTTGCCCTTCACGATATGCTTTTCCAGCGTGCTCACGGAAAGGCCCAGGGTGTCCGACATCTCCTTGTAGGAGAGCTCCTGGACCGTACGCAGCTCAATCACCTGGCGGCAGCGCGGCGGCAGGCTTTCCAGCGCGCGTCCGTAGGCCATCTCCTGCTCCCGGGCGATCAACGCCTGCTCGACAGTGCCCGCTTCCGGGCCCGTCGCCACGTCGTCCATCAGCGGGGCGGCGAAATCGAGCGGATTGGAGCGGCGTCCCCGCAACCGGTTCAGCGCGAGCCGGTAGGCGGTCTTGAACAGCACCGCCCGCGGATTGCCATAGACCGACAGGTCGCCGCAGCGGTGCAGCCGCAGGAACGCCTCCTGAGCCACGTCGTCGGCGTCGGCCTCGCATTTCAGGATTCCGCTGAGATAGCTGCGCAGCCGAAGGTGATCGGCGCGATAGAGATCGGCGAGCAGGCGCTCCGAGGCGCCTTGCCGCGCGACGGCGGAAGGCGGTCCGTCGCAGCCTCCCGAGCACTCCGTTGCGACGTTCCTCACGGTCCCCTCCGTCGGTCGACAGCGCCACTTTTCGACCCATGGGTAAGTTTGTCAACTCACGGTCGGAAAATCATCCGGCTGGTCGAATGCATACGGTTCGCTATGATCGCGCTATGCGGGTTGGGCGCGTCCGCGCGTCGAGGGAGCAGTTGATGGTCAAGGCCACGCCGAAGCGCGCCTGGGGCGAAGCGATCCAGAACCGCGACGAACAGTTCGAGCTGAAGCGGCAGGTCGTCTTGCGGACCGCGGCGCGGACCTATTCGAGGCGGGGCTTCTACGAGACCACCCTGGTCGACATCGCCGAGGAGCTGAACGTCTCCAAGCCAACGCTCTATTATTACTTCAAGAACAAGGACGAGATCCTGTTCGAGTGCCACCGCCTAGCCATCGAGGCGGTCACCAACCACGACACGCCGATGCCCTCCGCCGAGGAGGCCACGGCCCGCGTTCGGCTGGAGGAATTCCTGCGTCGCTACGTGCGCATGGTGGTGGACGACTTCGGCACCTGCCTGGTGATGACCGGCGCCAACGCCCTGGAGCCGGAGAATCGCGGCGAGGTGATTCGCGGCCGCCGGCAGATCGACACCATGCTGCGCGAAATTCTTGAGCAGGGCCTCGCGGACGGCACCCTCGACTGCCCCGATGTGAAGGTCTCCTCTATGTTCGTCTTCGGGGCGATGAACTGGATTCCGCGCTGGTATCACGCCGACGGGGCGATGAGCCTGGATGAGCTGACCGACCGGCTGATCGCCTTCGTCATGCGCGCTGTGGCGCCGCCCAGGGCCTGACCGCGTGAGCGAGGCCGATCCGCTGTTCACCACCCCGGCCCCCCGGCTCTCGACCGAGGCGGCCGAAGTCCTGGCCAGGGCGCGCTTCGGCGTCGTGGGGCGGGCGCGGGCCCTGACCAGCGAGCGGGACCTTAACTTCCGCATCCGCGCCGAGGATGGCCGCACCTACGTCCTGAAGGTCGCCAACGCCGCCGAGGAGGCCGCGGTCCTCGACTTCCAGAACCGCGCCCTGGACCACATCGCCGCCGCCGATCCCGACCTGCCGACCCCCCGTGTCGTCCCGACGACGGACGGCGCGGCCATGTTCGAGTCACAGGGCTCGCTGGTCCGCCTGCTCACCTGGCTGGACGGGACCATGCTGCACGAGGTGGAGCGCACGCCGGCGCTGCGGGCCGGCCTGGGGGTCATGCATGCCCGCCTCGGTTTGGCGCTGAAAGGGTTCGATCACCCTGCGGCGGGCTATTCCCTCCTGTGGGACCTGAAGGGCGCGGCCGGACTGCGCACGCTGCTGCCCCATGCCACAGACGCCGGACGTCAGGAACTCGCGGAACACGCCCTCACGCGCTTCGACACCCGGGTGGGGCCCGTGCTGTCCGACCTGCGCGCGCAGGTGATCCACAACGACCTCAACTTTCACAACGTGGTCGTGGACGCGGCGAATCCCGCGCGGGTCAGCGGCATCCTCGACTTCGGCGACATGGTGCGCAGCCCGCTGATCTGCGACGTGGCGGTGGCCGCGGCCTATCACGTCCGCGCCGACGAACACCCGCTGGCCGACGCGGCCGAATACGTGGCCGCCTACCATGCGCTCTGCCCCTTGCAGGATGTTGAACTTGAGGTGCTCGGTGACCTGATCTCCACCCGCCTGGCCATGTCGGTGCTGATCAGCGGCTGGCGCGCCGCCGATCATCCGGAGAACCGCGAGTACATCCTGCGCAACGAACCCGCGGCCCACGCCGGGCTGAAGGCGCTCGGGCGGTTGCCGCCGGAGGCCGCCGCCGACATCCTGCGCCGCGCCTGCGGAGACCCCAGATGAGCATGATCAACGCCTACAGCCCGGGCGCCGACATCAGTCCGGAGGACCGCGCCCTGATCGCGCGCCGCGAGGCGGTGCTGGGCCCCGCCTACCGCCTGTTCTACGAGCGGCCCGTCCACGTGGTGCGCGGGGAGGGGGTCTGGCTCTACGGTCCGGGCGGCGAGGCCTATCTCGACGTCTACAACAACGTCGCCTGCGTCGGGCACAGCCACCCCCGGGTCGTCGAGGCCATCGCCCGCCAGGCGGCGACGCTGAACACCCATACCCGCTACCTGACCGATCTGGTGGTCGACTACGCCGAGCGGCTGGCCGCCATCCTGCCGCCCGAGCTGGGCCGGCTGATGTTCACCTGCACCGGCAGCGAGGCCAACGACCTGGCCCTGCGCATCGCCCGCGCCCGCACTGGCGGGACCGGCGTCATCGTCACCGCCAACGCCTATCACGGCGTCACCGCCGCCATTGCCGAGCTGTCACCCTCGCTGGGCCCCGCGAACCCACTGGGCGACCATGTGCGCGTCGTGCCGGTGGTGGGCTTTGCCGCCGCGGTGCGCGCGGCGCTGGCGGACATGCAGGCCAGCGGCATCCGCCCGGCGGCTCTGCTGGTCGATACGATCTTCTCCAGCGACGGGGTCTTCGACGATGTCCCGGACTTCGGTGAGGCGGTCGCCGCCGTCCGCGCCGCGGGCGGCATCTTCATCGCCGACGAAGTGCAGGCGGGCTTCAGCCGCACAGGCGTCGCCTGGGGCTTCCAGCGTCACGGCCTGAGCCCCGACCTGGTGACCATGGGCAAACCGATGGGCAACGGCCATCCGGTCGCCGGCGTCGCCGCCCGGCCCGAGGTGGTCGAGGCCTTCGGGCGGGAGGTGCGCTACTTCAACACCTTCGGCGGCAATCCGGTGTCCTGCGCCGCAGGGCTGGCGGTGCTCGACGTCATCCGCGATGAGGGACTGGAGGCCAATGCGCGCGAAGTCGGCGCCTATCTCCGCGAGCGCCTCGCGCCGTTCGGCGGCGTACGGGGCGCCGGGCTGTTCGTCGGCCTGCAGCTGGAAAGCGCCGATGAGGCCACACGCGTCGTCCAGGCCCTGCGCGAGCGCCGCGTACTGATCAGCGCCACGGGGCCGCGCGGCGACGCACTCAAGATCCGCCCGCCACTGGTGTTCAGCCGGGCCAACGCCGACCAGTTCATCGAGGCGCTGTCGGCGGTCGTCTAGTCGAAGCCGAACTCGCGGAAGGCCGTCGTGTGCGGCGGGCCGGAGGCGATCCGCCAGCGCGGGTCGCCGCGCTTCAATTCGAAGATGTTGCAGGCCAGGGTGAAGCCGATCTGCTGGTCTTCCAGGTTGACCCCGCCGCCGCGCGAGACGGGGTAGTCGGCGTCATCGCGAGAGGACAGCACCGCCCGCAGATCCTCTGCGCCCGGGGCGTCCAGACCCTGCAGACGCTGGTGCAGCGCGGCGTGGCGCAGGTAGCTCGACCGGGATGGCCGTCCCGCCGTCGCGCCCCAGTCCTCGCAGATCAGCGGGTGGTTGGTGTGATAGGCCGCGCGGCCGGGCCGGTAGGGCGTCGATACCCCGGCCGAGCGCTCGATCATCGCAACGCCGTCGGGGTCGCCCATCACCCAGTTCAGGCCCACCGCGTGCGGGGTCCGGTCCACCCGGGCGATGGCCGCTTCCAGCGTCCGGCTTTCCAGCAGTTGCCGATAGATCGCGTAGATCGGCAGACCCCCGGGGTCAGTCCTCAGCTGGGTCAGGGTGTTGTCGCAGACCGCGAAGCCGTGGCTGTTCATCCCCATGAGCGAGATCATGCCCGGCACGGAGAGCGCCATGACCTCGCCCTCGCCGTCCGCCGTCGGACAGCGCAGCAGCACCTGGAAGCCGTCCAGGAACTGGGCAAGGTCGAGGTTCTGGGCGATCCTGCCTGGTCGTCCGGGGCCGGGCGGGACCACGATGGTCGAGCAGGCCTCGCCGTCCCGCGCCGGCGCCTGGCGAGCGAACAGCGGCGCCCACTCGAACTCCTCGTTGACGTGCTGGAAGGCCAGCAGGGCCCGCGGGTCCGCGCCCGAGCCCTCGGCGATGCCGCGCACTTCGTCCAGCACCTCCGGCGCCAGCCGCGCCGTGGTCGCCTCATAGGCCGTCGCCTGGAAGAACAGCTCGACGTAGCGCCGCCGTTCGACGCCGTAGCCCTGCTCCAGACTATCGCCCCAGCGCTCCAGCAGCTCGGCGATACGCGCCCTGAAATACTCGCCGTGCATCCGCCCGCGCGCCCGGGGGCCGCCCTCGAGGCAGACGATCTTCAGCTCATCGGTGTCCATGGCCTGCAGACACGCCGCGCCGCGAAAGCCTCCACCGAAGCGAAGGTCAGTCCGCGAAGCCGGTGATCGTGACCCGCCCGTCCTCGCCGGCCGCCGCCTGGATGCGACGGCCGAGCGGATCCTTCGCGATCATCTCGCCCACGACAGCGGCGTCATCGGCAGCGGTCATGGCCAGGACCCGGTCGCCGGACGGCGCGCGGGCGACGACCGTGCCGCGCGGGGCCGGGCCGCTGTAGTCGATGGTGTAGGTCTCTACAGCGGCCTCCCCGGTGTAGGCGCCGGCAAGCGGCGGCGCCGGCCAGGCGTTCACCTCGGCCTGCAGCGGCGCGGAGTCGAACGCCGAGAACGGGCGGGGCTTCGAGGCATAGACGCCCACCGAGTACTTCGAAAGGAACCCGCCGTTGGCGCCCAGCAGGCCCAGGGCGCCAGGCCGGTCCCGCAGCCTTCGGATCAGTTCGGCGATGGCGTGCATGGAGTAGTTGTTCCCGGCCCCACCGAAGAACGGCAGGCCGCCCGTCACCGTCAGCCCGCGCGGATCATCCGGCGCCAGGCCCAGGCCGTCGCAGATGTTGAACACCGCGATCGGGAAGCAGGAGTAGAGGTCGAACACGTCAATGTCGGCCAGCGAAACGCCGGCCACGTCCAGCGCCCGCTTCATCGCGGCCACCGAGGCCGGGCTGCGTGACAGGTCCTGGCGCTCCACGGGCGTGCGTTCCTTCACGTCGGCGCCGCCCCACAGGTAGATCCAGCGATCCTCCGGGATGCCGAGCGCCCTGGCGCGGCCCACCGAGGTCATCAGCACGGCGGCGCCCTGGTTGGCCTGGTCCCGCGCCACCATGCGGCGGGGGAAAGGATCGCTGGTCAGGCGATTTGGCCCGGTGACGGTGGCCAGTTCCTCAGGCGTGAAAACCTGCTGGCTCATGGCGTGCGGGTTTTCGTGGGCGACCTCGGTGAACGGCGCAAACAGCCGGCCCATGTCGAGGGCGTAGCTCGCCCGGTCCTTGCCCAGGCGCGCCCGGCGGGCGTTCTCGAACAGGGCGTAGACCTGGATCGGGGTGCGTGCGCCGTGACCCGCGAGGTCGCGGGTGAGCAGGCCGTCCATGCCATAGCCGCGGTCCTCGAGCTGGCCCTCGACCTCTTCCTTCCAGTCGCGGGTCTCGCCCTTGCCGGCGAGGTGGCGGACGGTCGATATGGCTTCGGAGCCCACCATCAGGGCCATCTCCATCTCGCCGGCGGCGATGGCGTGGGCGAACTCATTGACCAGATGCTGCGGCCCCTGTCCGCCGACGACTTCCCAGATGGCTCGGGCCGGATCGGCGCCGATCCGCTTCGCCACCGAGCGGGGGAAGTTGTTGGATGCGCCGAAGGGCGCCTGCGCGCCTGGCCCGGAAACTTCAAACTGACGGATCGCGGCGATCACATCGACCTTGCCGGCCAGGCCGGCCACACCGGTGTCGGCCAGCGCCGCCTCGGCGGCCCGGGCGGCCAGCGCCACGGGGGAAAGGGCCTGATAGTCCGGCGCGTCGATCCGCTCCGAGGCTTCGCCGACGCCGATGATGATGGGGGTGTTGTCGGGAACGGTCATGCTTCCTCACGCGCGGGCGGGCGACCAACGCCCGGATCAGGTCAGGCGTCGCCGAAAGGCCCTTCCTTACATGGCTGACGCAGCGTCGGAGAATAGGCTCTGCGCGCCGCAAGTCCTGGGGGTTCAGGCGGGCCGCAGCCACGCCGCGATCGCCGCGATGGCGCGGTCGGCCTCGGGCAGCAGGCCCGGGAACATCTGCCAGACATGGATCATGTCCGGCCAGACCTGGAGCTCGACATCGACGCCGGCGCCGCGCGCGCAATCCGCGAGCACCTGGGCGTCGCTCAGCAGCACCTCTTCCGACCCCACCTGTATCAACAGCCGCGACAGGCCGGTCAGGTCCGCCCGCGCCGGCGAGGCGGTCGGCTGGCGCGGATCGGCCCCGGCCAGGTACGCGGCGGCCATCTCCAGAAGCACGTCCCGCGTCAGCAGCGGGTCCCGGCCATGGCGGGTGGCATAGCTCTCACCTTCGCAGGCCAGGTCGGTCCAGGGGCTCAGGGCGACCGCGCCGCCGGGCAAGGGCAGGCCCCGGGCGCGGGCGGCCAGCACGGCTGCCACGGCCAGGCCCCCGCCCGCGGACTCACCGCCGATAACCACCGACGCGGCCGCGACTCCCGCCTCCAGCAGCGCCGCATAGGCCGCTACCGCGTCGTCGACGGCGGCGGGGAAGGGGTGAGCCGGGGCGAGGCGGTAGTCGACGCTGACCACCTCGCATCCGGCGGCGCGCGACAGGGCGATCGTGAAGCTGCGGCTGCCGGCCGGGTCACCCATCACATAGCCGCCGCCGTGCAGATGCAGGAAAGTGACGCCGCTGGGCGACCCCACGGCCTGCACGCGCTCCACCGGAATGGCGCCCAGCCGGTCGGGGGTGATCCTGATGTCGAGCGGTGTTGGCGGCTGGGCGTTTGCGAATATCTGGGCCTGGGCCCGCCGGTGGGCGATCGAGGCGTCCGGCCCGCCCAGCAGTTCGCCCAGCATGGTGCGGATGGTGTGGATCGGTGAATCCGTTCCACTCATCTCGGCGCTCTGTTCGGCCCTGAGGTGAAGCGGAAGCCCTCGTAGCCCGCCTGCGCGACCGCCTCGCAGCGCTCGCTATAGGCCCCGAAACCGCCGAGATAGACGCCGAAGCGGCGTGGCTTTCCGGGGATGTTGGTCCCGAAGTACCAGGACTCTGCCTGCGGATAGAGTGTGTGGCCGACGATCTCGTTGGCGTGACTGACCCAGTCGGTCTCGGCCGCCTCGGTGGGCTCGATGGCGTCGATGCCCTCGCGGTGCATGTGGTCGAGGCACCCGGCGATCCAGTCCACATGCTGTTCCACCGCGGTCGGCATGTTGGCCAGCACAGCCGGGCTCAGCGGGCCGGTGATCGTGAACAGGTTGGGGAACCCCGCCATGCCGAGGCCCAGGTAGCTGCTTGGCCCATTCTGCCAGTGGCGCTTGAGGCTCACTCCGCCGCGGCCCCGGACATCCAGCGCCAGCAGGGCGCCGGTGATCGCGTCGAACCCGGTGGCGACGATCAGGTCGTCAAGCTCGTACTCGGCGTCCGCAGTACGCACGGCCCCTTCGGTGACTTCGACAAGCGGTGCGCGCCGGATGTCCGCGAGGGTGACGTTGGGCCGGTTGAAGGTCTCGTAGTAGTCGTCGTCCACCGGCGGCCGCTTGACGCCGATGGGGTGATCCGTGGGCGTCAGGGCCCGTGCGAGCTCTGGTTCGCGCACCGTCTTCCGGATCTGCTCTGCTACGAAGGCCTGCGCGGTGGCGTTGGCCTCCAGGCTGCTGAACAGGTCGGTGAAGGCGCTGAAGAACCGCATCCCGCCCAGGTCCCACAGGCTCTGGTAGGTCGCTTCCCGCTCGGCGTCCGAGACCTCCAGCGCTGACAGCGTGGGCGCCTCGAAGGGGACGGCGCCGGGCGACGCGGCGCAGCGGGCGCGGATCTCGCCGTAGTTGGCTTTCACCCAGGAGTCGAAGCCCGGATCGCTGGCGTGGTTGCGGGCCGGCAGCACCCAGTTGGCGGTGCGCTGGAAGACGGTCAGGTGGGCGGCCTCGCGGGCGATGCGCGGAATGGCCTGAACAGCAGAGGCGCCCGTGCCGATCACGCCCACGCGCCGACCCGTGAAGTCGACCGGCTCATGCGGCCAGTCGGCGGTGTGCAGCAGACGCCCCCGGAATGACCGCAGGCCCGGGATGTCGGGCCAGTTCACCGCCGACAGACAGCCCATGGCCGAGACGACGAAGCGGGCGGTGACGGTCTGGCCATCGCCGGTCCGCACCGTCCAGGCGCGAGCCGGCTCATCGAAGGTCAGGGCTTCGACGGCCGCGCCGAACCGGAAGTGGCGGCGCAGGTCGAAGCGGTCCGCCACATGGCCCAGGTAGCCCAGGATCTCCGGCTGCTCGGAATAGCGAAGGCTCCAGTCCCAGTCCTGCTGCAGGTCCTCCGAGAAGCCATAGCTGTAGTAGTAGCTCTCGCAGTCGCAGCGGGCGCCCGGATAGCGGTTCCAGTACCAGACCCCGCCCACGTCCTGGCCGCGCTCCAGACCCAGAACCCGGAAGCCCATGCCGGTCAGCCTGTGGACGGCATAGAGCCCGGCGAATCCCGCGCCGATGACCACGGCGTCGTAGGTCGGAACATCGGACATCGGTCGCCCCCTGCCGCGCCGGATATAACAGACGTTACGGTCCGGCCGGTTGTCCGGCAAGTCAATCGGGCGTCATATGTAACGAACGTTATGTGCGGAGGGGGCGATGGCGGGCTTCGAAGGCAGGGTGGCGCTGGTGACGGGAGCGGCCAGCGGCATCGGCCGCGCCTGCGCCGAAGCGCTGGCGCGGGAAGGCGCCTTCGTGGTGGCCGTCGACATCGACGCGGCGGGGCTTGCCGGGACCTGCGGGGCGATCGCGGACGCCGGCGGGCAGGCGAGGGCCGAACACCTGGACGTGGCCGAGGAGGCCGACTGGGCGCGGGTCATGGCCGGCGTCGCAGCGGCCGGGCGCGGCCTGCATATCCTGGTCAACAATGCCGCCCTCTGCATCCACATGCCTCTGAAGGACATGACCCTGGCGACCTGGCGACGGCAGAACGCGGTGAACCTCGACGGCGTGTTCCTGGGAACGCGGGCGGCCCTGGAGCCGATGACACGATCGGGCGGCGGATCGATCGTCAACATCTCCTCGGTGGCCGGCCTCAAGGGTATCGCCGGACTGTCCGGCTACTGCGCCAGCAAGGGCGGCGTGCGGCTTTTCACCAAGGCGGTCGCCCTGGAATGCGCGACGGAGCGCAACGGGATCCGGGTCAATTCCATCCATCCGGGGAGCATCGAGACGCCCATCTGGGTGAAGATGCAGAACGGCGGTGACCTGCCGGAGGGGTCCAATTCGGTGGACCAGATGATGGCGGAAACGCGCAGCGTGGCGGCCGCGGCGACCCCGCTGGGCTTTTCAGGCCTTCCGGAAGATGTCGCCGCGGGGGTGATCTATCTCTGCTCCGACGCCGCGCGGTTCGTCACCGGATCGGAACTGGTGATCGACGGTGGCGTGTACGCCGGCTGATCGAATGACGCCTACTCAGGCGGCGACGGCGCTCTTTGCGCCCGTAGCAGGTAGGCTGGCGTATATGTGACGTCGGGACGCTGTGCTAACGCCCGCGCCTCGAAGCGGCAGAGTAGTAGAGGGCGATGGCCCGTCAGGCAGATCATACCGAGAGGCGAAGGCTGTTCGCGGCCGCCGCGCTCAGCGTCATTTCCCGCGACGGGCTCGAGGGCCTGACCCTGCGCGAGGTCGCGCGGGAGGCCGGATTCACCACGGGCGCGCTGACCCACTATTTCCAGTCCAAGGACGAGGTGCTGATCGCTGCCTCGGAGTTCGCCGCCGAACAGGTGCGCACGCCCATGGAGGAGGTCGAGCATGGGGCCTCTGCGCGGGACGCCCTGCGGCGCCTGCTCTACACGGCGCTTCCTACCACCACGGTGATGAAGGGGCGCTGGCGCTTCTGGGTCGCCTTCTGGGAGCGAGCCGCCCACAGCCCGCAGGTGAACCGGGTGATGCAGGAGCGCTACCGGGAATGGTCGAACCGGATCGCCAGCCTGATCCGCCGGGCGCAGGACCAGGGCGAGGCATTGCCCGGTCTCGACGCCGATCTGGCCGCCCGCGAGCTGGTGGCGCTGGTCGACGGGATCGGCGTGCAGGTCCTGATCGCCGGAAAGCTGGCGGCGCCGGCGCAACGGCAGTTCATCGATTCGCTCATCGAGGTGCGATTGGGGTCTCCGCCGGTCCGCGCCGCCGCCGCGCCTGTCAAGGCCGGCCGCCGACCGGCGCGCGCCTCCGCCTGAACGGCGAGGCCGCCGTCCGCCCGCGGGTCCGGACGCGATCAGAACGCTCGTTATATTATTCCTTTGCGGTCCGGAAAGAACCGGCGTTATGTTTTCAGCTGTCGCGGCTGAGGTGAGCCGCCTGTGGGGTTCTTCCCCCGGGTGAGCTGAAAGGCGGGACGGCGTCTGCGTTTGCGCGCAGGGCCGACCACGTCCCCGGGCCGCAGTAGGGAGCGGACGGAATGAGCGAACCTGCCTGGGCGCTGTCGCGGTTCTATCACACGGTCATAAACTGCCGGGACCTGGACGAGTCCGTGGCCTTCTACCGCAAGCTCGGCTTCGAGGTTCTCAACGACCGCCGCCACGTCAAATGGCCGCCCTTCGTCGCCGGCCTGTTCGGCCTGAAGCGGGCGCAGGGCCGCGGCGTCCTGATGGTGCTGCCATCCGACCCGGAGGGGCCGATGCTGGACCTTCTGGAGTGGCTTGAGCCCCTGGCCGAATTCCCGGATCCGTCGAAGGTCGGCGAGACAGTGCCGCGCATCCTGGCCTTCCGGACGCAGAACGTGCGGGCCGCATATGACGCTCTCAGCGCCCAGGGCGTGCGCTTCGCACAGCCCGTCTACACGCCCGAGGAGGCGCTCGGCGTGGTCGGCACCGTGTGCTGCTACGACCCGAACGGCAACATCATCGAGATGATCGAACTTGAGCCTGGCGTCCGCCATTCGCGGGCAACCGAGGCGCTTGCGGACCAGAAATAGCCCTCAAGGGCGCGACGCGAGCCGGCGTCCCCTCGGGCGCCGGAACTGGAACAAGGGGGAGACAAGAGAATGATCAGCCAACGCACGCTGAAACTGCTCACCGGCGTCGCCGCGATCTGCCTGTCGGCGAACGCCGCAACGGCCGCGGAAAAGGACGAGACCATCAGTGAAGTGGTGGTCACCGCCCAGTACCGCGAGGAGAACGTCCAGAAGGTCGCCATCGCGATCACCGCCGTCGGCGGCGAGGATCTTCAGGCCCAGGGCGTAACCGGGTTCAAGGAACTGGGCACCCGCCTGCCATCGCTGCGCTTCGGCTCAGGCGTCACCGGTGGCGAGAACGTCATCACCATGCGCGGCCTGGGCAGCCAGAACACCACGCCGGGCGGTGACTCGCCGGTGGCCTACAACATCGACGGCGTCTACGTGCAGCGGACTACCTCGATCGACCCCGAGTTCTACGACATCGCCCGGGTCGAAGTGCTGCGGGGGCCGCAGGGCACCCTGTACGGCCGCAACTCGGTGGGCGGCTCGATCAACGTCATCACCAACAAGCCGACGGGCGAATTCCACGCCGGCGCCGACGCCATGCTGGGGAACTACGATGCGCGGACGTTCCGCGCGTTCCTGAACGCGCCTCTCGCCGACAACGGCGACTTCCGGGCCGCGGCGCGCCTGACCGCGGTGTCGGCGGAACACGACGCCTACACCAAGAACCTGTCCACCAAGCCGACCGCCACCAACCAGCTGGACGCCCAGGACTACCAGATGCTGCGGGCGCAGCTGTCGCTGGACTTCAACGCCGACGCCAGCCTGCTGCTGGCCGCCAGCCTCAGCCAGAACAAGGGCGTCGCCGGCACCGCGACGGCCTGGTGGCAGACCCCGGCCCGCTATACCCGCGCGCCGCTCGGCATCGCGATCGGCTCGGCCTGCGACTTCTCGACCGCCGCGAAGTTCGATCCCCGGCGCGTCTGCCACGACGCTCCGGACAGGGGGAAGAACGAGACCGAGCTCTACTCGGCGACGTTCGACTGGGCGTTGCCGTTCGCGAACTTCACCTCGGTGACCGCCTACGGGACCAGCGACGTGAACCAGGTCAGCGACGGCGACGGGTCCGACCTGCCGATGGCGATCGGCGCGCCCTGGATCCTGAACTCGAAGCAGTTCTCCCAGGAGGTCCGCTTTGCCTCCAAGGGCGACGGCGCCCTGCGCTGGGTGGTCGGCGGCATCTACTTCTACGGCAAGAATTTCCAGGACTTCGGCTACCGGGACCTGGGCTTCAACGACTTTGGGCCGACGGCGCCGTTCGACGCCTTCAACTTCTTCAGCCAGGGGACCAGCAAGACCAAATCCTGGGCGCCCTTCGCCCAGCTGGATTACGACCTGTCCAAGACCGGGGCGGGCGTGCCGCTGACCCTGACGCTCGGCGTACGCTACACCCATGACCGCAAGTACGGCTTCAACCGGCTGGACTACCAGCTGCCGCTGGTCTGCGGCGGCAGCTGCGGGGTGACGCAGGGGCCCTTCAGCAAAAGCTGGGACCAGGTCACCGGCAAGATCGGCGCGGCGTATCAGGTCAACGAGGACACACTGGCCTACGTCTCGGTGTCCCGAGGCTACCTTGCCGGGGGCAACATCGTGGGCCTGCCGAATATCTACAATCCGGAGACGCTCACCTCCTATGACGCGGGCTGGAAGTCGCGGTTCGCCGACGGCAAGGTGCAGCTGAACATCGCCGCCTACCATCAGGTCATCAAGAACCTGCAGGTCTTCATCCAGAGTTCGACCCAGTCGGGCATCAACAACGTCAACGGCAGCACCGATGTGAACGGCCTTGAGGTGGAGTTCACCGCCGTCCCGGTCGAGAACCTGCGCCTCAATGCGTCCCTGACCGTCACCGACGCCAAGTACGGACGCTACATCACCACCGACACCCGCTTCGGCGGGCCCGGGCCCGGCTGTGACGCCACCACCAAGCTCTGCAACTTCAAGGGCAACCGGCTGAACCAGACGCCTCCGGCGGCGATCAACCTGGGCGCCGAATACACCTTCGAAACCGGCTTCGGCACGCTGACGCCGCGGATCGACACCTACTTCTCCGGCAAGGTCGACTTCCTGCCGGACAACTTCCCGACCTCGCGCCAGAAGTCGTATCACACGACCAACCTGCGCCTGACCTGGAACAGTCTGGACAGCCGCTACAAGGTCGACGCTTTCGTCGCCAACCTAGAGGACGACGACATCATCTCGAACGACGGCCTGCAGTCGATCTCGCTGGGCCAGCAGGCGCTCGAGCCGGACAACTTCGTCTACTACCCGCCTCGCACCTACGGCCTGCGGGTCGGCGTCAATTTCTAGGCCTCGCCGGGCGGGGGCCCCAGGTCCCCGCCCGCGATCCGCCTGAGCTGTTCCTTTCGTTCAATGAGTCCCGCCGATGTCGATGGAGTGGCCGGTCCGGCCTGAGTGGCTGTCGAAGGTGGCCGAGGCGCCGCTGGATCCGGGCCTGCCGATCGTCGACGCCCACCACCACCTGTGGAAGCTGCCGCACGAGACCTACCTGCTGCCGGAACTGCTCGCAGACCTGCGTCCGCCCAGCGGTGGGCACAATATCGTGGCGACGGTCTTCGCCGAGTGCGGGGCGATGTACCGTACGGAGGGTCCCCCGGAGCTACGGTCTCTCGGCGAGGTGGAGTTCGCCAACGGTGTCGCCGCCCAGTCGGCCAGTGGCGCCTTCGGTCCCACCCGGGTCTGCGCCGCGATCTTCGGCTCGGTCGACCTGATGCTGGGCCGCGAGGCCGGCCGGGTGATGGACGCGCACATCGCCCGCGCGCCTGACCGATATCGGGGCGTCCGTCCCATCGTGGCCGCCGACCCGCACGGGGTGCTCGACCCCTGGCCCAGCGCGCCCGACGGAATGATGGCCAGTGACGCCTTCCGCGATGGCGCGCGCGAACTCGCGGGACGTGGCCTCAGCCTGGACATCTGGGTCTTCCACCATCAGCTCGCCGAGGTCGCCGCCGTGGCTGCCGCCGTCCCGGACCTGACGATCATCCTCGATCACATCGGGACGCCGCTGGGCATGGGCCACTACGCCGACCGCCGCGCGGAGGTTTTCGCTGACTGGCAGTCCGGCATGGCGCAGGTCGCCGCCTGCCCGAACGTGGTGCTGAAGCTGGGCGGGCTGAACATGCACTTCAACGGCTTCGGCTGGAACGAGCGGCCGCTCCCGCCCACGAGCGACGAACTGGCGGCCGCCAACGGTCCCTACTACCGGGCCGCCATCGACCTGTTCGGCCCGGACCGCTGCCTGTTCGAGAGCAACTTCCCCATGGACAAGCGCGCCTGCGACTACGGGGTGCTGTGGAACGCCCACAAGAAGATCGCCCGCGGGTTCAGCGCCGACGAAAAGGCGCAGATGTTCCACGACGTTGCGGCGCGCGTGTACCGGATCGCGCAGGCCTAGCCGGGATCGTCGGTCCCGTAGACTTCCTGAAGCCGCGAGGTGGTGAGCCCGGGCGCCAGCTCGATCAGCTCGATGACGTTGCCGTTGGGATCGTAGACCCCGCCCACCGCCAGGATGCCGGCGGCGGCGTTGCCGGTGTAGGCCTCCGACGTGGTCGTCCGGTAGCCCTTCGCCTGCATGGCGCGCAGCGCGCCGGCGACGTTGCGGGTGCGGAAGGCGGTGACTCTCGGCACGGTCGTGGGCGAGACCGGGTTGAACGTCGCCTCTGGCTCCAGCCACTGGATGATGTCGAGCATCGGGCCGTCCGGTGGCGGATCGTCGGGCAGAGCCATCAGGGTGCCGCCGCGGCCCTTCACGTCCGGGATCAGTCCGAAGACGACCCCGCCGCCGGGCGGCCAGGTCATGTTGCGCCGGTCGCGGACGATCTCGAAGCCCAGGGCCTGGTAGAAGGCCACCGTTTCGTCGATGTCCCGGGCGTTGATGATGGTGTGGTAGAACTGTTCCAGAGCCCAGTCGTCGGCCATGCCGCGTCTCCCTCCTATCGCGGCGCCGAAGCATATCGGTCGTTACGCCTCGGGACATCTGATCGTCGGCCGGAGCCTCAGTCAACTGCTCCCCGAGGCGTCCTTGACACCTTCCTCGGACCGGTTTTACGTAACGTGCGTTATGTAAAAAAGAACATGGGGGAGGCGGCGCGGTGAAGTTCGACATCTTCTGCGAGATCCAGAGGGCGTTTCCCTGGAAGGGGGCCGATGAGGCCAGCCTGTTCCGCGAGATCCTGGACCAGGCGAAGGCCGCTGACGCAGCCGGCTTCACCACCTGGTGGCAGGTGGAACACCACGGCTCGCCCGAGTTCAGCTACTCCTCGGCGCCCGAGGTGGTGCTGACCGCCATCGCCATGGCGACAGAGCGACTGAGGGTCGGCCACGCCGGGGTTCTGGCGCCGTTCAAGATCAACGCGCCGCTGCGGGTGGCCGAGCGGGGCGCCACCATCGACGTCCTTTCCGGCGGGCGTTTCGACCTGGGCCTGGCCAAGAGCGGCGGCAAGGAATGGGAGACCTTCGGCGTCGATCCGGACGCCGCCCGCGATGAGGTTCGCGAGGCCATGCACGTCATTCCCCGGGTCTGGACGGACAAGGAGTTCTCCTGGGACTCGCCGACCTACAAAGTGCCGCCGCGCGAGATCGTGCCCAAGCCGGTCCAGGTGCCGCACCCGCCGCTCTGGCAGACCTGCGGCTCTCCCGAGAGCTTCTTCATGGCCGGTGAGATGGGGGTCGGCGCCTTGGGCACCACCCTGCTCAGCCCGGTTGCGTTCCTGGGCGACATGCTGCGCGAGCACGATCGCGGCCTGGCCGCCTGCAAGGCGCCGGCGGGCAAGACCGTCAACGCCCAGAAGGGCTGCTTCACCTTCGTCCACGTCGCCGAGAGCCGGGCCCAGGCCATCGCAAATGGCGCCGCGTGGTCAGCGCTCTGGTACGTCAACGCCGCCCCGGTGGTGTTCAAGGTTCCCCGGCGGGTCTGGTACGACATGATCAAGGGCGGACTGCACCCGAACTCGGCGCGTGACACCGCGGCGCAGGCGCGGCTGGACCCCAACGAGACGGTCATTCACGACGACGACCCGCCCGTCCTGCGCGTGCTCAAGCGCATGGCCCAGGGCGAGACCATCTCGTTCGAGGAGGCCCACGAAGTCCTTGAACCGCTGGACTGCGTGGTGATCGGCGACCCCGACCACTGTGTCGGCAAGCTCAAGGGCTATGAAGGTATCGGCGCCGACCGCATGATGTGCATGATGCAGTATGGTTCGATACCCCACGCCGCGGTGATGCGGAGCATCGAGCTGACGGGCCGTCACCTCGTGCCGGCCTTCGCGCGCACCGCCTAGACACCGGAGATCTGGCCTGACGATCCGTTCCCTGCTCATCGCCAACCGCGGTGAGATCGCCATCCGGATCGCCCGCGCTGCGGCGGACCTGGGTCTCCGCACCGTCGCCGTGTTCTCGGAGGATGACGCTTCGGCGCTTCACCGCGGGCGTGCCGACGAGGCCGTCGCGCTACGGGGCGTTGGGCCCCGGGCCTATCTGGACGCCCAGGCAGTCGCAGACGCCGCGGTGGCGGCCGGCTGCGACGCGGTGCATCCCGGCTACGGGTTCCTGTCCGAGAGCGCGGCCTTCCAGCGGGTCTGCGTCGCCGCCGGGCTGACCTTCGTCGGTCCCGATGCCGAGGCGCTGGACCTGTTCGGTGACAAGGCCCGAGCCCGGGCCTTCGCGGTCGCCCAGGATGTGCCGGTGATCGACGGCGTCGACGGCGGCGCGACGCCCGACCAGGTCCGGGCGTTCCAGGCAGGCCTTCCAGCCGGCGCCGCGATGATGATCAAGGCCGTCGCCGGCGGTGGCGGTCGCGGGATGCGTCGCGTCGAGGCCGGCGAGGATCCGGCGGTGGCCTTTGCCGCCTGCGCCCAGGAGGCGCTGGCCGCGTTCGGCGACGACCGCCTCTATGCCGAGCGCTTCATCGCCGCGGCCCGCCATATCGAGGTCCAGGTGGCGGGCGACGGGACGCGGTCCGTGGCGATCCATGACCGCGAGTGCTCGCTGCAGCGCCGTCGGCAGAAGATGATCGAGTTTGCCCCGGCCATCGGACTGACGCCGCCGTTGCGGGCGCGCCTCCAGGCCTGGTCCGTGCGCATGGCCGAGGCCGCCGGTCTTCGCGGCCTTGCGACCTTCGAGTTCCTGCTGGACGTCGCCGACGGCGAGACGGCGGTGTTCATCGAGGCAAACGCCCGACTGCAGGTGGAGCACACGGTCACCGAGGCGGTGACCGGCCTCGACCTGGTGCAGATCCAGCTCCGGCTGGCGGGCGGTGAGACGCTTGCGGATGTGGGTCTGGCCGACGGGCCGCCGCCCGTGCGCGGGAACGCCGTCCAGCTGCGGGTGAACCTTGAGCGGATCGCCGCGGACGGCTCGGTCTCCGGCGGCGGCGGGGTCATCGCCCGCTATGAGCCGCCCAGCGGCCCCGGCGTGCGCGTGGATGGCGCGGGCTTCGCCGGCTACCGGCCCAGTCCGGCCTTCGATTCCATGATCGCCAAGGTCATCGTCCACAGTCCCGACGAAAACGTCCGCGCCGTGCTGGCCCGCGCCGGCCGTGCAGCGGCCGAGTTCCGGCTGGACGGTGTCGACAGCAACCTGGCCCTGCTGCGGGCGATCCTGGAGGCGCCCGAGGTGGCGGCCGGGGCCGCAGACACCAGCTTCGTTGAGGACCGTTTGCCTGTGTTTCTGGCCCGCGCGGTCGAGCTTGCGCCACCCGCTGACACCGCCGCCGCCGAAGCCGCAACCGTGACGGTCCAGGCGCCTCCGGGCAGCCTGACGGTGGCCGCGCCCCTGCGGGGCACCATCGTCGGCTTCGAGGTCGCGGTCGGCGACATCGTGCGCGCCGGCCAGCCTGTCGCCGTGCTCGAGGCCATGAAGATGCAGCACCTCGCCGCCGCGCCGACGGGGGGCGTGGTCACGGGCCTGGTGGGCGAAACCGGCCTGACCGTCGACGAGGGCCACCCTCTGGTATTCATCGAGGAAGGCGCCCAGGACGACGTCGCCGCAACCGATGACGCCATCGACCTTGAGCTGATCCGCGCCGATCTTGCCGAGGTGCGCGCCCGTCAGGCCCTGACCCTGGACGAGAATCGCCCCGACGCCGTGGCCCGCCGCCGAAAGACCGGCCAGCGCACCGCGCGGGAGAACCTGGGCGACCTGTTCGATGATGGCAGCTTCCGTGAGTTCGCCGGCCTGGCCATCGCCGCCCAGCGGCGTCGCCGGACCATCGAGGACCTTCAGGTCGCCACGCCCGCCGACGGCATCGTCACCGGCATCGGCGACGTCAACGGCGCCCTGTTCGGGCCGGAGACCTCTCGCTGCGCGGCGCTCGCCTACGACTACACCGTGCTGGCCGGAACTCAGGGCCACTTCGGCCACAAGAAGACCGACCAGATCCTGGAGTTCGCCGAGCACTGGAAGCTTCCGGTGGTCTGGTACACCGAGGGCGGCGGCGGCCGGCCGGGGGACGTTGACGTGGGCGGCCTGTCGGCTTCGTCGCTCGACACCACCAGCTTCACCACCTTCGCCCGCATGTCCGGGATCGCCCCGCGCATAGCCATCAACTCCGGTCGGTGCTTTGCCGGCAACGCGGTGTTCTTCGGCTGCGCCGACATCACCATCGCCACCCGCGACAGTAACATCGGCCTGGGCGGTCCGGCGATGATCGAGGGCGGGGGCCTGGGCGTGTTCACGCCGGATCAGATCGGCCCTTCCGATGTCCAGTGGGCGAACGGGTCGCTGGACCTGCTGGTCGAGGACGAGGCCGAGGCGACCGCGGCGGCGCGACACCTGCTGGGCATGTTCCAGGGCCGGGTGAAGGACTGGACCTGCGCCGACCAGCGGATCCTTCGCCACGCCATCCCGGAGAACCGGGTGCGGGCCTACGATGTCCGCGCGGTGATCCGTGGCCTTGCAGATGAGGCCAGCTTCCTGGAGCTGCGCGGCGGCTACGGCCCCGGCATGATCACCGGCTTCCTGCGCGTCGAAGGCCGGCCCTTCGGCGTCATCGCCAATGACCCCCGCCACCTGGGCGGCGCCATCGACGCCGAAGGTGCGGAGAAGGGCGCCCGGTTCATGCAGCTGTGCGACGCCTTCGGAGTGCCGATCCTGTCCCTGTGCGATACGCCCGGGTTCATGGTCGGGCCGGACAGTGAGAAGACCGCGGCCGTGCGGCGGGGCTCGCGCCTGTTTGTCACCTCGGCGGCGCTGACTGTGCCGCTGTTCGCCGTCGTGCTGCGCAAGGGCTACGGCCTGGGCGCCCAGGCCATGACCGGCGGCGACTTCTCGGCCCCGGCCTTCACCGTCGCCTGGCCCACCGCCGAGTTCGGTCCCATGGGTCTGGAGGGCGCCGTGCGTCTGGGCTACCGCAAGGAGCTCGAGGCCGAGCTGGACCCGGTGGCGCGCGAGGCCCTGTTCCAGAAGCTGGTGGGACGCATGTACCAGACGGGCAAGGCGATCTCGGTCGCCCAGGTCTGCGAGATCACCGCGGTGATCGACCCGGCCGACACCCGCGACTGGCTTATCCGCGGCCTGAACGCCACGGGCGCGCCGAAGCGCGGCCACCGCAGCTTCATCGACGTCTGGTGAGCCGCGCCCCGGCATCGGGGACGGGGGGATGACCGTGCTGGGTGTGCTCAGGCTGCTCGCGCCGGCCCTGATTCCGTCCTGGAATTTCTTCGACGTCATCGCGGACTCGCCGCGCGTCGAGTATGCCCGGCTGCCAGCGCCTGATGCGGAGACCGAGGCCTGGCGCGAGTTCCGGCCCCGGCCCCAGCGGGTCTCTCCGGCGACGATGGCCGGCCGGCTGCTGTGGAACGCGCGCTGGAACGAGTCCCTTTTCGTGACCAGCTGCGCCGAGCGGCTGCTGGCCGCCCCCGGCGCGCATAGCGAGGACGAGATCTTTCACCGGATCGCCGCGGACCTTGCTGACGGCGCCGACGCCGGGGACGGCTGGCTGAGTTTCCGGATCGTCCTTCTGAGCCAGCAGCCGGACGCGATCGACCGCGAGATCGCCTTCGTCGCCCCGCCGCGACGTCTTTCCGACATCCCCGTCCGATGACGTTCGAGATCGCCAGCCGCCTGACGGAGATCTTCCTCTGCCTGGCCTTCCTGCAGCAGGGCGTGGAGCACCTGCGCCGGTTCCGGGACGAGCGACGGCTGTTCCTGGCCCGCTCGGCCCTCTGCCTGCTGGTGATCTCCGGTGTGGGGGCGCCATGGCCGCTGGTCGGCCTCGCCCTTCTGTCCCTGGCGACGCTGGTCCGGTTCCAGGGGCCCTACAACGGCGGCAGCGACCGCATGGGCCTGCTGGCGCTCTGGTGCCTGGCGATCTCGCATCTGCTGCCAACGCAGGCCTGGCGCGAGGTGGTCTTCGGATATCTCGGGGCGCAGCTCACCCTGTCCTACTTCATCTCCGGCTGGGTGAAGATCGTGAACCCGGACTGGCGGGCGGGGATCGCCCTGCAGCAGGTGTTCCGGTTCTCGGCCTATCCGGTCAGCGAAGGCCTGCGGCGCTGGGCCGACCGGCCCCGGGTCCTGCGGATGATGTCCTGGGCGGTGATGCTGTTCGAACTGGCCTTTCCCTTGACCCTGGTGTCGCAGGCCAGCTTGGCGGCGGGGCTGACGGTGGCCGCCCTGTTCCATCTGGCGAACGCCTGCCTGTTCGGCCTGAACCGGTTCTTCTGGACCTGGGTCGCGACCTATCCCGCCATTCTCTGGCTCCAGGACCGGCTGTTCTGACCCGCTGTCAAACAACGCGGTCGGCGATCTCCGGCGACGGAAGCCAGCAGGTCTCGCGCACGCCGAACAGGCGGTAGCGGTTCCTGGCGATCCGGTCGTAGAGCCAGTCGCCCAGCGGCGAGGGCAGCATCCTGAGCGCTGCCGCCGCGCGCCAGCCGCCGCCCAGTCGTGTCAGGATCTCGATGAACCCCCGGAGCTTGCCGTAGGCTACCCCGTCGACCACCAGCAGATTGGTCTCGAACCGGACGGGATCCAGTCCAAGGTCTCGGTACAGCGCCTGGCCCAGCGGCCCCTGCGCCGAAGTGAAGCGGAAACGCCGGCCCGGATCCCGCGCGATCACCCACTGGACGAAGCCGGCGCACAGCACGCAGACCCCGTCGAAGACGATCAGCGGAGCCGTCGTCGGCAGGATAGGCGCGTGGTCGCTGAGGCGGCGCACGGAGGTTCGACCGGCTGTCATGTGGATCCGCCCCGTCGGGAGGGCTCCCGCTTCCTGCGGGCGTGCTGGTCGGGAACCAGCCTCAAATGGTCGGAGTGGCAGGATTTGAACCTGCGACCCCCGCGTCCCGAACGCGGTGCTCTACCAGACTGAGCCACACTCCGACTTTGAGGAAGCGCTCGTATAGAGGAGGGGATTGGCCCCTGCAAGCGGCCCTTCACAGGAGTTTCGCAGAGGCGTTGCATCGCCGGGTCTGCTGCGCTATTTCCCCCGCTCCCGAGGGCGACCTCGCGGCGAACCGTTCCTGCTGGGGAATGGTGTAATGGTAACACAGCGGTTTTTGGTACCGTCATTCTAGGTTCGAGTCCTAGTTCCCCAGCCACGGAAATCATTCGGAATTCCTGCATCCATCCGGTGTCGTCTCGGGCAAAGCCTGTCTCGCGGCCCGCGATGATCGTCGTCGCCCCGGGCAGGGCGGCGCTTCTCGCCGATTCCGTCTTCCGGCCTTGATCCGGATAACGACGGTGGCGGCGGCGACCGGCGGCGCTATGGTGAAGGCAGGACTCAAACGGGGTGCGCGCAGCACACTTCCAGACGGAAGTCGCCTGCGCCCCCACAGGACAACGCGCGATGGTTCGACTTCTGCTTCTGGTGCTGGCGCTCTGTTTCGCGCCGCAGATCGCGTCGGCGGCGCCCGCAGACGATCCGATGACCGCGCCGGTTCCCGCCGGCTACTACGCTTTCCAGAAGGTGGTCTATCAGAACGACAGCGGCCCGCCGGACGACCATGCCTACTTCGAGCGGCTCATGCGCCACATCGGCGCCCACCTGGAGGCCACCGGCGGCAAGGTGGAAATCCGTGTCGTCAGTTTCGCCAGCGGCGTGAAGCTGTTCCAGATGGCGAAGACCGATCCGGGGCTTGCCGCGGGACTCGACAAGCTTCGCGCCCGGGGCGTCCGGTTCCAGCTCTGCCGCAATACCCTCAAGGGCATGGGCGTGCGTCCCGAGGATCTCTACGGCGTGCAGGGCGCCGACGTGGTCCCGAGCGGTGTCGCCGAGATTGCCCGCCTGCAGGGGCAGGGCTTCGTCTATCTTCATCCCTGAGGCTTGATGACCCGCCTTCAGCTTGGCCTCTCCGCCCTCGCCCTGTGCGGGATCGCCTTCGCGGCGGGGTATGCCGTCCGCAAGCCTGAGCCCGCGCCCGCCGCCCCGGCCCCGCCCGTGGCGCGGGAGATCGCGTTCGTCCCTCAGCCCGACAGCGCCATTCCGGAAGGGCCGCTGGGCGACGACATCAGGCTGGGACTGCGGCTGTTCACCGATACGGCGAAGGCCGCACCCCAGTTCGTGGGCAACGACCTCAAGTGTTCCAACTGCCACATGGACGCGGGGCGGCGGGCCGGGGCGGCGCCGCTCTGGGCGGCCTATGGGCTTTTTCCCCAATACCGCACCAAGAACGGCCACGTGAACACCTTCGCCGAACGGGTGCAGGAGTGCTTCAAGTACAGCATGAACGGCAAGGCGCCGCCTGCCGGTGACCGCGTCGTCGTGGCGATCGAGAGCTACGCCGCGTTCCTCGCCAAGGGGGCTCCGATCGGCATCACGCTTCCGGGGCAGGGCTATGCCAAGCCTCCGCCCCCGGCACAGCCGGCGGACTACGAGCGGGGCCGGGCCGTCTACGCCGCCAACTGCGTCCAGTGTCACGGCGAGGATGGGAACGGCCAGCGTTCGGGCGACGAGGTGGTGATCCCGGCGCTGTGGGGCCCCCAGTCCTATAATTGGGGCGCCGGAATGGCCCAGCTCAAGAATGCAGCCGGGTTCATATCCAGGAACATGCCGCAGGACCGGCCCGGCGCGCTGACAAACCAGCAGACCTGGGATGTCGCCGCCTACATCGATGGCAAGCCCCGCCCCCAGGACCCGCGCTTCAACGGCTCGATCGCCGCGACCCGGGCGCGGTATCATGACCCCCGGCAGTCAGCCTATGGCACGACCGTCGACGGCGTCCTGCTTGGCTCGTCCAGGGGAAACTGAACGTGAGCCAGCTGACCTTTGACGCCGCTGCCGCGAAGTCGATGGAGGCGATCTACACGACACCGGACGTGGTCGCGCAGCGCGCCCGGGTTATCGATCTGCTCGCGCCTGTCCCCGGCGAGCGCGTGCTCGATGTCGGCGTCGGGCCGGGGCTTCTGGCCCTGGATCTGGCGCGGCTGGTCGGCGAGTCCGGGCGTCTTGTGGGCCTGGATCTGGCGCCGGCCATGGTCGCAACCGCGGCGGCGCGGCTGAAAGACCTGCCGCAGGCCGAGATCAGGGCCGGCGACGCGATCGCGCTTGAGCTTGCGGACGGCGCCTTCGACGCCGCGGTCTCGACCCAGGTCTACGAATATGTCGCCGACATGCCGCGGGCCCTGTCCGAACTCCATCGGGTCCTCCGTTCTGGCGGCCGCGCAGTGATCCTCGATACCGACTGGCGAAGCCTGGTCTGGCACTCGTCCGATCCGGGCAGGATGGACCGCATGCTGGCGTGCTGGGACGATCATCTCGCCGATCCGCACCTGCCGGCCAGGCTGGGGCCCCTGTTGCGACATGCGGGCTTCGAGGTGCGCCGGGTGGAGATCGTCCCGATGTTCTCGCCCCGCTGGCAGCCGGTCAGCTATGCCGCGGGCATGATCCGGTCGATCCGGAGCTTCGTGCGAAACCATGGTCAGAGGTTCGGATTGACCCCCGAGGACCAGGAAGCCTGGTGGAGCGAGCAGGAAGCCTTGATCGCCGCCGACGAATTCTTCTTCAGCGTGAACCGCTACGCATTCCTGGCGACGCGCCTCTGACGCCGCATTCAGGCACGCAGACGCCGGCGCACGAGCCGCCTGCCACACCAGAGTTCGAAAGCATGTTCAGGGAGCACCCTGAGCACGCGCTGAAGCGCCTCGTTGTCATCCGGCGCGAGGAACTCCTCGACGCTTGGCTCGCCCTGCAGCTGGAATTCCAGAAGGCGGTAGCGGCGTTGGGTGGAGTCAGCTCCAGCGAACGGCCGGTTTTCCAGGCCGGGTCTCAAGGGGCCGGGCGCGCGCCGGGGGCGTCGGACCCTGTCAGGCACGGACCTGCCTTGCGTTGAGGCGCAGGACGGCGCCGATGCAGAAGTCCGCCAGGGCCGTCGGCATCCACGGCTTCTGACGGCTCAGCGCCCGCGTTTGCGCGCGATCGGTTGCATCGAGCGCCACGACGAGGACAAACCCCGCGCCCACGACCAGCCCGGCCCCGGCCATCGCCGCGCAGCGTGAAGAGGTCAATTGTCGCCCGCCCTATAAATATCGTGTCACGATATAATTTAGCGTGTTCGTGGGCGCGTGCAATGCGTGTGGCCAGCGTGTGAGGCGTTACCCCGCCGCAAGCCCTGCCATGCGGCGCAGGAACAGCAGGATGGATCGGGAATTCCACGATTCACGCCCGGGGTGTCTTGTGGGAAAGTCGCGACAGCGAGCGGATGACGGAATGAGAGCTTCAGCCCACAACCGCGCCTATCTCATCGCCATGGGGGCTGCACTGGCGGCCTACCTGGCGCGATATCTGATGCAGCCGATCCTGGGCGACAACCACGCCTATTCCCTGTTCTATCCGGTGATCCTGGTCTGCGCCTATCTGTATGGTCGAGGGCCGGCAATCCTGGCGGCGGCGCTGTCCGCGACCCTGGCCTTCTGGACCTTCGTCGAGCCGCGCTTCGTGATCGGCTACGATGCCAGGGCGCTCACGCCGCTTTTGTTTTTCGCGATCACTTCGGGTGTGGGCATCTATCTGATCACCGGTCTCACTTCGGCGCTCAACCGGCTTGCGGTCGAGCAGGGCGAGGCGCGGGCCGTCGCCGACGCCCATGCGGGTCTCTTCAGGAATCTCCAGGCCAGGATCGGGCATCACATGCACCTGATCGTCGGCGTCCTGATGATCCAGGCGCGGGGGGAGGCCGATCCGGAAATTCTGGCCCTGCTCAGGCGAGCGGGGAGCCGGTCGCAACTCATCTCGCAGATCCATCGCGATTTCTCCGGAGAGCCGGTGTCGACCCTGGAGTTCTGTGAATTCTCGAGATCGCTTGCACGCATCGTCTGCGCGGAAGCGAAGGCGCCTGAAGACCGTATCGAGGTGCTGGGCGACGCCGTGCGACTTCCCGTCGAGGTCGCGACATCGCTCGGTGTTGCACTCGTCGAATGCCTGACCTGGATCGCCGCCCGCCATCCCTCGAGCCGACTGCGCATAAGGCTCAGGCGCGAGGATGAGCGTGTCATGGTCATGGTGAGCCAGTTCGGCGACCCGGGACCGGACATCGTCGCCATGACCCAGGGCGCGTTCATGTTCCGCGCCATGGTTGAACAGGCGGGGGCTGAGGTGATCTTCGCGGCGAACTCGCTTGATGGACCCGCCATTGAGATCGCCTTGCCGGTCCCTGCGCCGACTGTCGCACTCGCTGACGCAGGCATGACCCTTCATTAGAGCGGGCGCCCGGCGCCTCGCGCCTGCTCAGCCGGGACGACCGTCAGGTCCCGATGCCCTTCGTCCCTGGGTCTGGAAAATCCAGCTGCTCCAGGGCCCGCAGCAGGTCGGTGAATTCCGGCAGGGTCGTCTTCAACTGACCCAGATTGCTGCGGGAAACCGACTCGAGCTTTCGTTGCCCAAGCTCACTCAGCCTCAGCACGACCCGGCGTCGGTCCTGAGGCGAGGCGCGCCGTTCGAGGAGATCGCGTTCGACGAGGCGGTCGACCAGGCCGATGGCGCTGTGATTCTTGATCATGAGCGTGTTGGCCAGTTCGCCGATGGTTATTTCGCCCGGCCCGCGGTGGGCGCGCACCGCCAGCAGGGCCTGATGCTGCTGCGAGGTGAGTCCAAGTTCCATGGCGCCGGATTCGCTCAGGGCCAGAAACCGGCGCAGGGCAAGCTGGAACGCGTCCAGCGCCTGATAGTCCGTGGGCGTCACACGGCGTCCCGATGCGTTCGGCGTGCGGCCAGTGTTGTCGGCAGACGCGGTCACTTCGATCTCGAAGCCTTGCGGAGGAGGTCCGATGGAGCATCCGCCAAATCGTCGCGGATTTCCAAGGCAATCCCGGGGGCAGATGCAACATCGCCCAGGCCAGCGCAGGGGGGGCGGCGGCGACCGGCCCTGAGCCCCGATCTAGGGGATGCGGATGGCCACTTCGGCGACGCCGGCATTGGATGAGCGTGCGTCGCTTGCGATGACGCGCAGCGCATACCGGCCTCGTGGAAGCGAGGTGAACTGGCCGGCGAACTGGCTTGCCTGACCGGCGTAGGTCAGGGGCGCACGGGCGATGATCGTGGAACCCCTTCGAAGCGTGGCTTCGACAGAGTAGCCGTTCGCATCCCACAGCCCGCCGGGCTCAATGGGGCATCCGCACATCAGGCTGACCTTTGCCTGGACCTGAAGCCCGTTTGCGGCGACCGCCGACGCCTTCGGCTCGATGACAAGGCCAGGAAACGTCAGGATCCATCCGTCGCCGCCGACGTCGCGGCCCGGCAGGACCCATTGGGTCGATGAAACCCGGATGCTGGCGCCCGGCTTGCCGACAGGCCCCTCGGCGTCAACCCGGACAAGGGTCGGCTCCTTCAGGTCCAGGATGGCCTCGAAACCCGCCGCGCCGGCATCCGTGACAGGCGCGCCGCGAACGCGTGGGGTCTTCATGATCCGGGTTGTGTCTCCCGTGCCGCCCTTGATGAGGCCGCGCGCCAGGACATGGTCAGTCCGCGTGTCCGTGAGGGTGACGTTCACACCGCCCATCTGGTCGCCGATGAACTTGGCGTCGGCGGCCTGCGCCCGAACCATGATGCGTGTTGGCTCGGCCTGGGTGGCGCCCGCAAGAAGTGAAGCTGTGGCGGCGATGGCGACGGTTCTGATCATGCCCTCTACCTACACCGCATCCAGGGGAATTTTGAGATACCGGACGCCGTTCTCCTCGGGCTCTGGCAGGCGGCCCCCGCGCATGTTGACCTGGACCGAGGGCAGGATCAGCCGCGGCATGTCGAGGGTGCGGTCCCGGGCCTCCCTCAGCTCGACAAAGGTTGCTTCGCTGACCCCCTCATGCACGTGGATGTTCCCCCTGCGCTCGTCGCCGATGGTGGTTTCCCAGGCGAAGGCGTCCCGGTCCGGCGTCTTGTAGTCGTGGCAGAGGAAGACCCGGGTTTCGTCGGGCAGGGCCAGCAGGCGCTGGATTGAACGATAGAGGGTGGCGGCGTCGCCCCCCGGAAAGTCGCACCGCGCGGTGCCGTAGTCCGGCATGAAGAGGGTGTCGCCGACGAAGACGGAGTCTCCGATCACATAGGCCATGCAGGCCGGCGTATGTCCGGGAACGTGAAGCGCGATGGCCGGCAGCGCGCCGATCATGAAGCGCTCGCCGTCCTGGAACAGCTGGTCGAACTGGCGGCCGTCGCGGGCGAAGTCCGTCCCGGCGTTGAACAGCTTTCCGAAGGTCTCCTGGACCCGGCGGATGTCCTCACCGATCGCCAGCCGGCCGCCAAGCTCGGCCTGCAGATAGGGCGCCGCCGACAGGTGGTCGGCGTGGGCGTGCGTTTCCAGCTGCCATACGACATCCAGACCCTCGGCCTTCACATAGGCGATCACCGCGTCGGCCGAGCCTCGGGAGGTCCGGCCGGACGCCGGGTCGTAGTCGAGCACGCTGTCGATGATCGCGCAGGCGGAAGATCCCGGATCGCGCACCACATAGGTTGCGGTGAACGTCGCTTCGTCGAAGAAGGCCCTGACCTGCGGTCGGGGAATCGCGCCGGCCAGGGCCGAGCGCACCTGGGACGATGCGTGGGCGACCGGCGGGTCGACAGGACTAGACGAAACGCCCATGGGTCTTGACCTCGAAAAAGACTAGAGATCATATATATTCGCATATACGAATATGCAAGCGGGATGGCCGTGGCGGGGGCGGACCCGGTCGTCAGGGGGACAGAGTCATGAGCCGTGCGGACAATACCTGGGATCGGCGCTATGCGCAGCCGGAATACCTGTTCGGCGTCGAGCCGAATGCATTCCTGGCCCGTCAGGCGAGCCGTCTTTCAGCCGGTGGGCGAGCCCTGGCAGTCGCGGATGGCGAGGGGCGCAACGGGGTCTGGCTGGCCGGGCAGGGGCTTTCGGTCCTCTCGATCGACAGCTCGCCGGTCGCGCAGGCCAAGGCGCGGCGCCTGGCTGCGGAGCGGGGTGTCGAGATTGATCTGGCCGAGGTCGATCTGGGTGACTGGGTCTGGCCGGAGGCGGCGTTCGATGTCGTGGCCGCGATCTTCATCCAGTTCGCGCCGCCGCCCCTGAGGTCCCGGCTTTTCGCCGGCATGTGCGCGACGCTGAAGCCCGGCGGTCTGCTGCTGCTTCAGGGCTACAGACCGGAACAACTGGCCTACAGGACCGGCGGTCCACCCATCGCCGAGAACCTCTATTCCGAGGACATGCTGCGGGATGCCTTCAGCGGCCTCGAAATTCTCGAGCTGCGGTCCCACGATTCGCCGATCCATGAGGGTCAGGGGCACGACGGCATGTCGGCGCTCATCGACCTCGTCGCCCGTCGTCCCCTCCGGCCTGCCGAACGCTGACCCCGAAGCCTCAGGTGGGGCTCATCCGGATCCGTTCCGTGCACAGCGTCAGCGGCAGCGGCCGGTGGCTGACGATCACGACGCCCTGACCTGTCCGGGCAAGGCGGCGCTCAAGGGCCGTGACCAGTTCGGCCTCGGTTCCGCGATCCAGACCCTCGGTCGGCTCGTCCAGCAGCAGCCAGGGCGCGGGCCGCAGGAAGGCGCGGGCCAGGGAGAGCCTCCTGCGCTCACCGCCCGACAGCACCTCGCCGCCATCGCCGATCCAGGTCTGCAGGCCCTCCCGCGTCCGGGCAACCCGGGCGTCCAGCTGGGCGTCTGCCAGCGCCTCCCAGAGCGCCGATTCGTCCGCGTCCGGCGCCGCCAGCCTGAGATTCTCGGCGATCGTGCCGGTCAGCAGCCGGGCGTCCTGCGGGGCGAAGGCGAAGAGTCCGCGGGCCCAGCCAGCGGCGCCGGCCTCCAGCGGGGTCGATCCGATGTGCAGGCTCCCGGGCGATGAGCCCCTCAGGCCCACGAGGGCTTCGAGGAGCTGTGTCTTGCCGCAGCCCGATGGGCCGGAGATCCCCAGCCGTGACCCGGGCGGGAGGCGCCGGCCCAGGATCGTCAGCGAGACAGGACCCGATGGGGCCGGCGTGACCGGCCCGGGATCGATCAGGACGGCGTCCAGTCGCGCGACCGCTTCGCGGAAGGCGCCCCGCTGCTGGGCCGAGGCCAGCAGGCCGGACAAGCCCTCCATCCCCGCCAGGGCCGACAGCATGGCCAGGGCGGTGAGGGGAAGGGGCGCGGCCTGGGCCAGCAGCGCCACGGCGACCAGCGTCGCCATGGCCAGGCCCGCCTGCATCAGCCCCAGCGAAGCCTCGGCATCCCGCCGCCCGACCACCGCGGCTCCGACGACGGCGTCATGGGCCACCAGGGCCTCGATGGCGCGCCCCGTCAGTCCGAAGCTGCGCAGTTCGGTAGCCGCCGCCAGATAGGCGCCGAGGCCGTCCTTCAGCCGGCCAGCTGCGCGAAGCTGCGCGGCGCCCGCCGCGCGGGTGAGCCGGTCGCCGAGCCACATGCCAGCGGCGACCTGGGCTGCGAGTCCGACGAGGAACGCGGCGGCGGCGAGAGGCGCGGCGAGGCCGATCAGGGCCGCGGCCATGGCGGCCGTGGCGCCGGCGGCCCATGGCGCACTGCGGTGGACGAACGCCGTCTCGATCGCGTCGACGTCCTGAACGAGCCCGGCCGCGGCCTCGCCGGATGACAGGGCGAGCGACTTGCGGGGTGGCGATGCGGCGAGTCCGGCGAACAGGGCGGGCCGGATGGCTGCGAGGGCGTGAAACGCGGCGCGGTGGGCGAACAGCCGCTCGGCGTAGCGTCCGCCCGTCCTGAGAATGGCCATGGCGCGCAGGCCGGCGCTGGGGAGGAGATAGTTGAACGCCCCGATGGCCGCGACGCCGCCGGCGCCCGCGATGGCGGCGCCAGCCAGGAACCAGCCCGACAGTCCCAGCAACAGTGTTGCCGCAGCGCCGGCCACGGCGGCGGCCATCGCCGCGACCCGCAGGTCGCCGTGGCGTCGCCGCCGCTCCCCGGCGATCAGGCCTCCGATCGGCGAATGGGCGGTCATGTGAGCCTCACCACCACGTCGGCCGCAGCCGCCATGGCCTCGGAGTGCGTGGCGACGATGACGGTTCGTCCGCCACGGAGCGCGGTGATGCTGGCGATGATCCCGGCTTCGGCGTCCACATCAAGGTCCGCCGTCGGTTCATCCAGAAGCAGAAGGCGGGCAGGTTTGAGGCAGGCCCTGGCGAGCGCCAGGCGACGGCGTTCCCCGCCGGACAGTCCGGAACCGCGCTCATCCAGAACCGTGTCGCCGGCTTCACTTCGCCGCGACAGGGCGGGACCGAGGCCGAACGAGATCGCCATGGCGAGCGCGGCCTCCCGGGTGACGCCGGGACCGGCCATCAGCAGGTTGTCGAGGATCGACCCGGGAATGAACGCCGGCGTCTGTCCGGCCCAGGCCGCCGGTTCGGCCGCGCCTCCAGGTCCGCCGACGCGGCTGCTTCCGATCTCCACTGACCCAGTTTCAAGGGGTGTCTCACCCAGTATGGCCGCCAGGAGGGATGACTTCCCCGATCCGGTCGGACCCAGGATCACTGTGAGGCCGCCAGCGGGCGCGACCACCTCCAGGGGACCGATCACCAGGTCGCCGAAGCGGAGCCTCAGATTGCGCAGGCGGACTTCAGGGGCCGTCGGCGCAGGCGGCTGGGGGGTTGCGACCGGCCCGACCGAAGGCGCGCCGCCCGCAAGGCTGCGCAGGCGTTCGGCCGCGGCCTCGGCCAGTTGCCGCTCATGGTAGGCGCCCGCGAGCCGGCGCATCGGCGCATAGAAATCCGGGGCCAGCGCCAGGGCAAAGAACGCGTGGCGGAAGTCCAGGGTCTCCGGCGCCCTGAACGGCAACAGCCCCAGAAGCGCGAAGCCGCAGTAGACGGCCACCAGGGCCACGGCCAGCGCAGCGAAGAATTCCAGCGCGGCAGTCGAGACAAAGGCGATGCGCAGAACCCCCAGCGTTCTCCGGCTGACCTCCTCGGCCGCCTGGGCGACCCGGGCCGTCTCGGCGGCTTCCGCCTGGAAGGCCAGCACCACGGGAAGCGCGCGCACCCGGTCCACGAAATGACCCGAGAGCCTGGCCAGGGCGTCGAACTGCCGTGACGCTTCGGCCCCGGCGGCTCCGCCCGCGAGCGCCATGATGGCGGCGAAGGGGAGGAGCGTGGCCAGGAGGATGCCGGCGCTCACCGGGCTCGCCATCGCCACGGCGGCGGCGATGAGCAGCGGCGCGATCCGCGCCTCAAGGGCCGCCGGCAGGTATCGGGTGTAGTATCCCTCGACCGCATCGACTTCGTCGACCACCGTCGCCGTGACCTCGCCGACCGACGCGGCGTCTCCGCGACGCCGACCCAGCACCGCACCCAGCACATCGCGCCGCAGCTGCGACTTCACCCGCAGGGCATGGCGGGCCGCGATCCGCGCGGACATCCAGCCCGATCCCGCGCGCAGCACCTGTCCGCCGACGAGGCAGATCAATGCCGGCAGCGTGGAATGTCCGGTCAGCATGGCGGTCAGGCCAAGGGCGAAGACAGCGGTCCCCACCGCCCCGGCAACAGTCAGGCCGACAAGCCGCGCGGTCGGCGCGTCCGCGGCTTGCCCGCGACCTCTGAGGAAGGCCCGGCCGGGGGCTGGATCGAAAGCCGTCATACGCCTACAAATGCATAATTGCGTATCTTAGAATATATAGATATTGAAGCCGCTCCGCATCGGGTGTTGAATGCGGTCATTCCCATTTACCAGGTCATGACCATGGACGTCGTCGAACTCTCCAGGCTCCAGTTCGCCCTGACGGCCATGTACCACTTTCTCTTCGTGCCGCTGACCCTGGGGCTGTCGTTCCTGCTGGTCATCATGGAGAGCATCTATGTCATGACCGGCCGCCCGATCTGGCGGACGATCACGCGGTTCTGGGCGACGATCTTCGGGATCAATTTCGTGCTCGGGGTCGCCACCGGCCTGACGATGGAGTTCGAGTTCGGGACCAACTGGTCCTACTACTCCCACTACGTCGGCGACATATTCGGCGCGCCATTGGCCATCGAGGGCCTGATGGCCTTCGTCCTCGAAGCCACCTTCGTCGGCCTGATGTTCTTCGGCTGGGAGCGGCTGTCGAAACAAGGGCACCTGTTCGTCACCTTCATGGTGGCGCTGGGCTCCAACCTGTCGGCGCTGTGGATCCTGATCGCCAACGGCTGGATGCAGAACCCGGTCGGCGCGGCGTTCAATCCCGACACGATGCGCATGGAGGTGACCAGCTTCCGCGAGGTGCTGTTCAATCCCGTCGCCCAGGCCAAGTTCGTCCACACGGTCGCGGCCGGCTACACGACGGCCTCGGTCTTCGTGCTGGGCGTGTCGGCCATCATGCTCCTCAGAGGCAAGTGGCCGCGGGTCGCCAAACGCTCTTTCGCGGTCGCCGCCAGCTTCGGACTTGCGGCGTCCCTGTCCGTCGTCGTCCTGGGCGACGAGAGCGGCTATGCCCTCACCGACAACCAGAAAATGAAGCTCGCGGCCCTGGAGGCCATGTGGGAGACCGAACCGGCGCCGGCCGGACTGACCGCCTTCGGCATCCCCGACATGCAGTCCCGCACCACCCATGCGGAGATCAAGATTCCCTACGTGCTGGGCCTTATCTCGACCCGCAGTCTCGACAAGCCGGTCGCCGGAATCCTGCCCCTGGTGGCGGTCGCCGAGACCCGCGTCGAGAACGGAGTGAAGGCCTATGACGCGCTTGAGCGCCTGAAGGCCAGTCCAACCGATGTGCAGGCCCGCGCGGACTTCGAGCTCAGCCGGCGCGACCTCGGGTATGGCCTGCTGCTCAAGCGCTATGTGGCCGACCCCAGAACCGCCGACAGAGCGACCATCCAGAAGGCGGCCTGGGACACTGTTCCCAACGTGCCGGTGATGTTCTGGGCGTTCCGGATCATGGCCGGCATCGGCTTCCTCCAGGTCGCCGTCTTCGCCGCCGCCTTCGTCCTCGTCACAATGCGCCGGTTCGAGACAAGGTGGATTCTGTGGACGGCGGTAGCGATCATGCCCCTCCCATGGATCGGTGTGGAGGCCGGCTGGATGCTGGCTGAAATTGGCCGGCAACCCTGGGCGGTCGAGGGCGTGCTGCCGACATTCCTGGGCGTGTCCAGCCTGACCGTCGCCCAGCTCTGGACGACCATCATTGGCTTCACCCTGCTTTACGGAACCCTGGCCGTGGTCGAGGTCGGCCTGATCGTGCGCACCATCCGGCGCGGGCCCTATGCGCACCATGAGCCGCCCGCGTCTCCCGAGACGGCTGCGATCCGCCTGGCGCCGGCCGAGTAAGGACCACGATCATGCAAATCCCCCTCGACTACGAGACGCTGCGGGTCATCTGGTGGGGCCTGATGGGCGTGCTGCTGATCGGTTTCGCCCTGACCGACGGCTTCGACCTGGGCGTGGCCGCGCTCCTGCCGTTCGTCGCGCGAAGTGACGATGAGCGGCGGATGGTGATCAACACCATCGGCGCCACCTGGGAAGGCAATCAGGTGTGGTTCATCCTGGGTGGCGGCGCGATCTTCGCCGCCTGGCCCTTTGTCTATGCGGTCAGCTTCTCCGGCTTCTACCTGGCGATGTTCGCGGTCCTGGCGTCGCTGATCCTGCGTCCCGTCGGTTTCAAGTACCGCTCCAAGCGGCCGTCACGGGCGTGGCGTTCGACCTGGGACTGGGCGCTGTTCGTGGGAGGGTTTGTGCCCGCGCTGGTGTTCGGCGTGGCCGTCGGAAATGTCCTGCAGGGCATTCCCTTCCGGCTGGATGGCGACCTGCGGGCAACCTACACCGGGACGTTCTTGGGCCTGTTCACGCCCTTCACCCTGGTCTGCGGCCTGCTCTCGGTGGCCATGCTGGTCACCCACGGCGCGGCCTGGCTGACCATCAAGGCCGAGCACGGCGCGGTGCGCGACCGTGCCAGGACGTCTGGTTCGATCGCCGCGATCCTCGCCATCGTCCTCTTCGCCGCAGGCTATGCCTTCGTCGCCTTCGGCGGGCTTGGCTTCCGGACCGATGGCGTCATCGATCCTGCGGGCCCCTCCAACCCGCTGCGGGCGGCGTCCCTGGCCGCGCCGGGCGGGTGGCTCGCCAACTTCACGACCTATCCCTGGATGTGGATCGCTCCGGTCCTCGGTTTCGCCGGCGCGGCTCTGGCCTTTGTTGGCATCCGCGCCGGACGCGAGATCCCGGCTTTCGCCGGCTCCTCGCTTTCCGCGACCGGCATTATTGCGACGGTCGGCCTGTCGATGTTCCCCTTCATCCTGCCCAGCAGCATCGACGCAAAGTCGAGCCTGACGGTCTGGAACGCCTCTTCCAGCCACATGACCCTGTTCATCATGCTGCTGGTCACCGTGGTCTTCCTGCCGATCGTGCTTGCCTATACCGCCTGGGCCTACAAGGTGATGTTCGGACGCTCGTCCGTCGGCGCACTCACCACCAACCCCGACCTTTACTGAGGAGCCAGGCGCATGTGGTACTTCACCTGGGTTCTGGGCCTCGGCCTCGCGGTCGCCTTCGGCATCCTCAACGGGATGTGGCACGAGTTTCACCTCGTGGACTCAGGCGATGACGGTCAGGACGACGAGTGACCAGGTCGGCCACTTGAGACCGGAATCTCGGATTTCATGAGCGATCGGCGAGGAGCGGGTGTCGACGCCCTGGCCATGGCCGACCTCGTCGCGCGCGCGCCGGGGGCGACGGCGTTTCGGGCCAGCGCAGGGGACGTGCTTTTTCGTCCCGAGGATCGCTGTCGCGGGTTCATCGCCCTTCGTTCGGGTGTGGTCCGTGTGGGACTGAACTCGGCGGCCGGTCGAGCGCTTGTGCTGTACCGGGTGCGGCCGGGCGAGATCTGCCTGCAGACCTTCTCCTGCCTGGCCGAGAACCGCGCCTACGCCGCCGAAGGGGTGGCTGACTGCGATCTGGAAGGGGTCATGCTGCCGCCCGCAGCTTTCGATCGGTTGATGGTCGAGGATGCCGCCTTCCGTGGACTAGTTCTCTCTTCCGTCGCCGCACGCTTCAGCGATCTCGAGGACATGGTCCAGGCGCTGGTGTTCACGGGCCTGCCTTCCCGGCTGGCAGGTGCGCTGCTGTCCGCGGCCTCGGCTCAGGGCGTCCTGCACACCACGCATGAGGCCCTGGCCGCAGAGATCGGCTCGGCCCGCGAAGCCGTCGGTCGCCAGCTGGCGCTGTTCACGCGCGAGGGACTGGTCAGGGTCCGGCGGGGCGAGATCGTGCTCGTCGATCGGGCCGGTCTGATGCGCTTGCGCGACGCGCCAGCGTGACTTCGTCACAGACCGCAGGAAGGCGGGCGTGCGATCGATCCGGTGACGCCGGCGCATCGCAGGCGAAATCGGGAGTTGTGACCATGAAAACCAATGAAGGCGGCCTGGACCGTCTGCTTCGAGTGGCGGTCGGTATCGGCGTGCTGGCTCTGGCGTTCGTCGGACCCAGGACCCCGCTGGGCTATCTCGGCCTTGTGCCGCTTCTCACTGGCGCGATCGGCTACTGCCCGCTGTATGCGATCCTGAAGATCAACACCTGTGGCCTGAAGCGGGCGAGCTGACCTAGCGGGCGTGTTGGTTGCGATAGATGTCGCACAGGGTGTCCAGCACCCTGACCGCCGCCGGGTCCGCGAGCCGATAGTAGATGGTCTGCGCCTCGCGCCGGGTGGCGACCAGGCCCTCAGCCCGCATCTTCGCGAGGTGTTGCGAGGCGGCGGTCTGAGCCAGCCCGGCGTGTTCGGCGAGCGCGCCGACCGATGCCTCTCCCTCGACCAGACGACACAGCACCAGCAGGCGCTGCTCGCTGGCAAGCAGCTTCAGCAGGCGCGCCGCGGCCTGGGCGCTGCCCGCCAGTTCAGAAATCTCCTCGGCAGACGGTCGGGCGGCGAGGTCGGTTTTCATCTGCCTAATCTAGAAGATGCGCATGCATGATCAAGCGCAGGCGCTGTCCGGAAGGTTCGTATGCGCCTTTATGCCGCCTTCGCCGGCAGGCTGACACCATCGTCGCGAAGCACCACATAGATCGCCGGGATCACGAGAACCGTCAGCAGCGTGGACGACGCCAGTCCGAACAGGAGCGATATGGCCAGACCCTGGAAGATCGGGTCGGTCAGGATCACCGCCGCGCCGATCATCGCCGCCGCCGCGGTCAGCACGATCGGCTTGAATCGGATCGCTCCGGCCTCCAGCAGCACCTCCCGGAGGGGTCGCCCCCCGGTCTGACTGTGCCGGATGAAATCCACCAGCAGGAACGAGTTGCGCACGATGATACCGGCCAGCGCGATGAACCCGATCATCGAGGTGGCGGTGAACGGCGCGCGGAACAGGATGTGACCGGCCACGATGCCCACAAGCGTCAGCGGAATAGGCGTCAGGATCACCAGGGGCAGGCGGAAGCTTTTGAACTGGGCGACCACCAGCACATAGATGCCGAGGATCGCCACGCCGAAGGCCGCGCCCATGTCGCGGAACGTGACCCAGGTGATCTCCCATTCGCCGTCCCAGAGCACCGTCGGCCGGCTCTCGTCGGTCGGCTGACCGTGCATCCGGATGTCGGGTCTGGGGACCGTCTTCCAGTCCGCGGACCTGAGCGCCTTGTCGACCGCCATCATGCCGTAGATCGGCGCCTCGTAGGCCCCGGCGAGCTCGGCCATGACCATGTCGACGTCGCGTCCGTCACGGCGGAAGATGTGCGGCGAGCCGGCTTCGACGGATGCGGTGGCCACCTCTCCGAGCGAGACCAGCCGACCGCCGCCCGGGCCCTGCGACACTGCGACCGGCATCGCCGCCAGACCCTGGCCCCAGCTGCGGGCCGACTGCGGAAGGCGTACGGAGATTTCCAGCGGATCGCGGCCCTCTCCCCGATGGGAGTAGCCGACCACCTGGCCGCCAAGAGCGGCGGCGACTGAGTCATGGACGTCGCGGTCGCTGACCTTCAGGGCCTCCAGCCGGTCCCTGTCGGGAACCAGGCGCAGGCCGGGGCGAGGCTGCCCGTAGCTGTCGTCGATGTCCACGATGTAGGGGACCGAGTGGAAGGTCGCCTTGACCCGTTCGGCCACAGCGCGTCGGGTCTGGGCGTCCGGCCCGTAGATCTCGGCCAGCAGGGTCGCCATCACCGGCGGCCCGGGCGGAGCCTCGACCACCTTGATCGCCGCGCCGGAGGGCAGGGCGAGCCCGGCGAGCTTCCGGCGCAGGTCCAGGGCGATGATGTGGCTCGAGCGCTTGCGTTCGCCCTTCTCCGCAAGGGCCACTGAAAGGTCGCCCATCTCCGGTCTGTTGCGCAGGTAGTAGTGCCGCACCAGACCATTGAAGTTGAACGGCGAGGCTGTCCCCGCATAGGCGTCGATGGCGACCACCTCGGGCAGGCCGCGCGTGATGATGGCCGCGTCCGCCAGCGCGCGCTGCGTCGCTTCCAGTGAGGCGCCCTCAGGCATGTCGAGCACGACCTGCAGCTCCGACTTGTTGTCGAAGGGAAGGAGTTTCACCGTCACCGTTCTGGTGGCGAACATGGCGCAGGCCACCAGGGTCGCGACCCCGACGCCGATCAGGAAGGTCCAGGCGGACTTCCGGGTGGCGATCACCCGGGCGGCCACCCTGCGATAGAGCGCGCCGAGCAGGCCCTCGCCGTGGTGTGCGTCGCTGGATGCAAGCGTCCTGCGGGCAAAGCGGACCATCAGCCAGGGCGCGATCACCATGGCGACGAAGAACGAGAAGACCATCGCCGCCGAGGCGTTGACCGGGATCGGCGCCATGTAGGGGCCCATCAGGCCGGAGACGAAGAGCATCGGCAGCAGGGCGGTGACCACGGTCAGGGTGGCGACGATGGTTGGATTGCCGACCTCGGCCACGGCGTCGACAGCTGCGTCCAGGCGGGAGCGGTCGTCGGCCATCGACCAGTGGCGGGCGATGTTCTCGATCACCACGATGGCGTCGTCGACCAGGATGCCGATGGAGAAGATCAGCGCGAACAGACTGACCCGGTTGATCGTGTAGCCAAGCAGGTTCGAGGCGAAGAGTGTCAGCAGGATGGTCGTCGGGATGACCACGGCGGTGACGCCCGCCTCGCGCCAGCCTATGGCGAAGCCGATCAGGATGACGATGGAAAGCGTCGCCAGCCCCAGATGGAACAGGAGCTCATTGGCCTTCTCGTTGGCCGTCGCGCCATAGTCGCGGGTCACCGCCACGCTCAGGCTGTCGGGGAGCAGCGAACCCTTCAGCGCCTCGACGCGGGCCAGGACGGCCTGCGAGACGACGACGGCGTTGGCGCCCTTGCGCTTGGCGATGGCCAGGCTGACAGCCGGCGCCTCGCTCCAGCCCTGGCCGGCGCGGGCATAGCGCCACGCGCGCGCCTGATCCTCACGCGGCGCCTCCAGAACCCGGGCGACATCGCGGACATAGACGCTCTCGCCCTTGGTCGAGGGCAGGGCCAGCAGGCCGATCTGGGTCGCACTGGCCAGGGTCTCTCCGGCGGTGACATCGACCGCCTGCCCGCCGTTGCGAACCTGGCCCGCCGGAAAGGCCCTGTTGGCCTGGCGGATCGTGTCCATCAGCGCGCCAAGCGACACGCCATGCTGCGCCAGCCGCGCAGGATCCGGCTCGACCCGGATCTCCTGAGGGCGGCCTCCGACGATGAAGGTCAGGCCGACATCGTCGACCTTGGTGACTTCGTTGCGCAGCTTGCCGGCCAGCTCGAAGAGGGCCTGGTCGGTCCACTGGCCCGCGGCGCCCGGCTTGGGCGACAGGGTCAGCACCAGGCTGGGCACGTCATTGATCCCCCGGGTCTGGATCAGAGGTTCGGGGATGCCCGCCGGGATGCGGTCGTAGTTGGCGCGCACCTTCTCGTGGATGCGGACGGCGGCGGCGTCCGGATCGGTCCCCACGTTGAAGCGCGCGGTGACCATTACCTGGTTGTCGTCGGCGAAGGTGTAGACGTGCTCGACGCCCGCCACGCTCTTGACGATCGTCTCCAGCGGCTTGCCGACCAGTTCGACGGCGTCTGGCGCTCGCAGGCCCGGCGCGGCGACCATGATGTCGACCATGGGCACGCTGATCTGCGGCTCTTCTTCGCGGGGAATGGAGACCAGCGCCAGAAGGCCGACGGCGATGGCGGCCAGCAGGAACAGGGGAGTCAGCGGCGAGCGGATCGTCGCCCGGGTGAGCCGTCCCGAAAGGCCGAGGTTCATTTGCCTGTTCCGGCCGGGGTGAGGACGTCGCCCGCCCTGAGCCCGGACAGCACCTCGACCGTGGCGGCGGTCGGGCCGGCCGTGGTCTGGATGGGCGTCTCGGAGACCGTGCCGTCGGCCCGGACGAGGCGGGCGTAGTCGACGCCGAAGCGCGTGACGACGTAGGCCCGGGGAACGATCAGCGCCCGGCGCTCTCCGATCCTGATCTGGGCGCGGACGCGCTGTCCGATCAGATCCTGCGGCAAACCTGTCGCCGTCACATCCGCGGTGACCTGGCCGCTGGTGACCGCGGGATAGACCTGGGTGATCACGCCCTGGGTGGCGACGCCGCGCAGGTCTTCCGCCGCCAGTTGCACGAGGTCTCCGGGCTTGAGCGCCCGCGCCTGGCCTTCGGGAAGTTCGAGCCGCACCACCATCGGTCCGGCGGTGACCCTGGCCACGGTCTGGCCGGGCATCACCACCGACCCCACCGGCACGTCGGCCACAAGGACCCGGCCCGCAGCCGGCGCCAGGATCGCGCCCTGGGCGCCCAGTTCGGCGCTCGCGCTGCGCTGGGCGCGGGCCGCGGCCAGGTTGGCGCTGGCCGCCCTGGCCTGGGCCTCGACCTGATCCAGGCGGGCCTGGGCGTAGACTCCGTTGGAAAACAGGTCGCGGGTGCGGGTGAGATCCGCCTGGGCGCGGGCTGCCTCAGCGGCGGCGGCCGATACCTGGGCGTCAAAGGCGCCGGTCTGCAGGGCGAGGCGGTCATCCTTGACCCGGCCGATCACCTGGCCCTGGCGGACCATGTCGCCCTCCCTGACCGCAAGGCTGACGAGCACGCCAGAGATCCGCGCGCGGGCTTCGGCCATGTCGCGGGTGGTGAGCGTCCCGGGGACGGGCTTGAGATCGGCGACGGTCTGGGCCTTTACCGTCAGGCGGCCCGCGGCCGGCGCGACCTGCGCCGCAGCCACAGTCGGCTTCGTTTCGCCGCAGGCGCCCAGCAGGAAAGCCGCGCCCAGTGCGCCGATCAGATACGGCCATGACGCCATGATTTGCCTCCCCGGTTGATCTCTTTCGTCGGGCTCAGCCGCCGACGGTCGGCAGTCCGGCGGCCTTCCAGGCGGCCAGTCCGCCGGCGAGGTGGGTCTCGATGGCCTGGTTGGCGGTCCGGCACTTGTCGACGGCCATCGCAGAACGCTTGCCGCCGGCGCACTGGAGCACGACCGTCTTGCCGGCGGCGTCCGGGAGCGCGGCTGGATCAAAGGTCGAGAGCGGCACATTGACCGCGCCGGCGATCTTCTCGGCGGCGAACTCGGCGGGCTCGCGCACGTCGATCAGCAGGATTTCCTGCGCATCGAGGGCGGCCTTCACCTGCTGAGGTGTGAGGTCCTGGATTTTAGGGGCGCCGAACATGCAATAGGCTCCTTAGGCGTAGGCGTGGTCGGGGACCGCGCAGAACAGGCGTGAAAGGGTCTCGACCACAGCGCGGGCCTGACCGCTCTGCAGGCCGTAGTAGATGGTCTGACCCTCGCGGCGGGCGGCGACGACGCCATCCCGGCGCAGCAGGCCCAGGTGTTGTGACGCCAGGGTCTCGCGGACACCCAGCATCTGGGCGAGGGCGCCGACCGACTGCTCGCCGTCGATCAGCGAGCACACGATCATCAGCCGGTGCGGGTTCGCCAGCGCCTTGAGCAGCGCGCAGGCGTCGTCGGCCGAGGCCTTCATGGCGTGCGTATCAAAATTCATAGTTGCGTATATTCATGTGTGCGAATATAAAGTCAAGCGTCGATGGATCACGCTAGGTCCGCAGCCGCGGTCGCGACGTGATGGATATCAAGACGGGAAACCCGGCCCCGGCGCACAGTCGCCATGGCGGGTGGGAGGAGACTGGATATGGTCAAACCACGCATCGTCATCCTGGGCGCCGGCCTGGGAGGCGCGATCGCCGCCTTCGAGGTCAAGGACTCCGTGGGCGACCGGGCCGAGGTGAGCGTCGTGTCGCAGGGCGACACATTTCACTTCGTGCCTTCAAATCCCTGGGTCGCGGTTCACTGGCGCAAGCGTGGCGCCATCGAGGTGAAGCTGCCCCCTGTCTTCAGGAAGCGCGGGATCGCCTTCTCCGGCGTCGGGGCAAAGCGCGTCGAACCCGCCCGCAATCAGCTGGAACTCAATGACGGCACGTCCGTCGACTACGACTACCTGATCATCGCCACCGGCCCCGAGCTGGCCTTCGACGAGATCCCGGGCCTGGGTCCGCATGGCGGCTTCACCCAGTCTGTCTGCCATGTCGACCACGCCGAGACCGCGGCCACCGCCTTTGACCGCTTTGTCGAGAATCCCGGTCCGATCGTGGTTGGCGCGGTGCAGGGGGCCTCATGCTTCGGTCCGGCCTACGAGTTCGCGATGATCCTCGACACGGAACTGCGTCGCAGGAAGATCCGCGACAGGGTGCCGATGACCTTTGTCACCTCTGAGCCCTACGTCGGCCATCTCGGTCTCGACGGCGTCGGCGACACCAAGGGCCTGCTCGAGAGCGAAATGCGCGAGCGCCACATCAAGTGGGTCACCAACGCCAAGGTCGCCTCGGTCGAAGCCGGTCTCATGCATGTCGAGGAGATCGCCGACGACGGCTCGGTGAAGCAGACCCATGACCTGCCGTTCGCCTACTCGATGATGTTGCCGGCCTTCCGTGGCGTCGCGGCCTTGCGGGGCGTTGAAGGCCTGACCAACCCGCGCGGGTTCGTCGTCATCGACAAGCACCAGCGCAATCCAACCTTCCCGAACGTCTTCGGTCTTGGCGTCTGCGTGGCGATCGCGCCTAACGGCAAGACACCGGTGCCGGTGGGCGTGCCGAAGACCGGCTTCATGATCGAGAGCATGGTCACGGCCATCGCCCACAACATGGCCGAGATCCTCGAAGACAAGCCGCCGAGCCATGAGGCGACCTGGAACGCCTTCTGTCTCGCCGACTTCGGCGACGGCGGCGTCGCCTTCGTCGCCCAGCCACAGATCCCGCCGCGCAACGTCAACTGGTCGGCCAGCGGCAAGTGGGTCCACCTCGCCAAGGTCGGGTTCGAGAAATACTTCATCGGCAAGATCAAGCGCGGCGAGAGCGAGCCCTTCTACGAGAAGCTGGCCCTCGACGTGATGGGCCTGCGGAAGATCAAGGGCTGAGCCCTGCGTCCGTTCGTCTGCCGGGACGCGGCAGGCCTTCATCCTTTCCCAGACAGCACAAGGAACCAGCCCATGACACTCGACCGCGCCGTCTTCGTCTTCGCCGGTTGCGTCGTCCTCGCCGGGATCGCGCTCGCGCATTTCGTCCACCCCTGGTGGATCGCGCTTTCGGCCTTTGCCGGCCTGAACATGATCCAGGCCGCGTTCACCGGCTTCTGCCCCGCCGCGATGGTCTTCAAGAAGCTGGGGATCAGGACCGGGGCCGCGTTCCGTTGATCCCCATGCGGACCCTGCTTGTTCTGCTCGGTGCGCTGGCAGCGCTATCGGCGCCAGGCGCTGCCTGGGCCCTATCGCTTCCGGAGGCGATCGCGCTGGCCCAGCGCGACAATCCCGGATTCGCGCAGACCAGGGCCCAGGCGGAGGCGGCGGACGCCCGTCTTGCCCAGGCCAGGGCGATGCGTCTGCCCAGCCTGTCGCTCGCGGGCGAGGCCGGGCAGGGGACCACGGACCTCAGCGGATTCTTCGGGTTCGGGCAGGCCGATGTGTCGCCGCGCGCGGCGGCGCTTGAATTGCGTCAGCCGATCTTCAGCGGAGGGGCGATCAGCGCCGGGGTCGCCCGCGCCCGCGCCGGTCGGGATGCCGCCCTGGCCCAGGTCGGCGGCGCCCGTGCGCTGCTCGCAGCCCAGGTCGCCGAGGCCTATGTGGCGGTCATCAGCGCCGGTGAAATCCTTCGGCTCCACGAGGCCCAGCTTCGGCAGATGACAGAGATCGAGCGCCAGGCGCAGCTGCGCTTCAAGGCCGGCGAGATCCCCCGCACCGATCTCGCCCAGGCTCAGGCGCGACTTGCCGAAGCCCGGGCTGGTCTGGCCCGCGCCAGCGGTGACGTCGCCCGGGGAAGGGCGCACTTCGCAGCGGTTGTGGGCGCCGAGCCGGACGGTCTTGAGCCGCCCGCCGCGGGCCTGGCGTTGCCGACTTCACTCGATGAGGCGTTGGCGTCCGCCGAGCGCACCAGTCCGGCGCTTGAAGCCGCCCGGGCGGCGGCCCGTGCGGCCGAGGCCGATGTCCGTTTCACCCAGGCCGAACGTCTTCCCAGCCTGGGCCTGAGGGCTGCCGCGACGACCTCGCGGGACCAGTTCTTTCCAGGCTACCGCGCTGACGACCTCATGATCGGCGTCCAGGGCCGCTGGACACTGTTCGCCGGCGGGGCGATCAACGCGCGGGTCGATGAGGCGAAAGCGGGGGCCCGCGCCGCGCAGTCCGCCCTCGCCGCTGCCCGGGCCCAGGTTCGCGAGGCGGTCATCGGCGCCTGGCAGGACGTGCAGACCTCGAAGGCCCTTGTCGAGGCGGCCGCCGACCAGCGGCTTGCCGCGATGAGCGCCCTGGAGAGCGTGCGCAACGAGGTTCGCGTCGGTCAGAAGCCGACCCTGGATCTTCTGGACGCGGAGCGGGAAGCCCTTGCCGCCCAGAGCGCTGACGTCGCCACGCGCGGTCAGTCAGTGGTGCTGGGCTATCGGCTGATGGCTCTTCTGAATGCCGGATGACCTCTGGCGTCAGGAGCCGCGACGTCGTCACAATGCGGTCGGTAGAGTCGGGCGCGCCACGTCTGCGCCGTTCGACGCCGGGCCGCGGGGGGACGGTTGAACCATGAGCATCTCTTTGCGGCGCTATCTGCCGATCCTGGAATGGGGCCGGGACTACGACCGGCCAACCCTGTCCAGCGATCTGGTGGCCGCGGTGGTGGTCACCATCATGCTCATTCCCCAGAGCCTGGCCTATGCGACCCTTGCCGGCCTGCCGCCGCAGATGGGGCTCTATGCGTCGATCGCGCCGCTGATCGCCTATGCGGTCTTCGGCACCAGCCGGACCATGGCCATCGGGCCTGTCGCGGTGGTCTCGCTGATGACAGCCTCGGCCGCGTCCCGTGTCGCGGTCCAGGGTTCGCCCGAATACATCCAGGCCGCGCTGATCCTGGCGATGCTGTCCGGCGGCATGATGCTGGCCATGGGCCTGCTGGGGCTCGGCGCGCTTGCAAAGTTCCTGTCAAACCCGGTGGTGAACGGCTTCACCATCGCGTCCAGCCTGATCATCGCCGCCAGCCAGCTCGGGCCGCTCACGGGCATCCGCACCTCGGGCCAGACGCTCTGGTCGATCGGCGAGAGCTTCGCGGCCCACTGGAGCGGGTTCAATCCCGTGACGGCCATCCTGGGCGCCGGCGCGACGGCGTTTCTTTTCTGGGTGCGCAAGGGCTTCAAGCCTCTGCTGATGAGGCTCGGGCTGAGTGGCGCGACAGCAGGGCTCGTGGCCAAGACCGGTCCGGTGCTGGCGATTGTCTTCACCACGCTGGCCGTGGCGGGATTGGGCCTGAGCCAGCATGGCGTGGCGACGGTCGGCGCGATCCCCGTCGGGCTGCCGCCCCTCACGCCGCCTCCCAAGCCCGGGCCGCTCTGGGCGCAGATGATCCTGCCGGCGCTGTTCATCAGCATCATCGGCTTCGTCAGCTCGATCTCGGTCGCCCAGACCCTGGCCGCGAAACGCCGGCAACGGATCGACGCCAGTCAGGAACTGGTGGGCCTGGGTGTTTCCAACATCGCCTCGGCCCTGACCGGCGGGTTCCCGGTCACCGGCGGCTTCGCCCGCTCGGTCGTGAATTTCGATGCGGGCGCGGCCACCCCCGCGGCCGGCGCCTACACGGCCGTTGGGCTCGCCGTCGCCGCGCTCGTTCTGACCCCGCTCCTCTATTTTCTGCCGGTCGCGACCCTCGCCGCCACGATCATCGTTGCGGTGTTGAGCCTCCTCGATCTGGAGGAGATCGCCCGGGTCTGGCGCTATTCGCGGCGGGACTTCGCGGCGATGGCCGCGACGATCGCCATGACCATGGCGGTCGGCGTCGAGGTCGGTCTCGCTACCGGCGTGGCGCTCTCGATCATGCTGTATCTCCAGCGCGCCTCCCAGCCGCACGTGGCGATCGTCGGGCAGCTGCCCGGCTCCCAGCACTTCCGGACCGTCGACCGGCACGAGGTGATCACCGCGCCCGAAGTGCTGATGCTGCGCGTCGACGAAAGCCTGACCTTCACCAACGCCGCCTGGCTTGAAACCAAGGTGCTCGAGTTGATCGCCGAGCAGCCCCGGGTCCGGGATGTCGTGCTGGTGTGTTCGGCGGTGAACGACATCGACGCCTCGGCGCTCGACAGCCTGGATGCGCTGAATGGCCGCCTCAGGGATTCGGATGTCCGCCTGCACCTGTCCGAAGTGAAGGAACGCGTCATGGACCGGCTGCACCGATCACGCTTCCTCCAGGGCCTCAGCGGCCGCGTGTTCCAGACGCCCTATGACGCCTTCCGCGCCCTGGCTCCGGCCGCCTGCGACAGCCGCGGCGCCGAGGCCGCGGACAACCTCGCCGGCGCGGGAATCTGATCCTCACGGTCCGGACGCCGCCGCGGGCTCGATCCCCTCGCATCTCGACACTGACCATCGAAGGCTGACCAGACCTGCGGACGCGGCGAAGACCGCCGCAAGCGCAAGCCGTGTCCTTGCCACCAGTTCGGGCGGGGCCGCTCCTGCCGCGTGACCGAACGCCGCGCCGGTCGATGGCGGGTGCATTTCCGGACCGGGGGCGCCAATATACGTCTGCGCCCTTGTGGCGGTTGCATGCAGGCTGGCCCTCGCAACCAGACATTGCTGCGACAGCCCGTCACACGGGAAATCCCTTAAGCAATCAACCCGGATAGCCACCCCGCGAATCACTGTGGTTCATGGCGTTAACCATAGTGAACGGCGCCCGGATGACGGGTGCAGGGGGCCTGAGTTGGCTGGCAAGGTGCTGATCATCGACGACGATCCCGCGCTGTTGCGACTGATGTCGCTGGCGTTCCGGGGCGCCGGATTCTCGACGGCTTCGGCCGACAACGGGCGCAAGGGTATCCGCATGGCCAGCACCTATCGGCCTGACCTGGTGGTCACCGATATTGTCATGCCCGACATCGAGGGCATCGGCGCCATCCGGGCCATCAAGGACAGCGCGCGCCCGCCAAAGATCATCGCCATCTCGGGCGCCGGCCGCGGTCGCGGCATGGATTACCTGAGCTGGGCCCGGCACCTGGGCGCCGACGAGGTGCTCGCGAAGCCATTCCGGATGTCCGAACTGCTGAAGGTCTCGCAGTCCGTCATCGACAATTCACCTGACCATTCCACCAACCTGGGGAGCTAGCCGATGCATATCCTGCTCGTTGAAGACAACGACGCCACCGCGCGCAGCGTGGAGCTGAACCTGGGATCGGCGGGACACAACGTCTCGCGGACCGCCTCGGGCGAGGACGCCATCGCCCTGGCCGAGACCTATGACTACGACGCCATACTGATGGATCTGGAACTCGAGGACATCTCGGGCCTGGAGGCGCTCAGGACTCTGCGGGCCCGTCGGCTATCGACCCCGGTGATCGTGCTGTCGGCCTCGATCGACATGGACAGCAAGGTCAGCGCTCTGGCCGCCGGGGCCGATGACTACATGACCAAGCCCTTCCACAAGGCCGAGCTGACCGCCCGCATCAACGCGGTGGTCCGGCGCTCGCGTGGTCAGGCGGATTCGATCATCCGCACCGGGGCCATCGCGCTCAATCTGAACACCCGCAGCGCCGAGGTCTCGGGCGTGCCAATCCACCTGACGCCCAGCGAGTACAAGATGCTGGAGCTGCTCTCGCTGCGGAAGAACTCGGTGCTGACCAAGGAGGCCTGTCTCAACCACCTCTACAACGGGCTGTCCGAGCCGGAGATCAAGATCATCGACGTCTTCATCTGCAAGCTGCGCAAGAAGATCGCCGCTGCCGGCGATGGCGACAGCCAGATCGAGACGGTTTGGGGCGGCGGCTACATGCTGCGCGACACCACCGCGCGGGAGTCGCGACTGGCGGCTTGACGCTGACGCGCGGAGAGCGGTCGCGTCGGCGCCCTGCGTCGGCCTGCCGCACCGCGCATCTACCTAGGCAGTCGCCCGGGGATGAATTCATCCGGCGTGCGTGCTGTTGATTCGCCGGACCCGATGCGGGTCTGGCCCCGGGGGCGGAAGTTCATGGCGTTTGACGGTTTCACGGTTGCGGGGTCACCCGCGAACGCGGCGGTGGCCCCTCAGGGGCAGGACGCGCGACCCCGCTTCCGGCGCGGCCGAGGCCAGCGTCCCGCCCGGCCGGACTCCGGACGGCCCGAGTTGAGGCTGGCAACCCTGCATCGCGAGACCGGCGTCCTCACCCACGACCTCAACAACCTGCTCAACGTGATCCTGGCGGCCAGCGAAGCCCTGGCGCAAAGCCTGCCGGAGGGCTCCGGCAGCCGCGAGCTGGCCGACGTCAGCCAGGACGCCGCCGAGCGGGGCGCCGAACTGGTGCGCCGGCTGCTGGCGCTTTCGGAACCACAGCCGCAGGCGACGCCGGCCTGCGACGCCGCCGGGGCCCTGGCTTCGACAGTCCGGCTGGCGCGGCTGTCGGCTCCGCCGGGCGTGGTCATCCGGCTTGAAGCGCCTGCCGGACCGATGTCCTGCTTGGCTGACCGCGGGGCGCTGGAGTCGGCGCTTCTGAATCTCTGCGTCAACGCGGGCCACGCCATGCCCGGGGGCGGAGTCATGACCCTCTCGGCCGGAGTGTCCGGCGACACTGTCGTGCTGAGCGTTCGCGATACCGGCTGCGGGATGTCGGCCGAGGTGCTGGCGCGGGCGACCGAACCCTATTTCACCACCCGCCGGGGGCAGGGCGGAACGGGCCTGGGCCTGGCCGGCGTGCGAGCCTTCGCCGAGCGAAGCGGCGGCCGTTTCGAACTGGCCTCACGTTCCGGTCAGGGCCTCACCGCGACCCTGGTCCTGCCCTGCGCATGAGCTGTCATGCGGCGCCCGCGGCCAAGGTCATCCGGATCAAGTCCGACAGGTTGTCGGCCCGCATCTTCGACATGACGTTGGCCCGATAGATCTCGACCGTCCGGGGGCTGATCGTCAGCCGCTGGGCGATCACCTTGTTGCTGGCGCCTTCCATGATCAGGTCCAGGACCTGGCGCTCGCGAAGGGTCAGGCTCTCGATGCGCCGGGCGATGCGGTTGCGCGCCGCGCCGGCGTCGATCGCGGCGTCGTTTTCCTCGAGGCCCGCCCGCACGGTGCGCAGGATCCGGTCGTTCTCGAAGGGCTTTTCCAGCAGGTCGCGTGCCCCCGCCTTCATGGCGTCGACGATCCGGGTGACCTCGGCATGCCCGGTGATCACGATGACCGGCAGGATGCAGCCCAGGGCCCGAAGCGCCTGGATCAGGGCGACGCCGTCCATGCCCGGCATCCGCAGATCGGTGATCAGGCAGCCCCGGACGCCTCTTGCGTCCAGGTCGGACAGGAAGGCCTGGGCGGAGGCATACCCCCGGGCGTTGAGCCCGTCGGATTTCAGCAGGGTGACAAGCGAATGCAGCGCCGCATCGTCGTCATCGACGACGAAGACTGTCCGTTCGGCCGCTGATGTCACCATCGAGACCTGCCCGCGCCACTGCAAGACAGCGGGCGGCGCCGCCCCTCGGCCGGGCCGCGCGCAGATCCGCCCCCTGCGAAGTGAGACTATAGCACTGCAAATTGAGAGGCCTAGTCCAATACTATCGTGCGTTGTACCGGTTCTCGGCACAAAATGTCGCGGCCCGGACCTGGACCCGGGCGTCGCTGTCAGGTGTCCCGCACCTGGCGGTCCAGAGGGCCGTTAGGGCGCAGCGCGTCAAGCAGGCCCCCGGCGCGCGCCATCTGCTCGCCGGCGCGGGTCACGGCATCAAGCAGTTCGTCGTCCTCGAGTTCCAGCCGGGCGATCATGTTCCGCGCGGCGCCCAGATAGTTGGAGACCGCCGACAGGGGCTGGCTGAGCTCGGAGAGGATGGCCGGGTCCATGCCGACCTGTGCGATGGGACCGGAGATGGATCGTGGCCAGCGCCGGCGCCGCAGCATCCAGAATGCGAACCCCAGCGCCGCTGTCAGGAGCAGTCCCACATGCAGGGCGCTTTCGGTCCGGGGCGACCCCGCGACCCTTTCGATGAGAACGCCGCCGCCCGCGACCAGGATCGCGCCGCTGGTCGCCGGAAGCCAGCCACCTGTCGCGGCGCAGGCCAGGAGACCCGGCGCGCAGATCAGATACACCGCATGGCCAAGCGCCGGCTGCACGACCTGCGCCACGGCCAGGCTGGCCGCTGTCACGCCGATCGCCAGAGACTGCGCTCCCGGAACGCCGCGAAAGGCGTTCGAAGTCGCCACTGCGGTTGTGTGATTTCCCGTCCACAACCCAGTCATCTAAATTCAATGTCCGTGTCGGCCCCGCCCGACAGGCATAGTCTGGCCGCTGCGTGCAGACCGATCAATTACGTAGAACTACATATGCGCGAGCATTTCACAACTACAAGTCGCGCGCGAGGTTTCGCGACAACACAAGGCTTGTTCAGAAGCCCGTCCCTCAGCTCGCCGACAGTCTGACGCCCGGCGTATCCGGAGACTTGGCATCGCCGCCGTTCAGCGCCTTCTGCATCCAGACAATGTCCACCCAGCGGCCATGCTTGAACCCGAAGCTGCGGCCCACGCCTGCGGGCTGAAACCCGAGCGACGTGTGCAGGCCGATGGAGGCGGCGTTGCCGCTGTCGCCGATCACGGCCACCACCTGGCGCACGCCGAGTGCGGCGCAGGCCTCGATCACCGCCGCAAGCACAGCCCGGCCGACTCCGCGGCCAATGGCCTCCGGCGCGATATAGACGCTGTCTTCCAGGGTGTAGCGATAGGCTTGTCGCGTCCGGAACGGCCCGGCGTAGGCGAACCCCAGCACCGTCCCGCCGTCTTCCGCCACAAGGTAGGGCAGGCCCAGCGCGACGATGGCGCCGCGGCGGCTGTCCATCTCGGCAGGCGAGGGCGGAACCTCCTCGAAGGTGCCGAAGCCGTGCAGCACATGGTGGCCGTAGATCGCCGCCAGAGCGTCCGCGTCATGCGCGGTCGCGGACCGGATGATCATTCGCCCCTCCATTGTCCTTCCAGCGCCCAGAGGGCGAAGGCGTAGTCGAGGGCGATCTCCTTCAGGAAGTCGAAACGGCCCGAGGCGCCGCCGTGCCCGGCCTCCATGTTGATCTTGAGCAGGATCGGGGCGTCGCCTGTCGTCTGATCGCGCAGCTTTGCCACCCACTTGGCGGGCTCCCAGTAGGTGACGCGGGGGTCCGACAGGCCGCCGGTGGCCAGGATCGGCGGATAGGGCCGGGGGCCGACCTTGTCGTAGGGGCTGTAGCTTTCGATCAGATCGTACGCGGCCGGGTCCTCGATGGGATTGCCCCATTCGGGCCATTCCGGCGGCGTCAGAGGCAGGGAGGTGTCGCTCATGGTGTTCAGCACGTCGACGAACGGCACCGCGGCGATGATCGCGCCCCACAGCTCGGGCCGCAGGTTCGCCACCGCCCCCATCAGCATCCCGCCGGCGGAGCCGCCGTAGGCCGCGATCTTTCCCTTCGACGCATAGCCTTCACCGATCAGATGTTCGGCGCAGGCGATGAAGTCGGTAAAGGTGTTGGGCTTCCTGTCCTTGCGCCCGTCGAGGAACCAGCCCCAGCCCTTGTCCGAGCCGCCGCGGATATGCGCCGTGGCCCAGATCCAGCCGCGATCCACCAGGCTCAGGTTGCGGATCGAGAAGCTCGGATCCATGGCGTGGCCGTAGCTGCCGTAGCCGTAGAGCAGCACCGGCGCCGAGCCGTCCTGCGGGGTGTCCTTCAGCATCAGCAGCGTGATCGGGACCATCTCGCCGTCGGGCGCGCGAGCCTGCAGCCGGCGGGCGACATAGCGGGCCGGATCGTGGCCGGAGGGAATCTCCTGGGTCTTGCGCAGGGTGCGGACCCGGCTGGCGAGATCGTAGTCGAAGGTCTGACGCGGCGTGGTCGGCGACTGGTAGACGAACCGGCTCAGCGTCGTCGCGTACTCGTAGCCGCCTTCCAGATTGAGGGCGTAGGCCTCCTCGTCGAAGTCGACGACGTGCTCGGAGCCGTCGCGGGCCATGACCACCAGCCGGTCGAGCGCGTTCACCCGCTCGGCGCGGACCAGATGGCCGGCGTAGGCGGCAAACCCGGTGATGTAGTGGCCGGGGCAATGGGCGATCCAGTCACGCCAGGCTGCCTTGGCCGGGATGGCCGCCTCGGAAACACACAGCTTGAAGTCCACAGCGCCGTCGTCGTTGGTGCGGATCACCCAGCGGTCGGTCCAGTGATCGAGGCTGTACTTCACCCCCACCCGCCGGGGCTCGGCGATCACCGGGGCGGAGGTCGGGTCGCCCGCCGGGATCAGCAGGATCTCGGTGGTCTCCTGGTTGCCAACGTGGATCAGGATGTGGCTGTCGTCGGAGGCGCAGCCCACGCCCAGGAACATGCCGTCGTCGGCCTCCTCGTAGACCAGCGCGTCGTCCCCGCCGCGCGCGGCGCGCCGGAAGACCTTGGCCGGCCGGGCGTTCTCGTCGCGCCAGATCCAGAAGATCCATTGGCTGTCCGGCGAAAAGGCGAAGTCGCCGTAGGCGCTCTCTATCGGCGCGCCGACCTCCTGGCCGGTCGCCAGGTCTTTCACCCTGATCGTGTAGTACTCCGACCCCTGCTCGTCGGCGGCCCAGGCGAACAGGGCGTGGTCCGGGCTGTGGCTGGCGGCGCCCACCTGGTAGTAGGCCTTGCCCTTCGCAGCGGCGTCCTCGTCCAGCAGCACCTCTTCGCCATCGTCGTGGCCGCGGGGTCGCCGCGCATGGATCGGGTGCTCGGCGCCGATGGCGTAGCGGACGTAGTAGTCGAATGGCCCGTCGGGAGCGGGGACCGAGCTGTCGTCCTCCTTGATCCGGCCCTTCATCTCCGCGAACAGGGATGCCTGCAGCGCCTCGGTCCCGCCCAGCACCTCCTGGGTGTAGGCGTTCTCGGCGTCCAGGTGCTCACGGATGTCGGCCCGCAGCGCCTTGGGGTCGCGCAACACCTCCTGCCAGTTGTCGTCCTTCAGCCAGGCATAGTCGTCGGTGCGAACCCGCCCCAGCTGTTCGATGCGGGACTGGCGCCGATCCGCGGCGGGCGGTTTGGGGAGGGTCATGGGGCCTAGATGCGACGTCGGGGCGCATTGCTCAAGCCGATGTGCGGTTCCGCGCGCGTCACATCGGCGCGGCGCTCGCCAATTGTGGCGGCTTGTTGGCTGGCGGCGTCCGTGATTCACTGTTTATGCATCGGGATCGCGCACTGAAGACGCGAGGGGCGCAGTTTTCACGGGGACCTTCATGGTCATGGATCTCGCGGTCGAGCTGATCCACGCGACCGTTCAGCTTGAACAGCCGCTGGGCGACGGCACGCGCACGGTAGGCACCGGGTTCCTGATCTCGGCGCCCGGGCCGGATGGCGCGCCGCGGGTCGTGCTGATCACCGCCAACCACGTGTTCCAGAAGATGCCTGGCGCCAGCGCGCGCATCGGCTACCGCATCTCCAACCCCGACGGCTCGTGGAGCTATTCGCCCCAGTCGTTGAAGATCCGCGACGGGGACGGCCACGAACTGTGGACCCACCACCCCAACCGCGACGTGGCGGCCATCAACATCAAGGCGCCGCCGGAGTTCGCCAGGGCGGCGATGCCGCTGAACTACCTGGCTGCCGACGACACCTTCGCCCGCTACAGCGTCAATGCCGGCGACGAGATGATGGCGCTGGGCTTCCCGCGCGGGCTGTCGGCCAACGCCGCCGGCTTTCCGATCCTGAGGTCGGGGCGGGTGGCGTCCTATCCGTTGGCGCCGGCCAACATCTTCCCGACCTTCCTGCTCGACTTCTCGGTGTTCCCCGGCAACTCGGGCGGGCCGGTGTTCGTCAGCCGCCCGCCGAAGGCTGACGGGCCGGTCAAGGCGGTCGACGGGCCCGCCGGCCCGGAGACGGGCGACGGCTTCATCGCCGGCCTGCTGACCCAGCAGGTGGAGCTGAACAACGAGCGGCTGGAGATCGGCATCGTCACCCACGCCAAGTACGTGCGCGAGACCATCGCCCTGCTTCAGGATCCCATGGCGACCTCCACGATGGCCAGCGCCGCGCCGGTGGCCGGCGCCAAGGCCGCCACGGCGGAAGAGGCCGCGCGGGACTGAGCGCATGGGTCATCGGCGGGCCTCAGGGCCTGTCGCGGTGCTGCAGCTTCACGGGATCGTTGGGCCAGACCGCCGGGGTGACGCGGGTCTCGGCAGGGTCTGTGCGGCGGGCGCGGAGCGCCGGGGGCAGAACCACGCAGGCGATCATCCTCAGGGCTCGGACGAACCTGAGCGCTATGCGGCCCGATGCGCCGGGTTCGCGATGACGGGGTGAGGGATCGGTGGTTTGTGCGGTCATCGGGGCCTCGCGCGCCGCAGGGCCGCAACGACGCCCGGCGACCCGTTGACGTTAAGCCGGCCCCGTTCGCCCCGAAAGTCCGACCGCGCCCCTAGGGGCCAGTACGGAGGCCGCCCCCGGCCGCGGGCCGGAGGCGGTCCGGTTGCGATCTAGCCGCCGTAGACGATCGACATCGTCTCGGCGATGCAGGCGGGCTTGTCCTCGCCCTCGATCTCGATGGTGCACTCGTTCTTCAGCTGCATGCCGCCGGCCTTGGGCTCGGCGCCGATCAGCTTCTGGCGCATGCGCACGCGCTTGCCGACGCG
>CAUJHW010000019.1 GCA_963205005.1 Pseudomonadota bacterium
CGCCCTGGAAGAGATCGTGATGGCCCTGCGGGTCCGTGGCGACCGGCTGCCCTACTTCACCGGCGTCGAGACCCAGCACATCACCCGCGCCAGCCGCTACGTTTCGGCGATCACCGGCTTCCCGGTGCAGTTCAACAAGGCGATCGTCGGCAAGAACGCCTTCGCCCACGAGAGCGGCATCCACCAGGACGGGATGCTGAAGAACGCCGAGACCTACGAGATCATGAAGCCCGAGGACGTGGGCCAGATCGAATCCAACCTGGTCATGGGCAAGCATTCGGGCCGCCACGCCTTCCGCGAGAAGCTGAAGGACCTGGGCTACGACCTGGGCCAGAACGCCCTGAACGAGGCGTTCCAGCGCTTCAAGGACCTGGCCGACAAGAAGAAGCACGTCTTCGACGACGACATCGTGGCCCTGGTGGACGACGCCCTGGCCTCGGGCGCCGACCGGATTCAGGTGAAGCACCTGCGGGTGATCGCCGGCACCGAAGGTCCGCAGCAGGCGTTCCTGACGGTGACCATCGACGGCGTCGAGACCTCGGCCAACGCCACCGGCGACGGTCCGGTGGACGCGGTGTTCAACGCCATCCACGCGGTGGTGCCGCATCAGGCGGTGCTGCGGCTGTTCCAGGTGCACGCAGTGACCGAGGGCACCGACGCCCAGGCCCAGGTCTCCGTCCGGCTTGAGGACGACGGCCGCATCGCCACCGGCCAGGCCGCCGACACCGACACCCTGACCGCCTCGGCCAAGGCCTATGTCAACGCGCTCAACAACCTCTTCGCGAGGAAGGAAAAGAGCGCGCCGGGCAAGGTCGCCAGCGGGTTCTGAGCCCAAGAGCGCCGCTCAATCCCCGCGCAGGCGGGGACCCAAGCCCACTCACCACGAACTCAGCCACCGCGTGGGTCCCCGCCTGCGCGGGGGATGAGCGGGATATTTCGGAATGCTCTGGATCCTCCTCGCCATCGCGGCCGCGCCTCTGCAGGTCGCCCGCAACGCCATGCAGCGCGGCCTGGTCGGCGACGCCGGGCCGTGGGGCGCGACCCTGGTGCGCTTCCTGTTCGGCCTGCCGTTCTCGGTCCTGATCCTCGGTGTGGCCGTGCTCGCGACGCCGGACGCCGCGCCAAATCCGACGGGCCGATTCTGGGTCGCGGCCATCTTGGGCGCGATCAGCCAGGTGGCCGCCACCGGGGCCCTGCTGATGGCCATGCGCCGTTCGGGCTTCGCGGTGGCGATCCTGCTCCAGCAATCGTCGCTGCCGATGGCGGCGGTGATCGGCTGGCTGGTGCTGGGCGACGCCCTGGGTTCTGCGGTCTGGGTGGGCGTGGCGCTGGCGACCGCCGGCCTGGCTGTGCTGTCCTGGCCGCGTCCGGGTCAGGCCAGCGCGGACCTGCCCGGCGGTCTGCTGGGCTTGACCGCGGGCGCCGCCTTCGCGGTGGCTTTCAACGCCTTTCGCCAGGCGGGCCAGGCTTTCGATCCCGGCCACCCGCTCTATTCGGCCGCCGCCGCCCTGGTCGTCGCCCAGCTCATGCAGTCGGTCGTCCTGACCTCGATCCTGGCGGTGGTCCGTCCGCAGGCCCTGCGCTCGGTGATGGGAACCTGGCGGGCCTCACTGGCGGCCGGCGCGTTCGGCTCGGCGGCCTCGGCCTGCTGGTTCGGGGCGCTGGCTCTGGCGCCGGCCGCGCCGGTGCGCGCGATCGGCCTGATCGAGGGGCCAGTGGCCGCGGCGGTCGGCCGCCGCCTGTTCCGCGAACGCCTGACCGCCCGCCAGTGGATCGGCGGGGCGCTGACCGGGCTGGGCGTGCTGCTGACCCTGCTACACTAGTGGACGTGGTCGCCTGACGGCGCAGCGGTCCCGAGCGGGATCACTTCTAGCGTCGTAAGCATCCGCGCGCCCCGCGCCGGCCTGAGGTCGCCCTCGACCACCAGCCGAAACGGCCCCTCCTTGTCGTCGAGAGGGGCGCCGTCGGCCCGGTCGGCGATGATGATCCGGTTGGCGCGCGTCCCCGGATCGGCCTCGCCAAGGCCGAACACCACCTGGTAGCCGTCCGCTGAGGTCGATCGCACGGCGTTGGCAAGCGCCCTGCCGCCCAGCGCCTTGCCGGTCGGCGCCCCCACCCGGGCCAGCAGGTCAATCAGCGGCACACCCTCGTAGGCGTGCTTCCGCCCGTGGGCGTCGAAGGTGAACCCGACATGCGGCAGGGCTGCGAGGTCGGCGCGCGAAAGGCTGAGGGTCTGTCCCGTCGGGCCCTTCAGCATCAGGCTCTGCGCGGCGGCGGGGAGGGCGAGGGCGGCCAGCAGCACGGCCAGGATCGGGGTTCGCAAGAGAGGGGTCCTCATTCGACGGCCAGGATGACGTGCGGCGCCTTGATCAGCGCGGTGACGGTGTCGCCGACCGCGAGCTCCAGCACCTGGGCGCTCTCGAGCGTGATGGAGGCGGCCAGGGTCTTGCCGCCGCCCAGGTCGAGGCGGATGTCGCTGTTGACCGCGCCGTCCTCGCGGCTGGCGATCACGCCGGCCAGCTGGTTGCGGGCCGAGGTGCGCAGGTTCTCGCCCTTGGCCAGGACCACGAAGCTGGACTTGATCAGGGCGATGGCCTGGCCGCCGAGCGCCAGTCCCAGGTCCTCGACACTCTGCGCGGTGACCACCGAGACGACCTCCACGCCGCCCGACATCCGCAGGGTCACCTCGGCGTTGACGCTGCCCCCGACGATGCGGACGATCTCGCCACGGAGGGCATTGCGCGCACTGGTTTTCATGCCGAGACTCCAGAACACATCGGCGCCCAGGCCCTGGTCGAGCTTGGCCCGGGCCGCCGCCATTTCCGCTTCCACGCGCCGGAAGGCCGCCAGAACGGCCCGGCCCTGCGCCGTGACTGTCGCGGCGCCACCGGTCTTGCCGCCCGCCGCCGCTGTGACGAGAGGCTGGTCGAACAGGTTGTTCAGCGCCTGAACCGCGTCCCAGGCCGCGCGATAGCTGAGTCCAACCCTGCGCGCGGCGCCGCTGATCGACCCCAGCTCACCGATCGCCTCGACCAGCGCCATGCGACCGACCGCGACCCGTGGCAGCGCAACGACGCCAGAGAATCCTTCCGCCAAGACTTCACCTCGTTATGCAGCCCAGCTACATATCGCGAACTTCGGAGCCCGTCATGCGCCTAGCGACCCTGTTTGCCGCCCTTGCTGTCGTGCTCGGCTCTGCCGCGCCGGCGGTTGCGGCCGGGACACGGGTCGCTGTGGCCGCCAACTTCGCCGAACCGGCCCGCGAGATCGCCGCGCGGTTCAGGGTCCGCACCGGTCATGAGGCCACGCTGAGCATCGGGTCCTCCGGCCAGATCTACGCCCAGATCGCCAACGGGGCGCCGTTCGAGGTGTTCCTTTCCGCCGACCGCGAACGTCCCGAGCAGGCCGAGGCCGCGGGGCTGGCGGTCGCGGGCAGTCGGTTCACCTATGCCGTCGGCCGGCTGGTGTTGTTCAGCCGGACCCCGGGACTGGTGGACGGACAGGGCTCGGTGCTGAAGTCCGGTCGCTTCGCGAAGCTGGCCATCGCCGATCCCCGGGCCGCCCCCTATGGCGTCGCCGCCATCGAGACGTTGCGCGGGCTGGGCCTGCAGGACGCGTTGCGGCCGAAGCTGGTGCAGGGCGCCTCCATCGCCCAGACCTACCAGTTCGTCGACACCGGCGCGGCCGAACTGGGATTCGTCGCCCTGGCCCAGGTGATCGGGGTCAGGGGCGGCTCGCGCTGGGTCGTGCCGGCGGCTGACCACACGCCCATCGACCAGCAGGCGGTGCTGCTGAAGACCGGTGAGCGCAGCGTGGCGGCAAAGGCGTTCGTGGCTTTTCTGAAGGGTTCCGAAGCGCGGTCGATCATCCGGCGCTACGGATATGAGGTCCCTTGAGCGGTATCGCCGACATCGTCTGGCTGACACTGCGTCTGGCAGGTGTCACCACGATCATCCTGCTGCTGGTGGCGACCCCGCTGGCCTGGTGGCTGGCGCGCAGCCGCTTCTGGTGGAGCGAGGTCGTGGGAGCTCTGGTGGCGCTGCCCATCGTCCTGCCGCCAACTGTGCTCGGCTTCTACCTGCTGATCGCGCTTGGGCCGCACAGTATCCTGATGGCGCCCCTGCAGGCGCTGGGCGTCCGCACCCTGGCCTTCACCTTCACCGGGCTGGTCATCGGGTCGGTGATCTATTCCCTGCCGTTCGCCGTCCAGCCCCTGCGCAACGCCTTCCAGGCGATGGGCGACCGGCCGCTTGAGGCGGCGGCGACCCTGCGGGCGGGGCCTTGGGACGCATTCCTGACCGTCGCCGTGCCGCTCGCGCGTCCCGGGTTCGTGGTCGCCGCGGTCCTGGCCTTCGCCCACACGGTCGGCGAGTTCGGCGTGGTGCTGATGATCGGCGGCGGCATTCCCGGCGAGACAGAGGTTCTGTCCATCGAGATCTACCGGCTGGTGGAGGCGCTGGAATGGGGCCAGGCGCACCTGATCGCCGGTTGCCTGCTGGCCTTCGCCTTCGCCGTGGTGCTGAGCCTGCTGCTGTTGGATCGCCGCACGGGGAGGCCGCGGCCATGATCGAGGCGTGCTTCAAGGGCCGGCTGGGCGACTTCAGCCTGGACGTCGAACTCTCGACGCCGGCCTCCGGAGTCACGGTGCTGTTCGGGCCATCGGGGTCGGGCAAGACCACTTTGCTGCGCTGTCTGGCGGGACTTGCCCGGCTGGAGGGGCGGCTGACCGTGACGGGCGAGATCTGGCAGGAAGGTCGTCTGTTCCTGGCCCCCCACCGGCGACGGATCGGCTATGTTTTCCAGGACGCGGCCCTCTTCGAGCATCTGAACGTGCGCGGAAACCTGCTCTACGGGCGGCGGCGCGCGGGATTGGGCGAGGACGCCGAGTTCGACAGGGTGGTCGGGCTTCTAGGCCTGGCGCCGTTGCTGTTCCGGGGCGTGGCGAAGCTGTCGGGCGGGGAACGCCAGCGGGTGGCGATCGGCCGGGCCCTGCTCAGCGATCCGCGCCTGCTGCTGATGGACGAGCCGTTGGCCAGCCTGGACGCCGCCCGCAAGGCCGAGGTGGCCCCCTATGTCGAGAGGCTGAGCCGCGAGGCCAGGATCCCGATCTTCTACGTCACCCACGACATCACCGAGGCGGCCCGGCTGGGCGACCGGATGCTGATGATGCGCGATGGCTGTATCGTCGACACCATCGAGTTGAAGACGCAGGCCCCGGATGCTGTCGAGCAGGACTGGCTGGTCCGCCGACTGGCGCAGGTCGGGGCGGACGAACTTGCTGCCGAGTTCGTGCTGAGCGGCGCGGCGCCCACCGTCGCGCGGCTGGCGGTGGAGGCCCTCAACCATCGGGTGAACGGCGGCCGCGACTGAGGTCCGGCTATGGCCGGCGGGACCAGCGCGACACATCCGATTCCGCAAGGGCCTGCCGACCCCGGGCGAAGAATTCGCCGCTGGCGCCCAGTCGTGGCGAGAACATGGCGCACCTCGCAAAAGTCACTCGCGCGCGACGCGAAAGCGCACACCGCTCTTTAAGCCTTGAAATGCCCAATGTGTCAGGGCAGAGGGACATGAAAGCCCGCCAGACAAAGCCTGCCGACTCGACGCATCCTGCCGCGTCAGGTCGGGTCACATTGGGACACGTCCGTCGGCTCGCGTTTTCAGCCCCAATCCATCAGGGCCCTGCATGATCTCTTCGCTCTTCGGCGCCATCTCGAACGACATCGCCATCGATCTCGGCACCGCCAACACCCTGATCTACATGAAGGGCAAGGGCATTGTCCTGAACGAGCCCTCGGTCGTGGCCCTGCGCAATGTCGGCGGCCGCAAGGTTGTTCACGCGGTGGGCATCGAGGCCAAGCAGATGCTGGGCCGCACGCCCGGCCACATGGAGGCCATCCGCCCCATGCGCGACGGGGTCATCGCCGACTTCGAAGTCGCCGAGGAGATGATCAAGTACTTCATCCGCAAGGTTCACAACCGCAAGGGCTTCGTGAACCCCAAGGTGATCGTGTGCGTGCCGTCGGGCGCCACCGCCGTGGAACGCCGCGCCATCAACGACAGCTGCCTCAACGCCGGCGGACGCCGGGTGGGCCTGATCGACGAACCGATGGCCGCTGCGATCGGGGCCGGCCTGCCGATCCACGAGCCCACCGGCTCGATGGTGGTCGACATCGGCGGCGGGACGACCGAGGTGGCCGTGCTGTCGCTCTCCGGCATCGTCTATTCGCGCTCTGTCCGTGTCGGCGGCGACAAGATGGACGAGGCGATCATCAGCTACATGCGCCGCAACCATAACCTCCTGATCGGCGAGACCACCGCCGAGCGGATCAAGAAGGAAATCGGCACGGCCCGTGCGCCGGCCGATGGCGAGGGCCTGTCCATCGAGGTCAAGGGGCGCGACCTGATGCAGGGCGTGCCGCGGGAAGTGCGCATTTCGGAAAAGCAGGCGTCGGACGCCCTGTCGGAACCGGTCGGCCAGATCGTCGACGCGGTGAAGATGGCGCTGGAAGCCACGCCGCCGGAACTGGCGTCCGACATCGCCGACAAGGGTATCATGCTGACCGGCGGCGGCGCGCTGCTGCGCGGCCTGGACGCCGAGATCCGCGACCACACCGGGCTTCCCGTCACCGTGGCCGACGATCCGCTGTCCTGCGTCGCGCTGGGCTGCGGCAAGGTGCTCGAGCATCCCAAGTGGATGAAGGGCGTGCTGGAATCGACCCTGGCGTAGGGCCGACCAAGAGGGCGGCAGAGGCGAAGCCTAGATGTCCTTGAGGGACAATCCGCTCGGCGAACTGAGAGTTCCCCTGACCTGGACGGCGGGGATCGTGTTCATTGTCGTCCTGATCGCCTCGGTGGCGATCCTGCTCAGCGATCGTCGCGAGGCCTTCGACACCGACGACTATGGTCGCGCCCGCACGCTGTCGGACAAGGTCATGGCGCCGGTGGGCGATGCGCTGTCCACGCCGGGGCGGCTGACCGGGCAGGGCGTCGACGGCATCCGCGGCTACTTCTTCGCCGTATCCGAGAACCGCAGGCTCAAGGCTGAACTGAAGGACATGCGGCAGTGGCGGGACGTCGCCATCGCCCTTCGCGACACCAACGAGCGCTACCGGGCGATCCTGGCCCTGAAGACCGATCCGCCGATCCCCATGGCGTCGGCCCGCATCGTCACCGACAGCCGGGGTCCGTTCGCCAACTCGCGTCTGGCCAATGCCGGGGCCGAGGCGGGCATCAAGCCGGGCAATCCGGTAATGAGCGAGAATGGCCTGGTCGGCCGTGTGGTGGGCGTGACCCAGGGGGTCAGCCGGGTCCTGCTGCTCACCGATGTGGCCTCGCGCACACCGGTGATGATCGACCGGACCAATTCGCGGGCCATCCTGACCGGCGACGGCGGACCCAACCCGAAGCTGGAGTACCTCCGCGGACAGGATCCGGTGAAGAGCGGCGATCGGATCCTGACCTCCGGTGACGGCGGCGTATTTCCTCGCGGCCTCCCGGTGGGCGTTGCGGTGAAGGGCCTGGACGGCCGCTGGCGGGTGGTCCTGGCCTCCGACAAGGCGCCGGTGGACTATGTCCGGATCCTGCTGTTCCAGGATTTCACCCAGGTCGCCAACCGCGCCGGCCTGGAACGGCTGGCGGTGCCCCCGCCGACCCCCGGCGCCACGACCCTGCCGCCGCCTGCACCCGCGCCGGCGATTGCCGCGGCATTGCCTGCGGCGAAAGCTCCGGCGGCTCAGCCCGCGCCGACGGCCGTCAAGCCTGCGGCCCCCAAGCCGACTGCGACGAACCCCGCGGTCGCCGCTCCGCCTGCAAGTAAGCCGGCGGGAGCGAAGCCGTGAGCGGCGGCGCGCAACCGCTCGCGCCGTGGCGCTGGCTGGGTGTGCCGCTGGTGCAGGTGATGATCGCGACGTTCATCTTCGCCCTGCCGCTGCGATTCTGGGGCGTGGGACTTCCCGAGCCTGTCTTCGCTCTTCCGGTGGTGTTCGCCTGGGCGGTCATCCGCCCCTCGATGCTTGCGCCGCTGGGCGTGATGACGATGGGCGTCTATCTCGACCTGTTGTGGGGGACCCACACCGGGCTGTGGGCGGTGTGTCTTCTGCTGCCCTATGGCCTGGTGCTGGGCGGCCGTTCAATGCTGGCAGGCCAGAGCCGGCTGATCATGTGGGCGTGGTACAGCGCCGCGACCGCGCTCGCCCTTGGCGCCGGCTATCTGTTCACGATGCTCGACGCCCGGAATGCGCCGAATCCGGCTTCGCTGGGCTGGCAGTTTCTGGCGACAGTGGTCCTGTACCCCTTCGCCGACCGCCTGATCGATCTGTTCGAAGACGCCGATGTGAGGTTTCGCTGAACCCATGACGCAACCCGCCATCTTCTTCGAGGAGGTCAACGAACGTCAGGGCGTGTTCCACCGGCGAGCCATCCTGATGGGCGCCTTCGCCGGCCTCGGGATGACTGCGCTCGGCGGGCGGCTGGCTTATCTCCAGCTGTTCGAGACCCAGCGCTACGAGAAGCTGGCCACTTCGAACCAGTTCAATTTCAAGCTCCTGCCGGCCCCGCGCGGCGTGATCGTCGACCGCAACGGCGCGGTGCTGGCGGCCAACCGTCCGAACTTCCGGCTGATGGTGGCCCGCGACAAGGACATGGACCCGGAAGGCACCATCAAGACCCTCGCGCTCTTCGTGCCCCTGGACGAAGTGCGCCAGCGCCGCCTGCTCAAGGACATCAACTCGGCGCCGAAGCGTTCGCCGGTGCAGGTGATGGAAGACATGAGCTGGGAACAGTTCAGCGCCATCAACGTGCGCGCCGCCGAACTTCCGGGCGTGACCGCCGACATGGGCGAGGTGCGGGTCTATCCGCACGGCGGCGCCTTCGCCCACGTGATCGGCTACGTGGCGAAGGTGAACAAGGAAGACGTCGACGCCGCCGGCCCCAATCCGGATCCGATCATGCTTCACCCGAGCTTCCGGATCGGCAAGCAGGGTGTCGAGAAGGCCTTCGATCTGGACCTGCGCGGCAAGCCGGGCGCCGAGAAGGTCGAGGTGGACGCCAACGGCCGCCAGGTGAGGGAAGACCCCGAGGGCAACATCCCGTCGATCCCCGGCAAGGAGATCCAGCTCACCCTCGACCTTGATGTCCAGCTCCGGGCCGAAGAGGTGTTCGGCGTCGAGAGCGGGGCGGCGGTGGTCATGGACTGCCGCAACGGCGACATCCTGTGCATGTATTCGGGGCCAAGCTTCGACGCGAACAAGTTCGTCCGGGGACTGACGGGCGCGGAATACCGGGCGCTGGCCGGCTACGATCACAAGCCGCTGTTCAACAAGGCGCTGACCGCTACCTATCCGCCGGGCTCCACCTTCAAGACGATGGTCGCGCTGGCGGCGCTGGAGCATGGCTACAACCCCGCGACGGTCCACGTCTGCACGGGTCACTGGACCTTCGGGCGGGTCTGGAAGTGCGACGCCGTCCATGGCGCCCAGGACCTGAAGAGCGCGGTCGCCACCTCGTGCGACATCTACTTCTACCAGTGCGCGCTGGCGATCGGCCCGGACAAGATTGCCGAGACCGCTCGCAAGTTCGGCCTCGGAGAGATCTTCGACATCGGGATACCCGGCCAGAAGAAGGGCCTGGTTCCAGACACCGCCTACAAGCGCCGACGGTTCCCCAAGGATCCCAAGTGGCACCCCGGCGAGACGCCCAGCATGGGGATCGGACAGGGCTACACCAACCTCAATCCGCTGCAGCTGTGTGTGATGACGGCGCGGATCGCCAATGGGCAGAAGGCGCTACACCCGCGGCTGATACGGTCGATCGGTGGGGTGGAGCAGAAGTCCGGAGCCGCCTGGGGCGATCTGCCGGTGAACAGGGAACACCTGACCTTCCTTCGTGAGGCGATGAAGGCGGTGACCACGGTGGGCACTGCGGCGCGGGTGGCCGACCTCGGGCTTGGTCCGGTCAAGATGGCCGGCAAGACCGGCACCGCACAGCACTATTCCTATGGCGGCGGCCGTGGTGTGCACGGCACCGCCGGCGCGTGGGCGCTGCGTGACCACGCCTGGTTCGTGGCCTATGCGCCGTTCGACGATCCCAAGTACGCCATCGCTGTGCTGGTCGAGCATGGCGGGTTCGGCGCCGCTGCCGCCGCGCCCCGCGCCCGGGAGATCATGCGCACCGTTCTGCTGAAGGACCCCGAAGTCATGCAGCGCGTGCAGAGCCCGACCCCGTTGCCGGACCTGCCGCCGGAGATCCAGACCGAGGATGGGCTTCCGGATGCGCCCGCGCCAATCCAGGCCGCCGCCCCCGCGCCAGGAGCACCCGCGGCATGACAGTCTCCGCCCTGACCCGGCCCGGCGAGCGCGACCGGCTGATCGTCAAGTTGTCCGAGATCGACTGGCTGTTCGTCCTGGTGCTGAGCCTGATCGCCGGCGCCGGTTCGCTGATGCTGTTCTCTATCGCCGGCTCGTCCTGGCAGCCGTGGGCGGCGACTCACGCGGTTCGCTTCGGGCTTTGCCTGGTGCTGATGGTCGGCCTGGCGGCGATCGATGTGCGGGTCTGGTTCGCGCTCGCCTATCCGGTCTACGGGCTTGGCGTGCTGCTGCTGATCGCCGTGGCGATTTTCGGTGACACCCGGCTGGGGGCGACACGGTGGCTGGCCGTGGGGTCGTTCAGTTTCCAGCCGTCAGAGGTGATGAAGCTGGGGATCGTGCTGGCCCTGGCCCGGCTCTACCACGGGGCCCCGGCGGATCGGGCGCAGCTGTCCTGGTGGCTGTTGATCCCGGCGACGATGATCGGCGTGCCTGTCGTGCTCGTGGCCCACCAGCCAGACCTCGGCACAGCCATGCTGATCGCGCTCACCGGCGCATCCATCGTCGTGCTCGCCGGCCTGTCCTGGAAGATCATCGCCGCCGGCGTGATCGGCGTACTGGCCACGGCGCCGCCGTTCTTCCTGTTCGTCATGCACGACTATCAGCGCGAGCGGGTGCTCAACTTCATGCATCCCGAACGGGACCCTTCCGGTACCGGCTATCACAGCCTGCAGTCGATGATCGCACTGGGGTCAGGCGGACTCCTGGGCAAGGGCTATGGCCTTGGCTCGCAGAGCCAGCTCAATTTCCTGCCTGAGAAGCAGACCGACTTCATCTTCGCCACCCTGGCCGAGGAGTTCGGCTTCGTCGGATGCGTGTCGGTGCTGGTGCTCTATGGGGCGGCGATCTACATGGCGCTGCGAACGTCCTACCTGAGCCACAGCCATTTCGGCCGCCTGGCGGCGGCGGGGGTCACGGCGACCTTCACCCTCTATGTGATGATCAACGGGGCCATGGTCATGGGCCTGGCCCCGGTGGTGGGCGTGCCCATGCCGATGCTGAGCTATGGCGGCACCGTGATGATGACGGTGATGATCGGCTTCGGCCTGGTCCAGTCGGTCCGCGTCCACCGCTACTCCGAAGTGACCAGCGGCAAGGGCAGCTTCGTCTAGAGGCGCAGCGCCTGGTCCGTCGCCCGGACCAGACCGTCGACGATGCCGGGCTCGGTCGAGGCGTGGCCGGCGTCCCAGACCACCTCGAAGCGGGCGTTCGGCCAGGCCGTCTTCAGGCGCCACGCGCTTTCCATCGGCGTCACCACGTCGAAGCGGCCCTGGACAATCCAGCCTGGGATGTTGGCCAGCTTGTCGGCGTTGGCGATCAGCCAGTCCTTCACCGGGAAGAAGCCGCCGTTCACGAAGAAGTGGCACTCGATCCGGGCGAAGGCGATGGCGAAGTCGACCTCGTTGAACTTCGACGGCCGGGCCTCCGGGCCACGGATCGAGATGGTGTCGCCTTCCCACTGGCTCCAGGCCGAGGCCGCCTCGGCCTGGATGGCGCGATCAGGGCTGGTCAGGCGCTTGTGGTAAGCGCTGATCATGTCGCCCCGCTCCTCAATCGGGATCGGCGCACAGAACCGGGCCCAGGCGTCCGGGAACAGCATCGAGGCGCCGTCCTGGTAGAACCAGCGCAGCTCGCGGTCAGTCAGCAGGAAGATGCCGCGCAGGACCAAGCTCTCGACCCGCTCGGGGTGCTTGATGGCGTAGGCGAGCGCCAGGGTAGAGCCCCAGGATCCGCCGAACACGCACCACTTCTCGACGCCCAGGTGCTCGCGCAGCCGCTCGATGTCCTCGATCAGCGACCAGGTGGTATTGTCCTCGAGACTGGCGTTGGGCCGGCTCCGGCCGCAGCCGCGCTGGTCGAACAGCGCCATCCGCCATTTCGACGGATCGAAGAACCGCCGCATGGTCGGGTTGATCGCCCCGCCCGGGCCGCCGTGCAGGATCACGCACGGCTTGCCGTTCGGATTGCCGCACTCCTCGTAGAAGATCTCGTGCGGCCCGCCGGTGGTCAGCCAGCCGGAGGCGAACGGCTCGTTGTCCGGGAACAGGCCGCGACGATGCGACGGGGAGGAGAAGGAGGAGGCCGGTGCGCTTCTGTCCATGAGGGCTTCTACTTCGGGAACCGCCTCCCCAGCCAGTCCAGGATCAGCTGGTTCACTTCTGCCGGTTTCTCCTGCTGCGTCCAGTGGCCCGAGCCCTTGATCATGTGGGTCTCGAGATCGCCGATCAGCGCTGGCATGTGCTCGGCGGCCGACGGTGGCAGGACCGCGTCCAGCTCAGCGGTGATCATCAGGCAGGGGATACCGTCGATCCGCGCCGGCAGGCCCTCGGCGGCCTCCCAGTTGCGGGTGAAGTTGCGGTACCAGTTGATCGGCCCGGTGAAGCCGCCGGCCCTGAAGGACTCCACGAAGGCGTCCAGTTCCTCGGGCGTCAGCAGCTGGTTGGACGTGTCGGCCGGGTCCCAGGCGTTGAGCAGGTCCTTGAACGCGAAGGTGGACCCGCCCTCCGGTGGCGTGGCGCCGGCGGTGATCCCCGAGGTGGCCGGCTTGCGCATGAAGAAGCGCATGGTCTTGTCCGGGTCCTTGCCCAGGGTGGCGTCGGCGTCGCCGGGGGTCTGGAACCAGACGATGTACATGTCTGGCCCGAAGCGGTTGCGCATGATCGCGATGGGGTCGGCCGGCGCGCGCGGTATCAGGGGCGTGTTCAGGCCGATGACACCGGCGATGCGGTCCGGGTACATCAGCGGCAGCTGCCAGGTGACGATGCCGCCCCAGTCGTGACCGGCGAAGATCGCCTTCTCCAGGCCCAGGTGATCCAGCAACCCGATCATGTCGCCGGCCAGGTGCGCAAGATCGTAGTCCGTCACCGCCGCCGGCTTGGACGACAGGCCGTAGCCGCGCTGGTCTGGGGCGATGGCCCAGCGGCCCGCCGCCTCGAACGCCTTCAGCTGATGGCGCCACGAAAAGGCCAGCTCCGGGAAGCCGTGGCAGAAGATCACCGGCACGCCCTCGCGCGGCCCGACCTCGTAGTAAGCCAGCTCCACCCCGTTGACGGCGGCCCGCTTCACGGGCGGCATCATGGTCTCCAGCGCCGACATTGCGACCTCCTTCAGCTTCTCGGATCCGATTGCGGCAATTCGGGTTTCCCTGAACCCCACTTAGCCAGTAGGCCATGGGCGCCGTGACGTCCGCCAATGCCTCTTCCGCTCCGACGCCGACGCCCTGGGGTCTGGTGATCCTGCTGGGATCGCTGACCGCCATGGGGCCGCTGGCGATCGACATGTACCTGGCGAGCCTGCCGGCCATCGGGCGGAACCTGCACGCCGATCCGGCGGCGGCCCAGGCGACGGTGGCGGCCTTCCTCGCCGGCATGGCGGTCGGCAAGATCTTCTACGGCCCCTGGTCGGACCGGATCGGGCGGCGCGCGCCGATCCTGCTGGGCGTCGCCATCTTCATCGCCGCCTCGGTGGGCTGCGCCATGGCGACCACGGTGGAGCAGTTGCTGGCCGCCCGGTTCATCCAGGCGCTGGGGGCCTGCGCCGGGGGCGTGGTCTCCCGGGCCATCGTTCGCGACACCTTCGACCACACCGAGACCGCCCGGACGCTGAGCCTGATGATGCTGATCATGGGGCTGGCGCCGATCCTGGCGCCGCTGCTGGGCAGTCTTCTGCTGGCGTTCGGCGGCTGGCGGCTGAACTTCTGGTTCATGGCCGCCTTCGGGGCCGCCATCGGCATCGCCGGCGTTCTGCGGCTGAGGGAAAGCCGCTCCGAGGCGACCGCCGCCCAGGCCCGGTCGGAGAACCCGTTCCAGGCCTATGCCGCCCTGCTGCGTCAGCGCCGGCTGGTCGGGTATGCGCTGGCCGGCGCGCTGAATGGGGCGACCCTGTTCACCTACATCTCGACCTCGCCGGGGCTGATCATGGGAACCTACGGGTTCTCGACGGCGGTCTATCCGTGGATCTTCGGGCTGAACGCCCTGGGCGTCATCGGCTCGGGCCAGGTGAACCGGCTGGTGCTGCGGCGCGCGACCACCGATCAGGTGCTGGCCCGCGCCAGCCTGGTGGCGTTGACGTTCGGCGTCCTGCTGATGCTGGCGGCGGTCACCGGGATCGGCGGCAAGTGGACGGTGCTGCCGCTGCTGTTCCTGCTGTTCTCCAGCTACGGGTTCATGCAGGGCAACACCATGGCCGGCGCCCTGAGCATCGATCCACTGCGGGCCGGTTCGATCTCGGCTCTGCTGGGCACCGTTTCGTTCGCCTCGGGGGCCATCGCCGCCAGCATCGCCGCGGCGCTGCATGACGGCAGTCCGAAACCGATGGCGATCGTGATGCTCGCCGCCCTGATCGGCTCGGTCCTGTCGCTGCGCTATCTGGCCCTGCCCAGGGCGCGTCAGGTCTGAGGGTCGACCCCGCGGGCGGCCCAGGCGAGGACGCCCCAGCCGATCAGGAACAGCAGGCCGCCGATCGGGGTCACCGCGCCCAGCCAGCGGGGAGCGCCCGCCGCCATGGCGTAGAGGCTGCCCGAGAACAGGACCACGCCCGACAGGAAGAACGCTGGCGCGTGCCGGGCGCGCAGGGCGCCGACATTGATGAAGGTGGCGCAGGCGAAGGTGGCCATGGTGTGCATGAAGCCGTAGGTGGCCCCGGTGCGCAGCCAGTCGGCGGCCTTGGGATCCTGCACGCCGTGGGCCGCGAAGGCCCCGACCGCCACCGACACGAAGCCGCCGATAGCCGCCAGGGTCATCCAGTTCCGGCGGGTCCAGAACCCCATCAGCCCCAGACCTTCGGCCGGCGCGCGGCCCAGGGGGCTTCCTTCTCCAGCTGGCCGGCCAGGCGGAACAGGGTGCTCTCGTCGGCGTACTTGGCGGTGAACATCATGCCGATCGGCAGGCCGTTGGAGTCCGTCTCCAGCGGCAGGCTGAGCGACGGCTGGCCCGAGAAGTTGAATGGCGGGGTGAAGGGGAAGATGCGGCCCTGGCGCTTCATCACCTCGCGCGGCTCGACGTTGACGGGGTCGATGTGGCCGATCTCGGGAACCGGCGTGCCCAGCACCGGGCAGAGGTAGACGTCGATGTCGGCGAAGGCCGCCAGGGTGACGCGGTTCAACATCCGCATGTCCTGCAGCGAGCGCAGGGCGTCGGCGCCGGAGACCTTGCGGCCGCCCTTCAGCGAGGCCCAGGTCAGGGGCTCCAGTTCGTCGGGCTCGGGCTCGCGGCCGATCTCGTCGATCAGGCGGGCCATGCCGGCGGCGAAGTTGGCGGCGCCGGCCGGGCCGCGGGCGGCGTAGAGGGCGCGGTAGTCGATGCCGAGGCCGCGCTCGATCACCTCGTGGCCGAGGCCGCGCAGCAGTTCGGCGGTGCGCTCCAGGGCGGCCTGGATTTCGGGGTCGATGGGCCGGCCGGTGGGGGTCTCGGACGACCAGGCGATGCGGAGCCTGCCGGGGCCGCGGCTGACATCCTCAAGGTAGGAGCCGGACTTCGGCGGGGCCGGGTAGGGGGAGAACGGCTCGGGA
>CAUJHW010000020.1 GCA_963205005.1 Pseudomonadota bacterium
CCCCGAGGATCAGGACCGCGCCATCCTGCTGTTCGACCGGCTGTCGCGCGGCTTCCGCCTCACCATCGCCCTTGAGGCCCGGCTCGAACGTGACCGCCGCCGCGAGGCCGCCGAAGCCGCCCCCCGCGAACGCCCGCTCCGTCCCGCCGCCGACAGCCGCCCCCCGCGCCCGCCGCAGGAAGAGGACTGCGAGCGCGAGCTCGACCTCGAAGCCGCCGATCTCTCCGACGCCATCGGTGATCTGCGCCGCATGGTCGCCGACGACCCCGACATCCTCGACCCCGACGGCGTCCACGCCCCGGTCCTCGACCGCCTGGCCGGCGCCTGGGGCGATGTCATCGTGGCCAGGACCCGTCCTGAGGGCGATCCGCCAGTGCCGGGCCACCGGGCCGCAGCACCATTGTCGCCGCCCGCCGTGCGTCCGCACCGCCGCGCCTCGGGATGATCCGGGCGGAAGCCTCGTCCGCGACCGGACGCGTTCCCTGCAGTCCGACCGACCTCTAGACCTCGTCCACGCCGCCGGGGTTGCGGGCGCGCGACTGCAGCCACATCACGCCGAACAGGTCCGACGCCGAAGCGATCAGGCGGCCGAAGTTCGTGTACTTCGACTGGCCGGTCTGGCGGTGGCGGTGGTTCACCGGGCGGAATTCCACACGGTAGCCCTCGCGCAGCATCAGCGCCGGCAGATAGCGGTGGATGTGATCGAAGTACGGAAGCCGCAGGAAGGCCTCGCGCCGGAACGCCTTCAGGCCGCAGCCGGTGTCGTTGGCGGTGTCGCGCAGCATGCGCTTGCGCACGCCGTTGCCGATGCGCGAGGCCAGCTTCTTGGCCTGGCTGTCCTGGCGTTTCACCCGCTCGCCGCCCACCAGCGCCAGGTCGGCGCCGCCGGCGCTCAGCGCGTCGACAAGACCCGGCCCATCGGCGGGATCGTTCTGGCCGTCGCCGTCCAGGGTCACGATCACCGGCGCCCGCGCCGCCAGGATTCCAGATCGGATCGCCCGGCTCTGGCCGGAATTCTTCCGGTGGCCCAGCACGCGAAGCTGGGGAATCTCGCCAGACATCGCCTTGAGCGCCGCCCGAGTGCCGTCGCGGCTGGCGTCGTCCACGAAAACGATCTCGAAGGATCTGCCGGCGAAGGCGGCGGCGATCTCACGCGCCAGGGCCGGGGCGGCGCCTTCCTCGTCGAAGACGGGAACCACCACGGAAATGTCGGGCGCGGAAGCCATGCGCCCTGCATAGCGGAAAAGACGGAGCGCGAAAGGATCGTGCTATCAGGACGCCATGACGCTGGATGAGACCCTGGCGAGGTGGAGCGGCGGCTGGCGCGGGCCGGCGCTCGCGGCCTTCATCGCCTTCCTGGCCGGCCTGCCGGGCCTGATCGCCATGCCGCCGCTGGACCGCGACGAGTCGCGATTCGCCCAGGCGACGGCGCAGATGATGGAAACCCGCGACTTCGTGGTGATCCGCTTCCAGGACGCGCCCCGCTTCAAGAAGCCGGTGGGCATCCACTGGCTGCAGGCCGCCAGCGTCTCGGCCCTCTCCAGCCCAGAGGCGCGGCAGATCTGGGCCTACCGGATTCCCTCGCTGTTGGGGGCGATGCTCACGGCGGCGGCCTGCGCCTGGGGCGCGGCGGCGTTCTTCAGTGGCCCGACGGCCCTGCTGGCCGGCGTCATGCTGGGGGGCAGCTTTCTCGTCTCCACGGAGGCCTTCATCGCCAAGACCGATTCGGCGCTCACCGGGGCCACGACCCTGGCCATGGCCGCCCTGGCCCGGCTCTACGCCGCCCGTAACGGTGGCGCGTCTGCCGGCCCTGCGGCCGTCTGGCTGTTCTGGGCGGGGATCGCGGTCGCCACCCTGATCAAGGGTCCGGTCGGTCCGCTGGTGGCGGCGCTGGCGATCGTCACCCTGATGATCTGGGACCGACGCACCGCCTGGCTGGGCCAGCTGCGCTGGTGGTGGGGGCTGGTGGTGGTGCTGGCCGTGGTTGGTCCCTGGGCCGGCGCGGTGACGGTCGCCACCGACGGGGGATTCTGGACGCAGGCCATCTCCTCCGACCTCGCGCCCAAGCTGGCCGGGGGCCAGGAGAGCCACGGCGCCCCGCCCGGGTACCACACCCTGCTGACGCCGATCCTGGCGTTTCCCATGACCCTGCTGCTGCCCGCCGCCGCCATCGCGGCCTGGCGGTTCCGGCGCGAGCCGGGGGTGAGGTTCGCCCTGGCCTGGCTGATTCCCACCTGGCTGATGTTCGAACTCCTGCCCACCAAGCTGCCGCACTACCTGATGCCGGCCTATGGCGGCCTCGCCTGGCTGTGCGCGCGGGCGCTGGCCGAACCCATGGGCGCCGTCGCCCGATGGCTTGGCGCGGGCCTCTGCGCCCTGGTCGGCCTCGCCCTCGCCGGGGGGACAGCCTACCTGCTGTCGCTCTATGGCGACGCTTCCGATGTGTGGGCCGCGACCCTGACCAGCGGCCTGCTGGCCGCGGCAGGCCTTGTCGGAGCCCTCCTGATGGTGCGCCGGGCGCCGCGCGCAGCCCTCATCACCGCGCTCGGGCTGGGCGTCCTGGGCCACGCCGCCCTGGCCGCCGCCTTCGCCCCGCGCCTCGATCCGCTGTGGCTTTCCGCCCGGCTGGAACAGGCGATGGACCAGAACCGGCTGCTGCCGCGGCAGGGGGTGGCCGAGGCGCCCGTGGCCGTGGCGGGCTTCGCCGAGCCCAGCCTGGTCTTCGCCCTGGGCACCGCCACCGAGCTGGACGGCGCCGACGAGGCGGCCCGCGCCGTGGTCGAGAGCCGCCCGGCCATCGTCGAGGACCGCGAGGAAAAGGCCTTCCGCACCGCTCTGGCGGCCCGGGGCGGCCGCACCCGCGAAGTGGCCAAGATCGAGGGTCTGAACTACTCCAAGGGTGATCCGATGACGCTTCGGGTCTATGTGGCCCCGGACGTGGATACGAGAGAGGCGCCCTGATGGCCCGGAAGATCGAAATCGTGGAGGTCGGCCCCCGCGACGGCCTGCAGAACGAGAAGACCCTGCTGGACGTCAGCCAGAAGCTGGAGATGATCCACCGCCTCGAGGACGCCGGCGCCCGGCGCATGGAGGTGGTCTCCTTCGTCAATCCCAAGCGCGTGCCGCAGATGGCCGGCGCCGAGGAGATCATGGCCGCCCTGCCCCGCCAGGCCGGCCGCTCGCGGATCGGGCTGGTGCTCAACATGCGCGGCTGGGACCGCTGCGTGGAGACCGGCTGCGACGAGGCCAACGTCGTGGTCTGCGCCTCCGACAGCTTCGGCATCCGCAACCAGGGCGCCTCGGTTGCCGAGCAGGTTGACGCCATGGCGGCCATCGTCGCCGCCCGCCGGCCGACCGACCCGCCGATCACCGTGACCGTCTCCGTCGCCTTCGGCTGTCCGTTCGAGGGCGAGGTGCCCGAGGACCGCGTGACCGGCATCGTCGCCGCCGCCGCCGCCGCCGGGGTCGCCGAGATCGCGCTCGCCGACACCATCGGCGTCGCCGACCCCTGGACCGTGCGCCGCCGCGTCGAGCTGGCCCGCAAGGCCGCCGGCGACATCCCGCTGCGCCTGCATTTCCACGACACCCGCAACACAGGCCTCGCCAACGCCTTCGCCGGCGTCGAGGCGGGCGTGGACATCCTCGACGCGTCGGTCGGCGGCCTGGGCGGCTGTCCGTTCGCGCCCAACGCCACCGGCAACATCGGCACCGAAGACCTGGTCTACATGCTGGAACGCGCCGGCTTCGAGACCAGCTACGACCTCGGCAAGCTCATCGAGATCGGCAACTGGTCGTCGGACCTGCTGGGCAAGAAGACTGCCTCGTCGCTGGGCCGCGCGGGAACATTCCCGGTTCCGCTGGAGGCCTAACCCGCCCGGCTGCGCAGCCGCCACAGCAGCGGGCGCGCCAGCGCTGCGGCGAGGATCACCGGCGAGAGCACCCACGCGGCAAGATGCTGGCCCGGGGTCTCCGCGCGACGGCGGAAATATCGGCCGAGGCCGACGCCCTTGTGGAACTCCACTTTCAGCGGGCTGGTCTGGCTGGTGCCGCCGATGTGGATCACCTCGGCTGTCGGATGAAACAGGACCACCCCGCCCTTGCGGCGAACGCGCCAGCACAGGTCGATGTCCTCGACGTGCAGGAAGTAGCCTTCGTCAAAACCCGCCACCGCGTCGAAGTCCTCGCGGCGCATGCACAGGCAGGCGCCGGAGATGGTCGGCACCGCCAGCACCTCGTCCGGGCGGGCGTCCTGTTCCCAGTGGACCTCGTACCGCCGCCAGCCCGGGACCCGCTGCGCCAGCGAACTCAGCGACAGCAGCGCGCTGACCGGCGTGATGTCGCCGCGCCGGCCGCCGCGCTGCTCGGTGCGGTCGGCGTTCAGGATCCGGCCGCCGACAAGGCTGGGGACGGGTCGTCCCTCGATCTCGCGGACCAGACCGGCCACGCAGCCCGGCTGCAGGAAGGCGTCGGGGTTGAGGAAGATCAGGCGTTCGCCGCGGGCCTTCCGGGCGCCCAGGTTGGCGCCTTTCGCGAAGCCGACATTGCCCTGGCCGCTGACCAGGGTCAGTCGCCCGTCGCGCGCCGCCAGCGTCTGCAGCCGCGCGGCCTCGGCCGGGGTGGACCCGTTGTCCACCACCACCAGCTCGTCGACCAGCGGGTCCGCAAGCACGCAGGCGAGGCTCTGCTCCAGTGCCTCGCCCGTCATGTAGACCACCATCACCACCGAGACGCTGCGCCGGTCCCGCCTGTCGTCGCCGACAGGCGCGGGTCCGACGGACGCGATCGATGCGGCGACGCCGTTCATCCAGCCAGTAGCTCCCCGACCCGCCCTTCGGACGCAGCGGTCTCGCGGGCAACATCCGGCGGCGTGGCCTGCGTGGCAAGCAGGTTCGCCGCCTCGGCGAGGGTCAGGATCTCCTGACCGTCCGACCCGAGGCGCCGCAGCGCAAGCTTGCCTTCTTCGGCCTCACGGCGACCGACGACGGCGATGACCGGGACCTTGGCCAGGCTGTGCTCACGGACCTTGTAGTTGATCTTCTCGTTCCTCAGGTCGGTCTCCACCCGCAGGCCCCTTGCCCGCAGCGCAGCCGCGGCCTTAAGCGCGAAGTCGTCGGCGTCGGAGGTGATCGTCGTGACCACCACCTGCACAGGCGCCAGCCACAGCGGGAACGCGCCCGCGAAGTTTTCGATCAGAACCCCGATGAACCGTTCCAGCGACCCGCAGATCGCCCGGTGCAGCATCACTGGCTTGTGCTTCTGCCCGTCCTCGCCGACGAACTCGGCGCCCAGACGGTCGGGCAGCACGTAGTCGTTCTGGATCGTGCCGCAGGTCCAGGTCCGACCGATGGCGTCCTTCAGCTGGAAATCCAGCTTCGGCGCGTAGAACGCCCCGTCGCCTTCGGCAACGACCGGCTCGACGCCGGCCTTGCGCGCCGCGTCCAGCAACTGGGTCTCGGCCATGTCCCAGAACTCGTCCGTGCCGGCGCGCGGCGTCGGGCGCGTGCCCAGGGTGATGTGGTCGCGCGTCAGGCCGAAGTCCTCGTGGACCGAGGACGCCAGCGCGATGAACGAGGCCACTTCCTCGACGATCTGGTCCTCGCGGCAGAAGATGTGCGCGTCGTCCTGCGTGAACGCCCGCACACGCATCAGACCGTGAAGGGCGCCCGACGGCTCATACCGGTGGCAGGCGCCGAACTCGGCCATGCGCAGGGGCAGGTCGCGGTAGCTCTTCTGGCCGTACTTGAAGATCTGCACGTGGCCCGGGCAGTTCATCGGCTTCAGGGCCAGTTCCTCGCCCTCGACCGTCTCGCAGACGAACATGTTGGGCCGGTAGTTCTGCCAGTGCCCGGACTGTTCCCAGAAGACCCGGTCCAGCACCTGGGGCGTGCGCACCTCGACATAGCCGGCCGCTTCCAGCCGGCGGCGCATGTAGGCCTCGACCGTGCGCCACAGCGTCAGGCCCTTCTCGTGCCAGAAGACCATGCCCCGGCCCTCTTCCTGCATGTGGAAGAGGTCCATGGTCCGGCCGATCTTGCGGTGGTCGCGCTTCTCGGCCTCCTCGATGCGGTGCAGATGCGCCGCAAGGTCGGCGTCGTTGGCCCAGGCCGTGCCGTAGATCCGCTGCAGCATCGGGTTGCGGTGGTCGCCACGCCAGTAGGCGCCGGCCAGCTTCGTCAGCTTGAACGCCTTGCCCGCCACCTTCGTCGAAGGCAGGTGCGGCCCGCGGCACAGGTCCTTCCACTGGCCCTGGCGATAGACGGTCACGTCCTCGCCGGCCGGGATGCTGCCGATGATCTCGGCCTTGTAGACCTCGCCGATCGACTGGAAATGGGCGATGGCCTCGTCGCGGTTCCAGACCTCGCGCACGATCGGCTCGTCGCGGTCGACGATTTCCTTCATGCGCTGCTCGATCGCGACCAGGTCATCCAGGCTGAACGGCTCGTCGCGGGCGACGTCGTAGTAGAAGCCGTCCTCGATGGCCGGGCCGATGGTCACCTGGGTGCCGGGGAACAGCTCCTGCACCGCCTCGGCCAGGATGTGGCTGACGTCGTGGCGGATGGTCTCCAGCGCCTCGGGCGCATCGCGCGTAAGGATCTCGAACTTGCCGCCGTGCTCCAGGGCGCGGTCCACGTCCAGCAGTTCGCCGTCCAGCTTGATCAGCGCCGCTCGCTTGGCCAGCGAGACGGCGATGGAGGCCGCCACCTGCTTGCCGGTCACGCCCGGCTCGAACTGTCGCGTCGAGCCGTCGGGGAAAATCAGGTCGATCATGTTTCACACTTCCAGTCTCGCGCCCGGCGCTCGGCCTTTGGGCGCGGAGGCGGCGGCGGGTCGTAACCCGCGCCGCCCCAGGGATGGCAACGACACAGCCGGCGTACGGTGAGAGCGCTCCCCCGCACAGGGCCGTGGCTGATCAGGACTTCGCAGGCATACTCAGAACAGGTCGGAGCGAACCGGCACTGCCGCCCGATCAGCGGCGAAAGCGTCAGCTTGTAGGCGCGAAGCGCGCCACGGACGCATCTCTCGTAGAAGGTCATGCCGGCTGCGGACCGTTTGGATCAGACCCCGTGCCTACGCCGGGGTCCCGAGAGGATCAAGCCGCGCCGGCGGGGGTAGTTCGGGTCCCGCGGACAGCCGTCGTCGTC
>CAUJHW010000021.1 GCA_963205005.1 Pseudomonadota bacterium
GCGTCCTGTCGTGCGCGGGAACGAACTGGCTATCGCCACGGTGATGACCGTGACGCTGACCTGCGATCACCGCGTCGTCGACGGTGCGGCCGGCGCCAGGTGGCTGGCGGCCTTCAAGCCGCTGCTCGAAGATCCCATCACCTTGATCGTCTGAGACCTCCCATGAGCCGCATCTACGACTTCAGCGCCGAGACCATCGACGGCCAGCCGGCGCCGCTCGCCGACTACCGCGACAAGGTGATCCTGATCGTCAACACCGCCAGCAAGTGCGGCTTCACCCCCCAGTTCACCGGGCTGGAAGCGCTATACACAAAATACGCGGACAAAGGACTGGTGATTCTGGGCTTCCCCTGCAACCAGTTCGGGGCGCAGGAGCCGGGGGACGAGGCCGAGATCGCCAACTTCTGCTCGCTGACCTACGACGTGGACTTCCCGATGATGCGGAAGATCGACGTCAACGGTCCCAAGGCGCATCCGCTCTATGCCTACCTGAAGCAGGCGAAAAAGGGCGTGCTGGGCTCGACCGGCATCAAGTGGAATTTCACCAAGTTCCTGATCGACCGCGGCGGCCAGGTGGTTGACCGCTTCGCCCCCACCATTGAACCCAAGGCGCTGGAAGGCGCCATCGAAAGGCTGCTCTGATGGCGGATGCGTTCGATGTGGTGATCATCGGGTCCGGGCCCGGCGGTTATGTGACCGCCATCCGGGCCTCGCAGCTGGGTCTGAAGACCGCCATCGTCGAGCGGACCGAACTGGGCGGCATCTGTCTCAACTGGGGCTGCATTCCCACCAAGGCGTTGCTGAAATCCGGCGAGATGTACGAGGCCCTCGGCCATCTGGGCGACTATGGCCTGTCGGTGGAGACGCGCGCCTTCGACTTCGGCGCCGTGGTCCAGCGTTCACGCAAGGTGGCCGCCCAGCTGAACGCCGGCGTCACCTTCCTGATGAAGAAGCACAAGATCGAGGTCGTCGTCGGCACGGCGAAACTCGAGAAGGGGCAGGGCGCCCCGAACGTGGTGGTGGGCGACCGCAAGCTGACCGCCAAGCACGTCATCCTGGCCACCGGCGCGCGGGCCCGCACCATCCCGGCCATTGGACTCGAGCCGGACGGCGAGCGGATCTGGACCTATCGGGAGGCGCTGGTTCCCAAGTCGGCGCCGAAGACCCTGGTGGTGATCGGTTCCGGCGCTATCGGGATGGAATTCGCGAGCTTCTACAGGGCGTTGGGCTCGGACGTTACCGTGGTTGAGATGCTGCCTCGCATCCTGCCCGTCGAAGACGAAGAGGTCTCCAAGGCCGCCCAGAAGGCCTTCGAGAAACGCGGCCTGAAGTTCCGGGTCGGGGCGGCGGTCAAGAAGCTCGCCAAGACCAAGACCGGCGTGGCGCTGGAGATCGAGGCCGGCGGCAAGGCCGAGACCCTTGAAGGCGACGTCTGCATCGTCGCGGTCGGCATCGTCGGCAATGTCGAGGACCTGGGACTTGAGGCCCTGGGCGTGAAGATCGACCGAACTCATGTGGTGACGGACAGCCATGGCGGAACCGGCGTGCCCGGCCTCTATGCCATCGGCGACGTGGCGGGGCCGCCCTGGCTGGCGCACAAGGCCAGCCATGAGGGCGTGCACTGCATCGAGCATATCGCCGGCCTGAAGCCGTCGAACCTCACCGCGCCGATCCCGGGCTGCACCTACACCAACCCGCAGATCGCCTCCGTGGGGCTCACCGAGGCGCAGGCCAAGGAGCAGGGGCTTGAGCCGAAGGTCGGTCGATTCCCCTTCAAGGTGAACGGCAAGGCCATCGCCTCGGGCGAGACCGAGGGCTTCGTGAAGACGGTGTTCGACGGCAAGACCGGCGCCCTGATCGGCGCCCACATGATCGGCCACGAGGTCACCGAGATGATCCAGGGCTATGCGCTGGCCATGACGCTGGAGGCCACCGAGGAGGACATCCAGGCCACTGTCTTCCCGCATCCCACCATGAGCGAGGCGATGCACGAAAGCGCCTTGGACGCCTATGGCAAGGTCCTGCACATCTGAATTTTCCCTCCCTTAATGGGGAGGGACAGGCCGGGCGAGCGGCCAGGGTGGGGAACTTCGTGCCAGAATGCGGAGGCGGAGATTGATCCTGACCTCCCCACCCTGACGGCTTCGCCGTCTGTCCCTCCCCATTAAGGGAGGGAAGACTCACGCCGCCCGCTGCATCTCCGTGTCCACGATCCGCTGCAGGGCCACGTAGTCGGTCTTGCCGGTGCCGAGGACGGGGATTTCCTGCACGCGGATGATCTTGCGCGGTACGGCAAGGTCCGGGGCGCCGATGGTCCTCGCGTATTCCACGAGCGGCCCGGTATCGGCGTCGCGACGGTCGGTGACCAGGATCAGCCGTTCGCCCTTCTTGGGGTCCGGCAGGGAGACCACGGCGTGGCGGCAGTCGGGCCAGACGGCCGAGGCCAGGTCTTCCGCCGCGGTCAGCGAGACCATTTCGCCGCCGATCTTGGCGAAGCGCTTCACCCGGCCGAGGATCTTGATCCAGTCGTCGTCACTGAGCGAGACCACGTCGCCGGTGTCGTGCCAGCCGCCGTCGGGCGGATCGATGCCGCCCGCGGCGTTCAGATAGCCGGCCATGATGTTGGGACCGCGCACCAGCAGCTTGCCGCCGCCGGGGATGCCCTCCACCGGCTCAAGTCGCGCCTCGACGCCGGGCAGCAACCCTCCGACCGTCCCGCGGCGGTTGTCCGTCGGCTTGTTCACCGCGATCACCGGCGACGCCTCCGTGGCGCCATAGCCTTCCAGGATCGGGATCGGGCCGAACTTGTCGGCGATCAGGTTGTGAGTCTCCTCGCGCACCTTTTCGGCGCCGCAGACCACGAAGGCCAGTCCGGAGAGCTCGCCGGGTTCGGCGGAGCGGGCGTACTGGTTGAGGAAGGTGTCGGTGGCGAACAGCACTGCGGCCTTCGTGTCCTTCACCAGCGGCGGGATCTGCTTCACATGCAGCGGCGAGGGATATTGAAAGGCCTTGAGGCCGGAGAGGATCGGCAACAATACGCCGCCGGTCAGGCCGAAGCAGTGGAAGATCGGCAGCGGATTGAAGAACACCCAGTTGGGGTCAAGGTGGAGGTGTTGGGTGATCTGCCGGCAGTTGGCCACCAGGTTCGCCTGGGTCAGCACCACGCCGCGTGGGGCGCCAAAGCTGCCCGAGGTGAACAGGATCACACCGGGGTCGGACGGACGGGTCGCCGCGCGGAAGCGTGACGGCATGGCGCCCGCCGCGGCCGCAAACAGCTTGTCGCCAAGCCCCACCGAACCGCGGACATCCTCCAGATAGACAACCTTGGTGAGCGTCTCGAGCGCATCGGTCAGGTCGTGCAGCTTGCCCTGCTCGATGAACCGGTGAGACGTCAGCACCGTCCGGACGCCGGCAAGCTCGCAGGCGGCCTTCAGGTTCCGGATGCCCGAGGTGAAGTTCAGCATCGTCGGCACGCGGCCGAAGGCGTGCAGGGCGAAGAACGTAACCACCCCGCCGGAACTTGACGGCAGCATGACGCCGACCCGCTCGCCCTTCTTCGTGAACGCCGCGATCTTCCGGCCCAACGCAAAGGCTGCGCGGATCAGGTCGGTGTAGCTGAGCGGGTTGCGTTCCTGGTCCTCCAGGATCGGCTTCTTCGCCCCATGTCTGCGCGACGCCGCCACCAGCGCGTCGAAGACCGAAGACTGCGCCTGGGCGCTGTCGAACGCACTCAAGGCGCGTCTCCTCACTATAATCGTTACGGGGAGGGTATCGACTGGGGAACGTGCTGAAAAGATCGGTAACGCGCCGTGAGTGAGCTGAGTGACCTCAGCGCGCTTGATCCCGGGGCCATGACAGACGATCTAGGGGCCATGGCCGTGGTCATCGACACCGTGAAGGCGCCTCGCGCGCGACATCCCGAGAAACAGTCGCGGCCGGACAGCCCGATCCTGCGAAAGCCGGAGTGGCTGCGGGTCCGCGCGCCCGGGTCGACCGGCTACAACGCCACCCGCGACATCGTGAAGAGCCACGGGCTGGTCACGGTGTGCGAGGAGGCGGCCTGCCCGAACATCGGCGAGTGCTGGACCAAGAGCCACGCCACCATGATGATCATGGGCGAGACCTGCACCCGGGCCTGCGCCTTCTGCAACGTCGCCACCGGCAAGCCCGATCCGCTGGACCCCACTGAGCCCGCCCGCGTCGCCGACGCCGTGGCGAAGATGGGCCTGAAGCATGTGGTCATCACCTCTGTGGACCGCGACGACCTGGCCGATGGCGGGGCCGCCCACTTCGCCGCCGTGGTGCTGGCGATCCGTGCGGCTGCCCCCGGCACGACGATCGAGATCCTGACGCCGGACTTCCTGCGCAAACCCGTCGAGGCGGTGTTCGGCCTGATCGACGCGCGGCCGGACGTCTTCAACCACAACCTGGAAACCGTGCCGCGGCTCTACCTGCCGATCCGGCCGGGCGCGCGGTACTACAATTCCCTGCGCCTGCTGGAGCGGGTGAAGGAGCGCGATCCTACCCAGTTCACCAAGTCCGGGATCATGGTGGGCCTGGGCGAGGCCAAGGAGGAGGTGATGCAGGTCATGGACGACATGCGCGCCGCCGGCGTCGATTTCATCACCATCGGCCAGTATCTGCAGCCCACGCGCAAGCACGCGCCGATCGACCGGTTCGTCCACCCCGACGAGTTCAGGGCCTATGAGGAGATCGCCCGGGCGAAGGGCTTCCTGATGGTCTCGGCCAGCCCGCTGACCCGCTCCTCGCACCACGCCGGCGAGGACTTCGCCCGGCTGCAGGCGGCGCGGCGCGAGCGCGAGGCGGCGGTCTAGCCGGCCTTGCGCCACCACGTCTCAAAGATCCTGCCCTACACGCCCGACCAGCTGCGCGCCCTGGTGGGCGACGTCGAGCGCTATCCCGAGTTCGTGCCCTGGATCAGCGCCATGCGCACCTGGAATGCCCGTGTGCTGGACGACGGCGTCGACACCCTGGACGCCGAGGCTGGCGTCGGGTTCTCGTTCCTCAAGGAGCGGTTCGCCACCCGTGTGCGGCGGGACGCCGTGGGCCAGCAGATCGACGTGACCCTGCTGTCAGGGCCGTTCCGCAAGCTGGCCAACCGCTGGCAGTTCTTTCCGGACGAGAGCGGTACGCGGATCGAGTTCGACATCGACTTCGAGTTCAAGTCGCTCCTGCTGGACGGACTGCTGCGGGCCAACTTCCACCATGCCGTGGACCGGCTGATGGCCTGCTTCGAAGATCGGGCTAGGGCGCTCTACGGGCCGCCCAGCGCGTAGCGCCGAAGCCGGCCAGGCCGATCGCCAGCACCACCAGCAATGGCGGCAGTTCCTTGGTCGCGCCGAGGAGCAGGATGCCGGTGAAGAGCACGGCCGTGGCCACCGACACCACCGCCGGCGCCCTGAGCCGGAACTGAGGCTGTGGCGCGTCTGGACGTCGGGAAAGCTGGAAGAGGGCGATGCAGCAGATGATGTAGGCCACCAGGCGCGTCGCCGTGGCGAAGGTCAGCGCGCCCAGAACGTCGCTGAACACCGCGAAACCGAACGACAGCGCGCTCGACAGCAGGATCGCGACCCAGGGCGTCCGCCAGCGCGGATGGATGTGGCCGAGGGCGGCGGGAAGCTGCCCCTGTTCGGACAGGGCCAGGAGCATGCGCGGCATGGATACGATGATGCCGAGGATCGTACCCAGGATGACCGCCCCGGCCCCAACGGTCACGGCGACGGCGCCGGGCACACCGAACAGCTGGCGCCCCGCCTCGGCGAGTGGCCGGTCGGTGGCCGCGGGCGCCGCAAGTACGCCGACGCAGATCAGCAGGACCGCGCCATAGGCCAGGGTGGCGGCCGCGACACTGCCCAGCAGCGCCTGAGGAACGTCCCGGCGCGGGTCCCGGGCCTCGCCCGCCATCACGGCGCCCCGCTCGAATCCGGAATAGGCGAACAGATAGATCAGCACGGCCTGGATCAGGGTCACGGGCGGCGGCGGCGCGGAGGCGGCCAGCAGCCGCTCCGGCTGGACGAACGCAAGCCCGGCGGCGAGGAAGCCCAGCACAAAGCCCACCTTCAGCACGATCAGCAGGTTGCTTGCGCCGGCGGACCGCCGGATTCCGGTGAGCACGATGGTGGTGAAGCCGACGCCGAGGGCGCCGATCAGGGCCAGACGCGGCCAGCCGCTCTGCAGGGCGGGCACGAAGCCCGAAAGATAGCTCACCAGCAGGTTGGACAGGGTGGCCGCCGAAAGCGCCTGACTGAACCACAGGAGCCAGCCAACGGCGAAAGCGAAGACCGGCGGCAGCGCCTGGCGGGCGTAGACGTACGGTCCGCCGGTCTCGGAGAACCGGCTGCCCAGGTCGGCGAAGCACAGGATCAGCGGGATCAGCACCAGGGCGCTGACCGCCAGCACAGCGAAGCTCCAGTCGCCCGCCAACCCGTAGACCTTGGCGGGTGCGGCCAGCATGCCGGCGCCCATCATGGCGTTCAGCAGCAGGCCCACCAGGTCGCGGCGGCGCAGCGCCCGGATCAGGCGCGGTTCGCCCGGAAGTTCCTCCCCCTCGCTCATCTAGACCATGCGGTCGCGAAGCGCCTGAAGGGCGGCCTGCACCGCGGCGAGCTGGACGCCCTCGCGGGTTTCCTCCTCGAAGAAGTGCTCGGTGTGCACGATCCGCTGGTTCGATCGGGCCGTAGCGATGTGAACGGTGCCCATCGGCTTCATGCGGGTGCCGCCGCCGGGGCCCGCGACGCCGGTGATGGCGACAGCCAGGTGCGCGTTGGAGGCCTCGAGCGCGCCTTCCGCCATCATCCGCGCCACGGGTTCGGACACCGCGCCCAGGTCGGCGATCAGGTCGCCGGGGACGCCGAGCATCTCCTGCTTGGCGCGGTTGGTGTAGGTGATGAAGCCACGCTCGAAGACGTCGGACGCTCCGGGAATCGAGCAGATCGCACCCGAAACCAGCCCGCCGGTGCAGCTCTCCGCCGTGACGATCCGGAGCGAACGCTCCCGCGCCTCGTCGATCAGAAGCCGGGCGAGCGTGACGATCTCCAGATTGAACATGGGGGAAGGGCCTCTTTACCGCTGATGTGGGACCACAGAGCATTGGCCCACCATTCCGATCAAGGCGATTCGAGACCGATGACCACGCTCGCCGCCGAGACCCCCGTCCGACACGCCCCGCCGGCGCTGTTCGCCGTCACCGTCTTCACGAGCGCGGCGCTGGTGTTCCTGGTGCAGCCGATGGTGGCCAAGCTGGTGCTGCCGCTGCTGGGGGGAAGTTCGTCTGTCTGGAACACCAGCATGGCGTTCTTCCAGATCGCGCTGCTGGCCGGCTATGCCTATGCCCACGCCCTGCAGAGGATCGCCTCGGTGCGGAACCAGGCCCTGGTCCACTGCGCAGCGCTGGCGATTGCGGCCCTGGTGCTGCCGCTGCGGGTGCATGAACTCGCAGGTCCGCCGTCGTCCGAGCATCCGAACCTGTGGCTGCTGAGCGTTCTGACCCTGTCCATCGGCGCCCCGTTCGCGGTGCTGTCAGCCACGGCGCCACTGGTTCAGGCCTGGCACGCGCGGACCATCGGGGCGACGGAGGGCAAGGAGCCCTATGTGCTCTATGCGGCCAGCAACCTCGGCAGCCTGATCGCACTCCTGGCCTATCCGCTGATTGTCGAGCCGGCCTTCACCCTGGTTGGCCAGAGATATGGCTGGAGCGGCGGGTACGGCCTGTTCGTGCTGCTGATCGCGTCGCTGGGCTTCGCGGTCTCCCGGGCCCGTTCGGTGGCCGTAGAGCAGAAGTCGGCGCCGGTGGGCGCGCCCACGTCCTGGCGGGACCGGGCGATCTGGGTGCTGCTGGCGGCCATCCCGTCCAGCCTGATGCTGGGGGTGACCACCTACATCACCACTGATGTCGCCTCTGCGCCGTTCCTGTGGGTGCTGCCGCTGGCGCTCTATCTCGGCACCTTCATCATCGCCTTCCAGGAGAAGCCGGCGATCCCGCCGGACCTGACGCTCACCTTCCAGGCAGCGGCGATGGCGGCCTGCGCGGTCCTGCTGCCCTTCCGGTCCACCTTCTTCGGCCTGCAGCTGTTCATCCACCTGGCTGCGTTTTTCCTCACCGCCCTGATGTGTCACCAGAGGCTGGTGGCGCGGCGGCCCGAGCCCGGGCGGCTGACAGAATTCTACCTGTGCCTGTCCATCGGCGGCGTCGTGGGCGGCGGCTTCAACGCCTTCGTTGCGCCGCTGATCTTCCAGGACGTCTGGGAGTACCAGATCATCCTCGCGCTCTCATGTTTCGCGCGGCCGTGGGGAAATCTGAACCGGATTCCGACGTGGATCTGGGCGATGTTCGTCCTGGGCGTCATCGGCGCCGTCGGCGCCCCGATCGCGGTCACCTTTGCCGGTCCGCGCCTGACCACGCAGTCGGTTGTGGGAGCCTTCGACCAGTCCGAGCTGTTCGACATGGGCATGAAGACCCTGCTGGTGATGGCGGTGATCTCGGCCTTCATGGTGCGGGGCCGGGCCCTGATGTTCTTCGCCATCGTCGCCATACTGTCCTACGCCTCCGAGATCACCGCCGACCGGACCGACACCCGCCAGAGTCGCCGCAGCTTCTTCGGCGTGCTGAAGATCTCGGAGACCTTCATTCCCAACATCGGCGGCAAGGTGCGGATGCTGGCGCACGGCACGACCCTGCATGGCGCGCAGGCGCAGGACCCGAAGTACCGCTGCCAGCCGATGGTCTACTACGCGCCGCGCACGCCGATCGGTCAGGTGTTCCGGGCCAAGGAGGCCCAGTCGCAGGCGCTGCGGATCGGGGCTGTGGGCCTGGGGACTGGTTCCGTGGCGGCCTATGTGCGCCCGGGTGACCGGCTGACCTTCTTCGAGATCGACCCGCTGGTCGTCAGCATCTCCACGGATCCGAAGCTGTTCAGCTACACGACGGAATGCGCGAAGGGACCGGTCGACTATGTGATCGGCGACGCGCGGCTGACCGTGGCGAAGCAGCCGGCGGGCAGTTTCGACATCCTGCTGATCGACGCCTTCTCGTCCGACGCCGTGCCCGCGCACCTGCTGACGGTCGAGGCTGTGCGCGGCTATCTGACCAAGCTGAAGCCCGATGGGATCCTCATACTGCACCTGTCCAACCGGAACCTGGACCTGATGGGCCCGGCGCAGGCCGTGGCGCGCAAGGCCGGCGGCTGGGCGCTGGCCCAGGAGTTCCGGCCGAAGAAGGACCCGCATGGCAGCTGGGAGTCGCCGGAAGACGCCGTGATCGTGGCCAAGACTCACGAGGCCCTCGCCGGCTTCATGGCCACCGGCCAGTGGAAGCGGGCCGATCCGTTCAAGGCGCGCCCCTGGACGGACGACTATACCAACCTCGCGGGGTCGCTCTATTCGAACCTGCGGGGCCGCTGGAACTGGCTGCCCTGACCTAGGCGGGGACCTCGACCGCCACCACGGCCTGGGCCATCAGGCCTTCCTCGCGGCCGGTGAAGCCCATGCCCTCGGTCGTGGTCGCCTTGACGCTGACCCGGTCGACCGGCAGGCCCAGCAGGTCGGCGACGCGGGCGCGCATGGCCTCGCGGTGAGGGCGGATTTTCGGTCGTTCGCAGACCAGGGTCACATCGGCGTTGAGGATCCGCCCTCCGGCGACGGCCACCAGACCAACTGCGTGGATCAGGAACCGGTCGGAGGACGCGCCCTTCCACTGTGGGTCGGAGGGCGGGAAATGGTCGCCGATGTCGCCCTGGGCGATGGCGCCCAGCACGGCGTCGGTCAGGGCATGCAGCGCCACATCCGCGTCCGAATGGCCAACCAGGCCGTGATCGTGCGGGATCTGTACGCCGCACAGCCAGACGGACTCGCCCGGTCCGAAGCGGTGGGCGTCGATGCCCTGGCCCATGCGGACGATGTGGCGACCGGCGCAGAGCTGTTCGGCCAGCATGAAGTCCTCCGGATAGGTCAGCTTCATCAGGATGGGATCGCCCGGAACCATGGCGACGTGGCCGCCGGCGCGCTCCATCACCGAGGCGTCGTCGGTCGGCTCCTCGCTCGGGGGCCAGGCGTCATAGGCGGCGACCAGTTCGCCGAGCCGGAACGCCTGCGGGGTCTGGGCGCGCCAGAGGCCGTCGCGGGAGACGGTCTGTTCGACCTGGCCGTCACCGCGCTTCAGGGTGTCGGGGACGGGCAGGGTGGGGATGGCGCCGTCCGCCTGCGACAGGGCGGCCAGCAGGCGGGTCACATGGTCCTGGCTGACGAAAGGGCGGGCCGCGTCATGGATCAGCACCGGCGTTTCAGGTGCGGCCGTCACGGCGCGCAGGCCGGCCAGGACGGACTGGGCGCGGGTCTGCCCGCCGGCGACAGCCGTCCAGCGCGGCAGTCCTGCAAGCGCGGCTTCGACCTGCGGCAACCGGTCGCTGGCGACCACGACGAGCACCTCCGAGGCCCCCGAAGCGAGCAACCCCTCGACTGACCAGCGCAGAATCGGCCTGCCGCCGAGGCTGCGCCAGGCCTTGGGCTCGCCCGGGCCGGCCCTCAGGCCCTCGCCGGCGGCCACGATCACCGCGGAAAATGTCATGCCCTCGTAATAGGTGGCGCGAGGCGCTTCTTCCAGCTTTACGGCGCCGCAACATGTGCCTAAAAAGGCGGCGCAAGGGGTGTCTATTTAATGAGCAAATCGCTCAACATCGGTGGTGTCGAGGTCGGCGGGCGCGTTTGGATCGCGCCGATGACGGGGGTGTCAGACCTGCCGTTCCGCCGCGCCGCGAGCCGCCTGGGCGCGACCTATGTCGCGACCGAGATGGTGGCCTGCGCCGAGTTCTCGAAGGGCCGGCCCGACGTTGTCCGCCGGGCCGCGGTCGGCGAGGGGCTGCCGCTGATGGTCGTCCAGCTTGTAGGGCGCCGGCCCGAGCACATCGCCGACGGCGCGAGGCTTGCCGAAGCCGCCGGGGCGCAGGTGATCGACCTGAACTTCGGCTGTCCCGCCAAGGAAGTGACCGGGGCGATGGCCGGTTCGGCCCTGATGCGCGAGCCGGAGCTGGCGGCGGAGCTGATGGCGGCCGCCGTCGAAGCGGTACGTGTGCCTGTCACGGTGAAGATGCGCCTGGGCTGGGACGACGCCTCGCGCAACGCGCCCGAACTCGCCGCCCGGGCCGAGGCCATCGGGGTGAGGGCGGTGACGGTTCACGGTCGCACCCGCTGCCAGTTCTACAAGGGCCAGGCCGACTGGGCCGCCGTCCGCCCGGTGAAAGCCGCCGTGTCGATCCCGGTGATCGTCAACGGCGACATCATCGACGGCGCCAGCGCCCGCGCGGCGCTGGACGCCTCTGGCGCGGATGCGGTGATGGTGGGGCGCGGAGTCTATGGCCGTCCCTGGATCGCCGCCCAGATCGAGGCCGAACTGGCCGGCATGGCGTTCGTCGAGCCGGACGCCGCGACGCGTCTGGACATCGCCATCGGCCACCTGCGCGACAGCCTCGAGTTCTACGGCGAACGTCTGGGCCTGCGGATCTTCCGCAAGCACCTGGCCGCCTACATCGAAAACGCCCCCTGGCCCGCGGATGCGCTGGCCCGGAGAGAAGCGAGGGCGGCCCTGTGCCGTCTGGAGGACGCCAAATCGGTCGAGAGGGGGCTGATGAGCCTCTGGGGACCTCCAGACCAAAGGCTGGCTGCATGAACGGGAAAACGAAACTTCAGGCGACGGGCGTGGACATGGATGCGCTGAAGGCCGCGGCTTTCGAGCTCAGCCCCGACCCGGCGCTGGTCGTTGACGCCGATGGCGCGCTTGTCGCGGTGAACGAGGCGGCCGAAACGCTCTTCGGCCAGGGGCTCGGACTGCTGGCGCGGGGACGGTTCCGGGCCGCCCTTCCTCCGGGGTCGGCGCTGGTGTCGCTGCTCAACCGGGCCATCGAGGAAGGCGCGCGGGTCCGAGAGCGCGGGGTTCACATCAGCCTGTTCGGCCTGCCGCCGTTCGAGGCGGACGGGGCGGCCGCGCCGCTGGGCGACGGTTCGGTCCTGCTGACCCTGTCGGTCAAGAACGGGCTGGGCAACGAGCGCAGCGCCCACGAGGCCGCGGGCCTGCGCTCGCTGGTGGGGTTGGGCCGCATGCTGGCCCACGAGATCAAGAACCCCCTGGCCGGCATCCGCGGGGCGGCCCAGTTGCTGAAGGCCGGCGCCAAGGCCGAGGACGGTCCGCTGGCCCAATTGATTGTCGACGAGACCGATCGTGTGCGCCGCCTCGTGGACCGGATGGAGGCGTTCTCCGACGACGCCCTGCCGACCCTGACGCCGATCAACATCCACCAGATCCTGGACCGCGTGCGCGCCCTGGCGACCAACGGGTTCGCCGACGGTCTCGGACTGAAGGAACACTACGACCCCTCGCTGCCGCCGGTGCCGGGCGACGAGGACCAGCTGATCCAGATCTTCCTGAACCTGGTGAAGAACGCCGCCGAGGCGGCTCATTCCCGCAACGACGGACGGGGCGAGATCTCGATCCACACGGCCTATCGCCACGGCGTCCGCGTGCGGGCGGCCAAGGGGCAGGCCCTGCGCGGGGCGCCTCTGGAGGTTCGGGTGATCGACAACGGCCCGGGCGTGCCCGAGCACATCCGCGAGAGCCTGTTCCAGCCCTTCGTCACCTCGAAGAACAACGGGGCGGGCCTCGGCCTGGCCCTGGTCGCCAAGCTGGTCGCCGGTCACGGCGGCCTCATCGATTTCGAATCCGAGCCTGGCCGCACCGTATTCCGCGTGCTGTTGCCGATCGCGGCGCCTGAGGACATGTCTGAATGAACAACGCGTCCAAGAAGATCCTTATTGCCGACGATGACTCGTCGATCCGGCTGGTGCTGAGCCAGGCGTTCACCCGGCTGGGTTATCAGGTGCGTGCCACGGGCAACGCCACCACCCTGCTCAAGTGGGTGACCGACGGCGAGGGCGACCTGGTGGTCACCGACGTGGTGATGCCTGACGAGAACGTCTTTGACGTCCTGCCGCGGATCAAGAAGCAGCGGCCGAAGCTGCCGGTCATCGTGATGAGCGCGCAGAACAACCTGATCACCGCCGTGAACGCGGCCGAGGTCGGCGCCTTCGAGTACATCCCCAAGCCCTTCGACCTGGACGACATGACCGCGGCGGCGCGCCGGGCCCTCTCGCGGCCGGCCGACAGTGAGGCGGCCAAGGCCCAGGCCCGCGCCGTCCGTGACGATCGCCTGCCATTGATCGGCCGCTCGGCGCCGATGCAGGAGGTCTACCGGACCATCGCGCGGCTGGTCGGCGCGGACCTGACGGTGCTGATCACGGGTGAGTCCGGCACCGGCAAGGAACTGGTGGCCCGCGCCCTGCACGACATGGGCCGGCGCCGCGACGGAAAATTCGTGGTCATCAACCTGGCCGCCACCCCGCGCGAGCGGGTGGAGAGCGAGCTGTTCGGCAAGGACGAGAGCGATCAGGGCAAGCTGGTCGATGCCGACGGCGGCACCCTGTTCCTGGACGAGATCGGCGACATGCCGCTGGACGCCCAGACGCGTCTGCTGCGGGTGATCGACGGGTCGGAGCCGGCGCTGAATCCGAAGACCGGCCGCCGCCCGAATGTCCGCATCATCGCCGCCACCAACCGCGACCTGCGGGCGCTGATCCAGCAGGGCCTGTTCCGCGAGGACCTGTTCTTCCGCCTGAACGTGGCGCCCCTGCGGATTCCGCCCCTGCGGGACCGTTCGGAAGATATCCCGGACCTGGCGCGCGCCTTCCTGCTGAGGGCCAACCGGGAGGGGCTTCCGGCGAAGACCATCGACGCCAACGCCCTGGACCGTCTGAAGCGGCACACCTGGCCCGGCAACGTGCGTGAGCTGGAGAACCTGGTCCGCCGGGTCTGCGCGCTCTACGGCGAAGACCTGATCTCTGCGCGGATCATCGAGAAGGAGCTGGCCGACCAGCAGCCGGCGATCCAGGGCCAGGAAGGCCCCGCGACTCTCGCCCAGCTGGTCGAGCAGAAGCTGGCGGCCTATTTCGCCGACCAGCCGGACGGCATCCCGCCGGCCGGTCTGTACGACCGGGTGCTGGAAGAGGTCGAACGGCCCCTGATCCAGCTGACGCTCGGCGCCACGCGGGGCAATCAGGTCCGCGCGGCCGAGATCCTCGGCCTCAACCGAAACACCCTGCGCAAGAAGATCCAGGACCTGGGCGTCGAAATGGCTCGCGGTCGCCGCTGACGGTTGAAGGCGGACCTTGGGGAAACGCCGGGTCCTGATAGACACGCCTCAACGAGCCCGCCGGATTCGAGGCGGGCCAGGGGAGGTTGGGGCCATGAAGACCCTGGGACGTCGAGGCTTCGGTGCGGCCATCGCGGTGGCCGCCGTGCTGGGCGGTGCGCTGGTGGCCAGCGCCCAGGGCGGACCCCACCCGCGCGGCGCCGCTGCGGTCGATACGGCGCGCCAGCTGGCCGCTGACCGTGAGCCCGGAACCTGGATGTCGGCGGCCCGCACCCTCGACGAACAGCGCTTCAGTCCGCTGACGGGAATCGACAGGTCGAACATCGGGGGCCTGGGTCTCGCCTGGTACGGCGACATCGACAGCGAGCGGGGCCAGGAGGCCACGCCGGTCGTGGTCGATGGCGTCCTCTACGTCACCACGGCCTGGAGCATGCTGAAGGCGTTTGACGCCCGTACCGGCGAGAAGCTCTGGGAGTACGACCCCAGGGTCGACCGGGCGGTGGGCCAGATCGCCTGCTGCGATGTGGTGAACCGGGGCGTCGCAGCCTGGAAGGGCAGGATCTACCTGGGTGTGCTCGACGGGCGGCTGATCGCCCTGGACGCGCGGACCGGCAAGGTGGCCTGGTCGGTGATGACCGTCGATCCGGCCAAGCCCTACACGGTCACCGGCGTGCCACGGATCATCAACGGCAAGGTGATCATCGGCAACGGCGGCGCCGAGTACAACGCGCGCGGCTATGTCACGGCCTATGACGCGGCGACCGGGCGGCAGATCTGGCGCTTCTACACGGTTCCTGGAGACCCCTCGAAGGGGTTCGAGACGCCGGAACTGGCGCGGGCGGCCAAGACCTGGACCGGCGAGTGGTGGAAGCTGGGCGGCGGCGGCACCGTCTGGGACGGCATGGCCTATGACGTCGAGAGCCGGCTGCTCTACATCGGGGTCGGCAATGGCACGCCCTGGAACCAGAAGTTCCGCAGCCCGGGCGGCGGCGACAACCTCTTCCTGACCTCGATCGTCGCGCTGAATCCGGAAACCGGGACGTACGTCTGGCACTATCAGATGACCAACGGCGAGACGTGGGATCACACGGCCACCCAACCGATCATGGTGGCGACCATCCCGTGGAAGGGCCGCCCGCGCCGGGTGGTGATGGAGGCGCCGAAGAACGGCTTCTTCTATGTGCTGGACGCCCGGACCGGAAAGCTGCTGTCGGCCGAGAAGTTCGCGCCGGTGAACTGGGCCGAGCGGATCGACCTGAAGACCGGTCGCCCTGTGGAAAATCCGGTGGCCCGCTACGAACGGACCGGAAAACCCGCGATCGTGTCACCGGGGCCGCTCGGCGCGCACAACTGGCATCCCTGGTCCTACAGTCCGCGCACGGGCCTGGTCTATCTGCCGGTGACCGAGAACAACGCCGGCTACGACAGCGTCACGGAGTTCCGGATCAATGCGCGCGCCTACAACACGGCGGTGAACGCGGCGGCCGCGGCCCCGCTCTATAATGCTCCGGGCGCCCCGGCGCGGGGCACGGTCAAGAGCTACCTCCAGGCCTGGAACCCGGCGACGCAGAAGGAAGTCTGGCGCGTGCCCAACGCCACCTTCGGGGCCAGCGGCGTGCTGGCGACCGCCAGCGACATCGTCTTCTCGGGCAACCATGACGGCGAGTTCGTGGCCTATGACGCACGAACCGGCGCACGGCTCTGGTCTTCGCCGACCCAGGCCAAGGTGGTGGCCGCGCCCTCGACCTACACCATCGACGGTGTGCAGTACGTCGCGATCCTGGTGGGGGCCCGAGGGTTGCCCGGCGAGCAGGCGCGGACCAGCCCGGTCAGCGCCAACAACTCGCGGATCCTGGTCTACAGGCTGGGCGGAACCGCTCGGCTGCCCGCGGAGAAAGTCGGGCCGGACAGCACCATCTCGAGCACACTCAATCCGCCGTTGCTGACCGGAACCAACGAGCAGGTGATTGACGGCTCGGCCTCGTATGCGCGGGTCTGTTCGGGGTGCCATGGCGCCAATGCGGTCGCCGACAAGTCGATCCCGGACCTGCGCTATTCGACCACGCTGCACAACTGGCTGGAGTGGGAGGACATCGTCGTCCGGGGCGTCCGCGCTCAGAAGGGCATGGCTTCGTTCCGCGACATCCTGACCCCCGGAGAGTCGGAGACGATCTTCCACTACCTGATCAGCCAGGCGAACAAGGACAAGGCCACGGAGCAGGCCGCGCGACGTCCCTGAAGGGGCTGAGCTGCAGCTTGCAACCGCGCAACATAGCTGTTGATTTTGGAGCACACTCGCCTAGGCTCCGTCTTCAATGGCGTTCCTCGCGCATCCGGCGTTCCGGCATCCGGCCCTGGCCAGAATCCGGAATACGCTCCAGTCCCGGTTCTTCCTGGGCGTCAGCTACGGCGTCGCCGCCGGGCTGACAGGTCTCGCCATACTGCTGACGGTCTCGCCTCCGACCCAGGGGCCGCTGGGGCCGACCAGCCGCATGATCCTGACGGTCCTGGGCCTGAACATGGCCCTGATCCTGGGCCTCGTCGCCTCCGTGACCTTGCAGATTCTCGAACTCCTGAGGGCTCGGGCTCACGATGCCGGGGCGCGTCTGCACGTCCGTTTCGTCAGGCTGTTCGCCCTGGCCGCCGTGGTCCCGGCGCTGGTGGTGTTCCTGTTCTATGGCGTGCTGGTGAACCAGGGCGTGGAGAAGTGGTTCAGCGAGCGGGTGCAGACCGTCGTCGAGAACTCGGCGACCGTGTTCCGCTCCTATGTGGACGAGCAGACCAACTATATCGGCGACCACATCACCCTTATGGCTGTCGATCTGAACCGCGAGGCGGGCGGCCTGCAGGCCCGTCCCGCCGGGGTGCACGAGTATCTGGCGGCGCTGGCGTCCTATCACGCGTTTCCCGCGGCCTATCTGGTGAACAGTCAGGGGCAGGTGCTGGCCAAGGTGGAGAATCCCGGGGCGCCGGCCTTCCTGGTGCCGCCACGGGCCGCCTATGAGGCGGCGAACCAGGGTGACGTTTTCATCATCAATCCGCCCGGGTCGGACGTCATGCGCGGCCTCTATCGGCTGCGTGGTTTTTCGGATGGCTATCTCTATGTCTCCCGGCCGTTGCAGCAGGGGATCGTCGCCCACCTGCGCGAGGCTGAAGGCGCGCTGATCTCGTACCGGGAGGTCGCCCAGAACCGGAAGAAAGTTCAGACCATTTTCGCTCTGAGTTCGGTGGAGACCGCGCTGCTGGTGCTGGTCGGCGCGGTCTGGCTGGGGATGGCGGCCGCAAACACGATCTCGGCGCCGGTGGCCCGGCTGGTGCAGGCTGCGGGCCGGGTTGCGGGGGGCGATCTCAGCGCCCGTGTCGACGCCGACGCCGATCCCGACGAGATCGCGGTGCTGTCTCGCGCCTTCAACAGCATGACCCATGACCTCCAGGCCCAGCAGGAAGCCCTCCGCCGGGCCGGCGAGGAGGCCGAGGAGCGGCGGCAGTTCATCGAGACCGTGCTGGCGGAGGTCAGCGCGGGCGTTATCGGGCTGGATCCGGATGGCCGTATCTCGGTCGCCAACCGTCAGGCCGCCGTCCTTTTGGCGCTGCCGGGCGATCACGGCCGCGGACGAGACCTCGCCGACGTGGCGCCGGAGTTTGCGGAGCTCGCCGCCGCCGGCCGTTCCGGCGAGGCCGAGGAAGAGATCGATGTGGTGCGCGGGCGGGATTCGCGGCGCCTGCGCGTGCGCGCCAGCCAGAGCGAGGGCGGTCTCGTGTTCACCTTCGACGACGTCACCCGGCTGGTGGCGGCCCAGCGCAACGCCGCCTGGCGCGACGTCGCGCGCCGCATCGCCCACGAGATCAAGAACCCCCTGACCCCGATCCAGCTGTCGGCGGAGCGTCTGCGGCGGAAGTACCGCAAGGACATTCCGGTCGCCGAACTGGAAATCTTCGACCGTTGCACCGACACCATCGTGCGCCAGGTGGGCGACATCGGTCGCATGGTCGACGAGTTTTCCGCCTTCGCCCGTATGCCGGCGCCCAAGTTCGAGCGACTGGATGTCACCGAGATGCTGCGGGCGGCGGTGTTCGCCCAGCGGGTGGCCAGCCCGGACCTGATGGTCGAGATGGAAGAGCCGGCGCCGGAAGCGGGACTCATGGCGGACGGCCGGATGATCGGCCAGGCGCTGACCAATGTGCTCAAGAACGCCGCCGAGGCCGTCGAGGCCCGTCGCGCAGGCGCCGAGCGCCACCAGGGCCGCATCCTCGCGCGCCTGAGTGTCGACCTGGATGGCGTCACCATCGAAGTGGAAGACAACGGGATAGGCCTGCCGGCCAAGGATCGCGACCGGCTGACCGAGCCGTATGTGACGACGCGGGAAAAGGGCACGGGCCTGGGTCTCGCGATCGTGAAGCGGATCCTGGAAGACCACGGCGGCGAACTGGAGCTGACCGACGCGCGAAGCGGGCAGGGGGCGCTGGCGATCCTGCGCCTGCCGATTGTCCACCCGACGCGCGTCCCGGCTCCGCCGCGGGCCGTATCGGCGTGATGAGGAAGACCTGATGGCAGCTGATGTTCTGGTGGTCGACGACGAGGCGGATATCCGCGACCTGGTCGCCGGAATCCTGGCCGACGAAGGCTATGACGTGCGAACGGCCAACGACTCCGAGAGCGCGCTGGCCGCGATCCGGGCGCGCAAGCCCGCGCTGCTGATCCTGGACATCTGGATGTCCGGGGGCGGCATGGACGGTCTGGAACTGCTGGACATGGTCAAGGCGCTGGACGCCGACCTGCCGGTGATCATGATCTCCGGGCACGGCAACATCGAGACCGCGGTCAGCTCGATCAAGCGCGGCGCCTACGAGTTCCTCGAGAAGCCGTTCAAGTCCGACCGCCTGCTGCTGGTGGTGGAACGCGCTCTGGAAACCACCAACCTTCGGCGTGAGAACCGCCGGCTGCGCACCCAGGCGATCACGCCCGAAGGCCTGATCGGCAAGTCGATGGCCGCCCAGCAGCTTCGCCAGATGATCGCCAAGCTGGCAGGCGCCAACAGCCGGGTGCTGATCTCGGGCCCCGCGGGTTCGGGCAAGGAAACGGTTGCGCGCCTGATCCACGCCGCCAGCCATCGGTCGCGCAACGAGTTCGTGCCCATCAGCGCCGCCGGGATGACGCCCGAGCGCATGGACGTTGAACTGTTTGGAGAGGAGGGGGACTCCGGCCGGACCGCCAAGATCGGCGTGTTCGAGCGCGCCCACGGCGGCACGCTCTATCTCGACGAGGCGGCCGACATGCCGCGCGAGACGCAGGGGCGAATCCTGCGGGTGCTGGTGGAGCAGCGCTTCCGCCGGGTCGGCGGCGACGCCGATGTGCAGGTGGACGTCCGCGTTATCTCCTCGACCTCCAAGGACCTGCGCGAGGAGATCGCCGCCGGTCGGTTCCGCGAGGACCTTTTCCATCGCCTGAACGTGGTGCCGGTCAATGTGCCGGGCCTGTCCGAGCGTCGCGAGGACATTCCCGAACTCATCGAGGACTTCATCGACCGCATCTGCGAGGCCTCGGGGATGTCGCGGCGCAGGCTCTCGGACGATGCGCTGGCGATGTTGCAGGTGCGCGCCTGGCCGGGAAACCTTCGTCAGCTTCGCAATAACGTGGAGCGGATGCTGATCCTGGCTTCCGGGGCCCCGTCCGATCCGATAACCGCCGACATGCTGCCGCCGGAAGCCTCGGTGAACGACCAGGCGACGTCCCTCGGCGCCGAACGGATCATCGCCCTGCCTCTGCGCGAGGCCCGCGAGGTCTTCGAGCGGGAGTATCTGAACGCCCAGATGCTGCGGTTCTCCGGCAACATCTCGCGCACGGCGGCCTTCATCGGCATGGAGCGGTCGGCGCTGCACCGCAAGCTGAAGTCGCTGGGCCTGTCGGGCTCCCGGTCGCTCGAAGTCGAGGAGTCCTGAGGTGTCGCGCATCGCCTACGTCAACGGCAGGTTTACGCCGAAGTCCGACGCCGTGGTCCACATCGAGGATCGTGGCTACCAGTTCGCCGATGCGGTCTATGAGGTCTGGGCGCTGTTCGACGGCAAGCTGGCCGACCCGGAAGGGCACTTCGCCCGGCTGGAACGCAGCCTGGGCGAGCTGAAGATCCCGATGCCCATGAGCCGGGCGGCCCTGACCACGGTGCTCAGGGAGACCGTGCGCCGGAACCGGATCCGCGAGGGGCTCGTCTATCTGCAGGTCAGCCGGGGCGTGGCGACCCGCGATCACGCCTTCCCGCCGGAAGGCACGCCGCCTTCGATCGTCATCACCGTCAGCCGCGTCGACCGCGAGGCCACCGAGGCCCGCGCGCGCAAGGGCGTGTCGGTCGTCACCACCCCGGAGAACCGGTGGGGCCGCTGCGACATCAAGACGGTCGGCCTGCTGCCGAATGCGCTGGCCAAGCAGAAGGCCCGCGAGGCCGGCGCGGTCGAGGCCTGGTACGTGGACGACCTGGGTCTGGTGACCGAGGGCGCTTCCTCCAACGCCTGGATCGTCGACGGCGACGGCGTCCTGAGGACACGCGACACCAACGCCAACATCCTGCGCGGTGTCACCCGACTGTCGCTGCTGGACGTGGCCCGGCAGGCCGGGCTGAAGGTCGAAGAGCGCCCCTTCACGCCCGATGAAGCCGTTTCCGCCCGCGAGGCGTTCATCACCGGGGCCGGAACCCTGGTGCTGCCGGTCGTAGCCGTGGACGGCAGGCCCGTGGGGTCCGGCGTCCCGGGTCCGGTGGCCACACGACTGAGGGCGCTCTATATCGAGCATGCGAAAGCGACCGCGGTCTAAGTAGCGACCCCGAGATTGCAACCGCCGCAGTTTGCGGCTTAGCGTCACCTTGTGTGTGGGCGGATCTTCCGCCCGATCAAAAACAGGCGGAAAGCCAATGAG
>CAUJHW010000022.1 GCA_963205005.1 Pseudomonadota bacterium
TGAGGCCCGGCAGTTCATCGTCTACTTCCCGTTCGATCAGTACGTGATCACGCCGGAAGCCCAGGCGGTGATCACCGACGCGGCGAACTACGCCAAGGCCGGCAACGCCACGCGCGTCGTCGTCGTGGGTCACGCCGACACGTCCGGCTCGGCGACCTACAACGTCCGCCTGTCGGAGCGTCGCGCCAAGGCTGTCGCCGATGCGCTGGTCGGTACGGGCGTCGCCCAGACCGCCCTGTCGGTCGACTGGAAGGGTGAGACCATGCCCGCAGTCGCCACCGGCGACGGCGTGAAGGAACCGCTGAACCGCCGTTCGACGATCGACATCAACTTCTGATCTCGATCGACGACAGGTTCGTCGAACTGAGTTGGGGGCCCGGTGGAAACACCGGGCCCTTTGCTTTTGGTGAAACAGCGCTGGCCCGCGGGTGCGCGCGACGTGGGGAGCTTGTGCCCTTCAATCCTTGATTTCGCCGCAGGTTTCTCCCTAAGACCGTGAAACCTGAGGCGAGCGCATGTCATTCGATCACCTGGACCAGGAAAAATTTGCGGATGAGCGCGAGGCGCTGGCCGCACGCCTCGCCGCACGACCTCTGAGCCTTCAGGATCGGGCGGCCGTGCAGACCGAGGCCGAGGCCCTGGTGCGCGCCGCACGCAAGGGCGCCAGCCGCCAGGGTGTGGTCGAGAGCTTCCTGCAGGAGTTCAGCCTGTCGACCCGCGAGGGTCTGGCCCTGATGTGCCTGGCCGAGGCGCTGCTGCGGACGCCCGACGAGCAGACCCGCGACTGGCTGATCGCCGAGAAGATCGCCTCCGCGGACTGGGCCAGCCACGCCGGCCAGTCGGGCTCGCTGCTGGTCAACGCCTCGACCTGGAGCCTGATGCTCACCGGCCGGCTGATCGATCCGGACGAAGAGGCCCGCAGCGACCTTCCAGGCTTCATCCGGCGACTCGCAGGGCGCCTGGGCGAGCCGGTGATCCGACGGGCGGTGGGCGCGGCGGTGCGGATCATGGGCGAGCAGTTCGTGCTGGGCGCCACCATCGAGAAGGCCAGCCGTCGGGCTGGGGCGGACGCCTTCGTCTGTTCGTTCGACATGCTGGGCGAGGGCGCCCGCACCGACGCGGACGCTGACCGCTATGAGGCGGCCTATGCCGGGGCGATCCAGGCTGTCGCCGACCAGGCGAAGGGGCAGGGTCCGGAGCGTGGCCACGGTATTTCGGTAAAGCTGTCGGCCCTGTCGCCCCGCTACGAGGCGCGTCAGGCCGGGCGGGTTCTGACCGACCTTTATCCGCGCATCCTGCGGCTGGCGGAGATGGCCGCCGGGGCCGACATCAACCTCACGCTCGATGCGGAGGAGGCGGATCGCCTCGTCATCTCGCTGGACCTACTGGACCGGCTGGCGCGCGAGCCGTCGCTCGGCGCCTGGAGGGGGCTGGGGCTGGCGGTGCAGGCCTACCAGAAGCGCGGGCCGCAGGTGATCGAGGCTTTGGCCGGGATCGCCCGGTCCAGCGGCCGCCGGTTGATGGTGCGGCTGGTGAAGGGCGCCTACTGGGATTCCGAGATCAAGCGCGCCCAGGTGGCCGGCCTGCCGGGCTATCCGGTCTATACGACCAAGGCGGCCACTGACGTGTCCTACCTGGCCTGCGCCCGCGCTCTTCTGGACGCCGCGCCGCACCTCTACGGCCAGTTCGCCACCCACAACGCCCATACCCTTGCAGCCGTCAGGCTCATGGCCGGCCAACGGGGGCTGAGCCCGGAGTTCCAGCGGCTGCATGGCATGGGCGAGGCCCTCTATGCCGCGGCGCAGGAGCGCTATGGCGACTTTCCGCTTCGGGTCTATGCCCCCGTCGGAAGTCACGAGGACCTGCTGCCCTATCTGGTGCGCCGGTTGCTGGAGAACGGCGCGAACACCTCGTTCGTCCACGCCCTGCTGGACGAGAAGACCCCGGTTTCGAAGGTCGTGGTCGATCCGATCGCCGCCGTCGAGGCGGCCGGGGCCGGACCACACCCGCGCATCCCGCTGCCGCGCGACCTCTACGGCCCGTCCCGGCGAAACGCCCAGGGCGTGGACCTCTCGATCGCTGGCGAAAGGGACGGACTCGTGGCCGCCATCGCGCGGCTGGACGGCGAGGCGCTGGAAGCCGCGCCGGTCGTCGGCGGCGCACTGGTCAGGGCCGGTGAAGGTGCGCCGGCGCTGTCGCCCGGGGACCTGTCACGCCGCCTTGGGCAGGTCTGGAGCGCCACCCCGGCCCAGATCGAGGTCGCATTCACCGCGGCCCGGTCCGAGCAGCCTGCATGGGATTGCCGCGGCGGCGAGGGCCGCGCCAGGGTGCTGCGGGCCATGGGCGACGCGCTCGAGGCCGGGCGCGACCGGCTGGTCGCCATCTGTGTCCGCGAGGCCGGCAAGACCCTGGCCGACGCCGTCGCCGAAGTGCGCGAGGCCGTCGATTTCTGTCGCTACTACGCCCACCTGGCCGAGACCCAGTTCGCCCAGCCGGAAACGATGCGGGGCCCGGTCGGCGAGATCAACCAGCTCAGCCTCCACGGCCGCGGCGTGTTCGTCTGCATCAGCCCCTGGAACTTCCCGCTGGCGATCTTCACCGGCCAGGTCGCCGCGGCGCTGGCCGCCGGCAACGGCGTGCTGGCCAAGCCCGCTGAACAGACACCGATCATCGCGTGCGAGGCGGTGAAGCTGTTCCACGCGGCGGGCGTGCCGCGGGATCTGCTTCACCTCCTGCCGGGTGATGGCGTGGCCGTCGGCCAGGCGCTGGTCAGCCATTCCGGATGCGACGGCGTGGCCTTCACCGGCGGCACGGAAACGGCCTGGGCGATCAACCGCACCCTGGCGGCGCGCCCGGGTCCGATCGTGCCGTTCATCGCCGAGACAGGTGGCCTGAACGCCATGTTCGTCGACACCACGGCGCTTCGGGAGCAGGTGATCGACGACGTTCTGGTCTCGGCCTTCGGCTCGGCCGGCCAGCGCTGCTCGGCGCTGCGGGTTCTGTTCCTGCCACACGAGACGGCGGACCTGCTCATCGAGGGCCTGACCGGCGCCATGCGGACCCTGGTGGTCGGCGACCCCGCCGATCCGCGTACCGACGTCGGCCCTGTGATCGATGCGGAAGCGAGGGCGGCTCTGGACACCCATGTCGAGCGTCTGACACGGGACGCCCGGGTGCTGGCCCGCCTGCCGGGTCCGGAGGGCGGCCACTTCTTCGCCCCGACCCTGGCCGAGATCCCGGAGGCCGGGTTCCTGACCGCCGAGGTCTTCGGGCCGGTTCTGCATGTGGTCCGCTACGACCCGGCGAAGCTGGAGGCCGCGGCCGCGCCGCTGGTGCGGTCCCGCTATGGCCTCACCCTGGGTGTCCACAGCCGCATCGAGGCCTTCGCCGAGGAGGTGCGGCGGAGGGTCCCGGCTGGCAACGCCTATGTGAACCGATCGATGATTGGCGCGGTGGTGGGCGTGCAGCCGTTCGGCGGTGAGGGCCTGTCCGGAACGGGCCCCAAGGCCGGTGGCCCTCATGCCCTGCTGCGCTTCGCCGTCGAGCGCGCCGTCAGCGTGAATATCGCCGCCCAGGGCGGCGATCCGGCCCTGCTCAACCTCGACGCCTGAAGCCTTATGGCCCGGCTTGCGTTCTAGCCTCTGAGCCCCGGTCCTGGACCCGGGCCGGAGGGGGATGATCATGACGCTTCAGCAGGCGCTGGCCTTCGGGCTGGTAAGCGTGACCATCGCTGGCTTCATCTGGGGCCGGTGGCGCTATGACGTGATCGCCGTCCTGGCGCTGCTGGTGGGCGTCACGCTCAACGTGGTTCCCGCGAAGGCCGCATTCGACGGCTTCAGGAACGACATCACGGTCATCATCGCCTGCGCCCTGATCGTCAGCGCGGCCTTCGCCAAGTCGGGCATCGTCGAGATCATCCTGCGTCCCCTGCTGCCGCGGCTCACGGGGCAGACCTCGCAGGTCCTGCTGTTCACGACCGCTGTGACGGTGCTTTCGATGGTCACCAAGAACGTCGGGGCGCTCGCCATCATGATGCCCATAGCCCTCTCGGTGGCGAAGCGGACCGGCACGCCGCCATCACGTCTGCTGATGCCCATGTCGTTTGGGGCCCTGCTTGGCGGGACGGTCACCCTGGTGGGCACGTCGCCCAACATCATCGTCTCTCAGGTCCGGGAAGAGATCCTGGGGCGTCCCTTCGCCATGTACGACTACGCGCCTGTCGGCCTGGGCGTGACGGCGGTCGGCCTCCTGTTCCTGGCCTTCGCCTACCGTCTGCTGCCCGCGTCCCGACCGACCCCGGAAACCCTCGATGCGGCTCTGGCGGTGAACCCCTACGTCACTGAGGTCGAGGTCCCGCCGGACTGGGCGCCGCAAGGCCTGTCCGTCAGCCGACTGATGAAGACGGCTCACGGCGAGGTGTCGGTCGCCGCCATTCTGCGCGGGACCCTGCGGCACCGCGCGCCCCACCCGAACACCCGGCTCCGCTCCGGCGATGTCCTGCTGCTGGAAGGCGACCACCAGGCGCTGGACGACCTGATCGCGCGCCTGAAGCTGCGCCTCACCCGCTCGGACCGCCCCATCGCCATGGCTGAGCCGACGGAAGAGGTCCGCGTCGTCGAGGCGGTGATAGGTCCTGATTCCATGCTGATCGGCCGTTCAGCGCGCCAGGAGGACCTGCACACGAGCCACGGCGTCAATCTGCTCGCGGTAAGCCGCAGCGGCTATCGCATCGCGAGCGCCCTGCGGACGCTGAGGCTGCGGGCCGGCGACATCCTGGTCATCCAGGGCGCCGAACGGTCCCTGCCCGGAATCCTGCGGACCCTGGGACTGTTGCCCCTGGCGGAGCGGGCCCTCCGCCTGGGCGGCATCCGACGGGCGTTCGCCCCGGCCATCATCCTGGGCGCCGCCATGGTTCTCGTGGCGCTGGACATCGCGCCCGTGGCAATCGCGTTCTTCGGCGCGGCCGTGCTGATGGTGCTCGTGGGGTCCATCCGGATGCGCGAGGCCTATGCCGCGCTGGACGGTCCCCTGCTGGTGCTGATCGCGGCGCTGATCCCGGTCAGCGAGGCGATCCGGACGACCGGTGGCGCGGACCTGATCGCAGCAACCCTCGCCCAGATGTTCCAGGACCAGCCACCGATCCTGGCGCTCGGCGCGGTGATGGCTGTGGCCATGGCGGCCACGCCCTTCCTGAACAATGCCGCCACCGTGCTGATCGTGGCCCCGATCGGCGCCAGTCTGGCGCGGCTGCTCGGCCTGCAGCCCGATCCGTTCCTCATGGCGGTGGCGATGGGCGCGGCCTGCGACTTCCTCACCCCCATCGGTCACCAATGCAACACCCTGGTGATGGCGCCCGGAGGCTACCGGTTCATCGACTATCCGCGGCTGGGCGCGCCGCTCACATTGATCGTCCTGGTCGTGGGCACGCTCCTGATCGCGATGCAGTGGCCGCTGACCCGATGATGTTCACAGTGTCGTGAGCCGTCGAATCGTGCGCCGGAATCCACCGAGAGCGGACCCCTGCGCGTTAACGTCTCATTAGCGAAAAAGTCTGTGTGCGGCCGGGCCGCCTCATTGACGAGTCGAGCGGACAGGTGCCCCATATGTGGGCTGGTTCGGGGGCTGAACCACAAGATGTAGGGAAAGACGCAGTTCGCGTCCTTCGAGGGGAACAGGGCAGAGACATGAGTGAAGCAGCGCAAGTTGGGATTGCCGAGGCTTCTGAACGGGTTGCGTCGCGCGCGGAGCGCCCGCAACTGCAGCTGGTCCGCAAGGTCGAGGTCGATCGCTCGCGCGACGCCCTCCTGACCGACTTCGGCAAGACGACGCTGGAAGACCGCTACCTCCTTCCGGGCGAAAGCTATCAGGACATGTTCGCCCGCGTCGCGACGGCCTATGCCGACGACGCCGACCATGCCCAGCGGATCTACGACTACATCTCCCAGCTCTGGTTCATGCCCTCGACCCCGGTGCTGTCCAACGGCGGCGCGGGGCGCGGCCTGCCGATCTCATGCTTCCTGAACGCCGTGCCGGACAGCCTCGAAGGCATCCAGGGCGTGTGGAACGAGAACGTGGCGCTGGCCTCCAACGGCGGCGGCATCGGCACCTACTGGGGTGGCGTCCGCTCCATCGGTGAAAAGGTGAAGGGCGCCGGCCAGACCAGCGGCATCATCCCGTTCATCCGTGTGATGGACTCGCTGACCCTGGCGATCAGCCAGGGTTCGCTGCGCCGGGGTTCGGCGGCCGTCTACCTCGACATCCACCACCCGGAGATCGAGGAGTTCCTGGAAATCCGGAAGCCCTCCGGCGACTTCAACCGAAAGAGCCTGAACCTCCATCATGGCATCTCGATCAGCGACGAGTTCATGGAGGCTGTCCGCGACGGCCTGATGTTCGGCCTGCGCTCGCCCAAGAACAACGAGGTTGTCCGCGAGGTCGACGCCCGCTCGCTGTGGCAGAAGATCCTTGAGGTCCGTCTGCAGACCGGCGAGCCCTACCTGATCTTCTCCGACACCGTGAACCGCTCGATGCCGCAGCATCAGCAGGACCTGGGCCTGTCGGTTCGCCAGTCGAACCTGTGCTCCGAGATCATGCTGCACACCGGCAAGGATCACCTGGGGATCGAGCGCACGGCGGTCTGCTGCCTGTCGTCGGTCAACGCCGAGACCTTCCTGGAGTGGCGCGACCACCCGACGTTCATCGAGGACGTCATGCGCTTCCTCGACAACGTGCTGGAAGATTTCATCACCCGCGCGCCGCCGGAGATGAAGAACGCCGTCTACGCCGCCAAGCGCGAGCGCTCGGTGGGCCTGGGCCTGATGGGCTTCCACTCGTTCCTGCAGAGCCAGAACGTGCCCTTCGAGAGCGCCATGGCCAAGTCGTGGAACATGCGCCTGTTCAAGACCCTGCGCCGCCAGTGCGACGCGGCCTCGCGCAAGCTGGCCGCCGAGCGCGGTCCCTGCCCCGATGCCGCCGACCGCGGCGTGATGGAGCGGTTCAGCCACAAGCTGGCCATCGCCCCCACCGCCTCGATCTCGATCATCTGCGGCGGCACCTCGGCCGGCATCGAGCCGATCCCGGCCAACATCTACAGCCACAAGACCCTGTCGGGCACTTTCGCGGTGAAGAACCCCTTCCTCGAGAAGCTGCTGGAAACCACCGGCAACAACACCGCCGCGGTGTGGGACTCCATCCTGCAGAACGAAGGCTCGGTCCAGCACCTCGACTTCCTGAGCCAGGACGACAAGGACACCTACAAGACCGCCTTCGAGATCGACCAGCGCTGGGTGGTGGAACTCGCCGCCGACCGTACGCCGGACATCTGCCAGTCGCAGTCTGTGAACCTGTTCCTGCCGGGCGACATCGACAAGTGGGACCTGCACATGCTGCACTGGCAGGCGTGGGAGCGGGGCTGCAAGTCCCTGTATTACCTGCGGTCCAAGTCGGTGCAGCGGGCGAGCCATGCGGGCCAGGAGGCGCTGGCCGCCACGGTCCACGCCGAGGGCAAGACCGACTACGAGGAATGCCTGGCCTGCCAGTAGGCGGCCAGCGGTTCCGGCCGGGTTCGAACGCGCCTGGCCGGGCCGTCGAGACATATCCACCGTCCACTACGACACCGTGGAAAACTCTACATGCGGCGTATGGGCGGCTTTACGACCACTAGATGTTGATCCACTCTGTGGCTCAATCACCAGCGTGCAGGCGACTCCCATGTCACTCAAGTCCGATCCCAACATCCGTACGCTGCCGGGCCTGCTCACCCCGTCCTACGCCTACAAGCCGTTCCGCTATCCGTGGGCGTACGACTTCTGGAAGAAGCAGCAGCAGGTCCACTGGATGCCCGAGGAGATCCCGCTGGGCGAGGACCTCAAGGACTGGGCCACCAAGCTCAATGACCGTGAGCGCAACCTGCTGACCCAGATCTTCCGCTTCTTCACCCAGTCGGACGTCGAGGTGAACGACAACTACATGGAGCGCTATTCCCGCGTCTTCAAACCGACCGAAGTGAAGATGATGCTGGCGGCGTTCTCCAACATGGAGACGATCCACATCGCCGCCTATGCGCTGCTGCTGGAAACCATCGGCATGCCGGACGCGGAGTTCACCGCGTTCCTCGACTTCCAGGCGATGCGCGACAAGCACGACTACATGCAGCAGTTCGGGGTCGACACCGACGCCGACATCGCCCGCACGCTGGCCATGTTCGGCGGCTTTACCGAGGGCCTGCAGCTGTTCGCCAGCTTCGCCATGCTGATGAACTTCCCGCGCCACAACAAGATGAAGGGCATGGGCCAGAGCGTCAGCTGGTCGGTCCGCGACGAGAGCCTGCACTGCGAAGGCATCGTCAAGCTGTACCACGCCTTCAACAAGGAGACCGGCTGCGTCACCAAGAGCGTCGCCGACGACATCGTCGACTGCTGCAAGACGGTGGTGAACCTGGAAGACAAGTTCATCGACCTGGCCTTCGAGGCCGGCGAGATCCAGGGCATGACCCCGGACGACATCAAGAAATACATCCGCTTCATCGCCGACTGGCGCCTGCGCCAGCTGGACCTGCCGGAGGTCTACGGCGCCAAGGAAAACCCGCTGCCCTGGCTGCAGAGCATGCTGTCGGGCGTGGAGCACGCCAACTTCTTCGAGGCGCGGTCGACGGAATACTCGAAGGCCGCGACGCGCGGGCAGTGGCACGGCGACCAGGGCGTCTGGGCGGCGTTCGACGCGATGAAGGCGAAGCGGGCGGGGGTTGAGGGGCTGCTGGAGGGGTAGGGGGCACTTTAGCGCCGTTCCAACGACCTTACATTCGGCATTGGCGCGGACGCGATAGCGCCCCTCACGCCGCCATGAACCGCTCCCGGTGCTTCTCCACATAGGCCCGATGAGGCCACAGGCGCTGGTCCGCCGGCAGGTGAACCCGGTCCATCTGCCGCTCGAACAGCACCCGGAGTTCGGCCGGCACCTTGTTGTGGGAGACCAGCAGGCGGTAGTCGTCGGTCAGCGAGATCAGGTGGCGGTCGAAGAGCCAATGGACGGTGCCGGAGAGGGCGAGGCCGTTCTGGACCACGTCGGGGCCGCCCTGGCCGACCCCCCAGATGTGGGCAGCCTGCACTTCCGAGCGTCCGCCGCCGTTGATGATCCGCAGGCCGGTGACGGCGCAGCGGTCGTCGTAGGCTTCGCAGACCTGGCGGCGGAAGTTGGCGTCGCGGATCTTGCGGTTGACCAGCATGGCCTCGACGCGGCGGACCTGATCGATGCCTGGGACAGCGTCGTAGTCGAAGACCGCCGGGACATCGCCGACACCGGCGAGGCCTAGGCGGATGGCGTTTTCGGGGGCGAGGGTCTCTGACAGGCCGGCTGCGACGATGGCGCTGAAGTCGAAGTCGTCGAGCGCGCGCATGGCCTTGCCCTGGAGGGACGCGCCGACGCGGCTGGCGTTCTCGACGGCGCGCAGCGGGGCCTCCCAATAGGTCCCGGCCCCGGCGAACGGAACAGGGCGGTCGAAGGGCAGGTAGTCGGCCATGATCGCGTAGGCGTGGTTGGGCCGCACGGGGTCAGGCTCGATCCGCGCCACGCGGGCGACGGCGATGTAGGCGCGGCGTCCGCCATTCCGCTGCGGCTCCCGGTACACGATCCAGTCGCCCACCGCGTCCCGCGCGACGGCCATGTAGTTGCTCTGGGTCGGGAAGTGATAGCGGCGGATGATCTCGTCGTCGTAGCCGGAGTTCGGCTTGGTATCGAAGACGGCTTTCACGCGCGGATCATCCCCGTGGAAATGGCGTCGTCTGGCGACGAACGTCCCTAAATCTCCCGGTTGATGCGAGCCTGCCGCCCAGGCCAAGTCAAGGTCGCGCTCTGCGAGCGCGCCGCGGGGCGGTCGCCCGGAGGGCGAACCTTGAGTTGGCCTGGGCGGCAGGCAGACTGGCCGCCATGAGATCTATGGCCGGGTGCGCGCCGACGCGCGTCGGGTGAGGGGGGGGCTCCGCGTGGCCCCCCCTCCGGTCATCCCCG
>CAUJHW010000023.1 GCA_963205005.1 Pseudomonadota bacterium
TCCACCGACTATGTCTTCGACGGCGCCGGCGGCGCGCCCTACGTCGAGGACGCGCCCACCAACCCGCTGAACGTCTATGGCGCGACGAAGCTGGAAGGCGAGCGCCGCGTCGCCGCCGCCTGCGCCCGGTCGCTGAACATCCGCACCTCGTGGGTGGTCTCCGCCCACGGCAAGAACTTCGTGAAGACCATGCTGCGGGTCGCCGCCGCCGGAAATCCGCTGAAGGTGGTCGACGACCAGTCTGGCCGGCCCACGTCCGCAGCCGACCTCGCCGGCTTCATCCTGGACCAGGCGGCGCGGCTGGCGGCCGCGAAGGCGGGCGACCCCGCGTTCGGCACGGTGCACTTCGCCAACTCCGGCGAGGTCACCTGGAAGGGTTTCGCCGAGGCCATCTTCGCCGAGGCCCTGGGTGACGCCGCGCCCGCCGTGGGCGGCCAGAAGACCGCCGACTACGTGACCCCGGCCCGGCGACCGCTGCGCGCGACCATGGATCTCAGCCGCCTGCAGGCGGTGTTCGGCGTGACGCCCCGGCCCTGGCAGGCCGCGCTGACCGATATCCTGGCCGAGCTGAAGGCGGGATGAGCGAGACGCTGCGCCGCGCGACGACGGCCGACCTGCCGGCGCTGGACCGGCTGATGCGCGGGGTCAGCGCCTATCACGGCGAATTCGCCCCGATGCTGGCCGACTATGCCCTGACGCCGGCGCAGTTCGAGCGCGACCTGGTCATCATGGCCGAGGCCGACGGTCAGGCCCTGGGCTTCTACGGCCTGATCACCGAGGGCGAGCCGGAACTGGATCTGATGTTCGTGGCCGACGCCGCGCAGGGGACCGGTCTCGGCGCGCGGCTGTTCGCTCACATGGCCGCCGAAGCGCGGGCGCTGGGCATCGACGCCGTGAAGATCGTCTCCAATCCACCGGCCGAAGGCTTCTACCTGCGCATGGGCGCGGAGCGGATCGGGACCAAACGGCCGAAGGGCCGGATCACCTGGCCCCAGCCGATCTTCTACCTGCGCATGGGGAACTAGAACCCCTCGGCCTTCAATGGCGGGGTGGAATCCCGCGGCCAACCCTTGGCGCCGCGCCCGGGTTGCGCCAGCTTGGCCGCCATTCCGGAGAGCCCCCATGCGTCGCCTGCTGATTGTCCTTGCCCTGCTGGTCGCCGCCGGGCCGGCGCTGGCCGACGACAAGGCCCTGAACATCCTGGTCGCGGACTATGAGGCCTACGCCCTGTCGCAGGACCCGATCGGCGCCGGCCGCGAGGGTGACCGCGCCGCGCTGGCCAAGCTGCCCGATCCCTCCTCCGGCGCCGACGTCCTGCGGCGCAGCAATTTCGAGGAGTTCAAGGCGCGGCTGACGGCCATCGATCCCGCGGGCCTGTCCCAACCGGCGCGCCTGAACCGTGACTTCCTGGCCTGGACCCTGGACCGGCGCTTGCGCAGCCTCGCCTTTGACGAATCCCGGATGCCATTCAACAGCGACTCAGGCTTCGACCAGGACATGGGCTATGTGGCCTCGACCACGCACCTCGACAGTGAGGCCGACGCCGAAGCCTGGATCACGCGGCTCAAGGCGCTGCCCCGCTACTACGCCCGCAACATCGAGAACGCCCGCCGGGGCGTGAAGTCCGGCTTCACCCAGCCGCGCGCGACCAGCCAGGGCGTGGCCGCCCGCGCCCGCGCCGCCGCGACCGCCCCCGTCGAGACCGACCCGCTGCTCGCGCCCTTCGCCGGCGCCCGCCTCCCCGCCGAACGCCTCGCCGAACTGAAGGCCCAGGCCATCGCCGTGGTCCGCGACCAGGTGCGTCCCGCCCAGCGGGACTTCGCGACCTTCCTGGAGACGGAATACGTGCCCGCCAGCCGCAAGGCGATCGGCGCGCGCAGCCTGCGCGGCGGCGATGAGTACTACCGCTGGCTGGTCGCCGACCACACCACCACGGCGATGACCCCGGACCAGATCCACGAGCTCGGCCTGTCCGAGGTGAAGCGGATCCGCGCCCAGATGGAGGGCGTGATGGCCGAGACGGGCTTCAAGGGGGACCTCACCGCCTTCATCGCCATGCTGCGCAAGGACCCGCGGTTCTATGCGACGTCGCGCCAGCAACTGCTGGAGAAGGCCTCGGAGATCGACAAGCGGATCGACGACCTGCTGCCCCGCTACTTCGGAACCCTGCCCCGGCTGACCTTCGGCGTCCGGCCCGTGCCGGCCGAGATCGAGGAGGGCTACACCAGCGCCCGCTACTTCGAGGGCGCGCCGAAGCAGGGCCTGGCCGGCGGCTACATGGTCAACACCTCGCACCTGGACCAGCGGCCGCTGTACGAGCTGCCGGCGCTCACCGCCCACGAGTCGGTCCCGGGCCATCACCTGCAGATCGCGCTCGGCCAGGAACTGGAGGGCGTGCCGGCCTTCCGCCGCAACGCCGGCGTCACCGCCTTCACCGAGGGCTGGGGGCTCTATGCCGAACGGCTGGCCGGCGAGATGGGCGTCTATCGCGACGCCTACGAGCGGTTCGGCGGACTTTCGATGGAGATGTGGCGCGCCTGCCGGCTGGTCGCCGACACCGGCCTCCACTGGAAGGGCTGGACCGTCGAACAGGCGAAGGCCTGCTTCACCGACAACACCGCACTGGCGCCCCTGAACATCGACGTCGAACTGGCGCGCTACGTCTCCTGGCCAGGCCAGGCGCTGGCCTACAAGGTCGGCCAGCTGAAGATCCTGGAGCTGCGCGACCGGGCGAAGACAAAGCTGGGCGACCGCTTCGACATCCGCCGGTTCCACGACGCGGTCCTGCTGGCGGGGCCGCTGCCGATCGACCTGCTGGAGGCCCGGGTCGACGCCTGGATCGCTACGGAGACGACTCGCTGAACGGGACGCGGTCTCAGCCGGAACCCATCTGAACATTGATTAGAAATAATGATGCAACCCGCATCCGCTCGGATATCATTTGGCGTAACGGAGAATTTCGGGACTGGACCCGGCGCGGGCTGACCCTCGCCCGAGGCCCTTGGGAGGAGCAAGTTCATGACGAAGGCGATGATGTCCGCCTTGGGCGCCACCGCGGCGGCGGCCCTGTTGTTTGGCTGCGCCAGCGACGGCTCGGCGCCGAACGCGCTGTCGGCGGGGACCCCCACCGCGGCCGCCGAGGTCGCCTCGGCCCCGGCCGCACCGGCCACGATCGACAACTTCATGCTGTCGGACACCGACTACATGGGCCACGAGCTCTATCGGATGACCGACGCCAAGGCGATCGTGATCGTCACCACCGGCAACGGCTGCCCGATCGCCCGCAACCTCGCGCCGCACCTGAAGACGCTGAAGGCCCGGTACGGCGGCCAGGGCGTGCAGTTCCTGCTCCTGAATTCCAACCTCCAGGATGGCCGCGACGCCATCGCCAGGGAGAAGGAGGAGTTCAGCATCGACATCCCGATCCTGATGGATTCCAACCAGCTGGTCGGCGAACAGCTGGGCGTGACCCGCACGGCCGAGTTCTTCGTCATCGACCCGAAGACCTGGAGGATCGTCTACCGCGGGCCGCTGGACGACCGCATGGACTACGGGACCCAGAAGGCCAGCGCCGATCACCCCTGGGCCTCCGACGCCATCGAGGCCGTGCTGGCCGGTCGCCCGGCCATGGCCGCGACCAAGATGAGCCCCGGCTGCCTGATCGACTTCCCGGAGCGCGCGAGGCTCGCCGCGACCAAGATCTCCTACGTGAAAGACGTCGCGCCGATCCTCGAGAAGAAGTGCGTCGCCTGCCACGTGGAGGGCGGCATCGGCCCGTTCGCCATGACGAGCTACGACATGGTCAAGGGCTTCTCGCCGATGATCCGCGAAGTGCTGCGCACCGACCGGATGCCGCCGTGGAACGTCGACCCGCACGTGGGCAAGTTCGCCGACGACAAGAGCCTGTCGCCCGCCGAGGTCAAGACGGTGGTCCACTGGATCGAGCAGGGCGCTCCGCGGGGCACGGGCGGCGACCCGCTGGCCATGAAGCGCCGGGTGGCCCTCGAATGGCCGCTCGGCAAGCCTGACCTGATCATGGATCTGCCGCAGTACAAGGTGCCCGCCTCGGGCGTGGTCGACTACCAGCGGCCGATCGTCGTGAACCCGCTCACCGAGGGCAAATGGGTCAAGGCCTCGACCTATGTGGTCAACCAGCGCCAGGCCGTGCACCACTTCCTGTCGGGCTATCTCAAGGACATCCCGAAGGATGGCCAGGGCAACGAGAGCCGTTGGGGCGCCTCGATGGGCGGCTATGCGGTGGGCGCGGAAAGCACCCTTTGGCCGAAGAATGTGGGCACCTACCTGCCCCCCGGCGGCGCCATCGGCTTCCAAGCCCACTACACGCCGCTCGGCAAGGACGTCGTCGACGCCTCGAAGATCGGCCTCTACTTCTACAAGGACGGCGAGAAGCCGGACCTGGTGATGCGCAACTCGGTGATCGTGGACAACACGATCAGCATCCCGCCGGGCGAGGCGCGTCACAAGGAGACCGCCTCGATCGACGTGCCGAAGGAGATGCTGCTCTATTCGGCCTTCCCGCACGCCCACTACCGCGGCTACGCCTCGGACCTGTGGCTGCAGGCGCCGGACGGGACGAAGAAGCTGATCCTCGCCATGCCCCGCTACGACTTCAACTGGCAGCGTGAGTACACCTTCGCCGAGCCGCTGAAGATCGCGGCCGGCTCGAAGCTGATCGCCCACTACTGGTACGATAATTCCAGGCAGAACCCGGCCAACCCGGACGCCACGCGCACCGTGCCCTGGGGCGACCAGTCCTGGGACGAGATGTTCTACACGGCCATCCGCTACCGCTGGACGGAGGAGACCTCCGCCAAGCTTACCGACAACGACCGGCTGATCGACCAGACCCGCCTCATGGGCATGTTCGACGACAATCTCGACGGCAGGATCGAGAAGGCCGAGTTCAAGGGCGAACTGGGCGGCAAGCTTGCGCCGTTCTTCGCCCAGATGGACCAGGACAAGTCCGGCGGCGTCGATAACACCGAGCTGACGGCCGCGCTCAAGGTGATGGGCAACATGCGCCGGCGCGAGCAGGCCCAGCAGGCGCCCGCTCCTGCCAAGCCCGGCGGTCGCTAGCGCTCTGGTGTCTCCCCGGCTAACACGATGGCTGGGGAGACACCGATGCGCCTGCTGATCCATGAGACGTCCTACCGCCGGCTTCAGGCGGACATTGCCGCGCTCGGCCCAGCCGTCGAGGCGCTGGTCATGCACGACGACGGGACGGTGAGCCTGAACGGCGCGGCGGTCGCCGAGGACGAGGTCGCCGCCGAGGCGGCCTGGACCAACAAGGACGTGTTCTTCGGCCCGGCCAACCGGCCGTTCATGGTCGCGCTCCTGAAGTCGCCCGCCCTGAAGTGGGTGCAGAGCGGCGCGGCAGGCTTCGACCATCCCGTCTTCGGCCAGATCATCCAGAAGGGCGCCCGGTTGACCACCAGCCACGGCCAGGCCCTGGGCATGGCCGAGTATGTGATGGCCGGCGTGCTCGACGCGTTTCAGCGGGGTCCTGAGCGCCGCGCGGCCCAGGCCGCCGGCAAATGGGAGCGGCTTGCCTTCCGCGAGATCAACGGGTCGCGCTGGCTGGTCATCGGCTTCGGCGCCATCGGCCAGGGCGTGGCCGACCGCGCGCGGCCCTTCGGGGCCCATGTCACCGGCGTCCGCCGCAGCCAGGACACGCATCCCTCCGCCGACCGGATCGCCGCGATGGCCGACCTGCCGTCGCTGCTGCCCGAGGCGGATGTCGTGGTGCTGTGCTGCCCGCTCACCGCCGAAACCCGCCATCTCGGGAACGCGGAGTTCTTCGCCCGGATGAAGTTCGGGTCAGTGCTGGTGAACGTCGGCCGCGGCGGGCTGGTCGATGAGCCCGCCCTGCTGGCGGCGCTGGACGCCGGCGTCCCCGAGCGCGCCGTCCTCGACGTCTTCGAGACCGAGCCGTTGCCGGAGACGAGCCCGTTCTGGGCCCACCCCCGCGTGACGCTCACCGCCCACGCCTCGGGGATCACCTCGGGCCAGGACGCGCGGAACGACGAGCTGTTCGTCGAGAACCTGCGCCGGTACGTGGCGGGCGAGCCGCTGCTGAACGAGGCGGCGCCGGCGGACGTGCTGGCCGGCTAGTCGCTCCAGAGGTCGTGCAGGTCGCCCTTGCGGTTCAGCATCCGCACCGCGCGCTTGATCACCGCCAGCAGGCGTTCGCGACGGGCGGTCTCGTCATAGGTCATCGAGCCTTTGGCCAGGCCCTCCAGCAGGAACCGGCCCAGGTCGCGGCTGGTCTGGAACCGCGGGTCGTCGCCCGCCTGGACCATGGCCCCGAAGCGGTCGCCGCCCAGCTGGGCGTGATCGAAGGCGCTGCGGGCGCCGGCGAGCCGCTCGTGGAGCATGGGATCGGTGCGGGCGGCGGCCTCGAGTTCGGCGAAGGCCTGGAAAGGCAGTTCGTGCAGCATCGACCAGTAGACGTCGATCGCGTGCTCGGCGGCATCCACGCCCGGCATGGCGGGACCGGAGGCGGACTGCTCGAACAGGCGCGCGCGGTGCAGCTCGATGTGGGCGATGGCCGCCTCCACCAGCTCCTCACGGGAGGCGAAATGATAGAGCATCGCGCCGCGGGTCAGCTGGGCAGCGTCGGCGATCACCGCATTTGTGGCGGCGTGATAGCCGATCTCCGCGAACAGCCGCATCGCCGCATCGAGAATGCGGGCGCGGGTTCTCTGCGACTTCGGCGTCGCCTTCGCGGGATAGGTTCGAGCGTCCATCGGACCCAATCTGCAGTGACCTTCGGAAGGGTCTGCGGCTTCGCAATCCCTATCCACACATGTAAGCCGGTTCCAGCGGCAACGCTTGCTGCGGGATCATTGGCCGCGCATCCGCCCGCCGATTGGGCGCCGCAGGACCGCGAGACCGCCGGATTGGCTGCAAACGGGCATCCGTTGACTTGACGGGGGAACTCATGACAGTGCGCCTGTCATGAAAAACCCCTCGGCCAATCTCCGCGAACGCCAGCGCGAGGAGACCCGCCAGCAGATCCTGCGCGCCGTCGGACACCAGCTCGAGACCCGCTCGCTGGAAGACCTGAGCTTCGCCGAGATCGCCGAGGACGCCGGCGTCGGCGAGCGGACGGTCTACCGTCACTTCCCCACCAAGGAGGCGCTGCTGGGCGCCTTCTGGGCCTGGATGCAGTCCGAGGCCTTCGACCGCAACGAGCCGCCCAAGGCCCAGAGGTCGGACCGCCGGCTGCGCGAGGCGATCACCGCGCCCCGTGACGCCCTGCGGCCGATGCGGATCCTGGTGGCCACCGACGCCTGGGAGCCCCAGGTCAACGGTGTGGTGCGCACCCTTACCCGCGTGGTCAGCGAACTTCAGGCGATGGGCCACGAGGTCGAGGTGATCCACCCCGGCCAGTTCAAGACCTTCCCCCTGCCCACCTACGCAGAGATCAAGGTCGCGATCGGCGTATATGAGCCGGTCCAGGAGCAGTTCAAGGCCTTCGAGCCCGAGGCGATCCACATCGCCACCGAAGGCCCCATCGGTCTGGCCGCGCGGCGCATCTGCGTGGAGTGGAAGCTGCCGTTCACGACCAGCTACCACACCCGTTTCCCGGAGTACGTCTCGGCGCGCCTGCCGCTGCCGCTGGCGGCGGGCTATGCCTACATGAAGTGGTTCCACAAGCCGTCGGGGCGGCTTCTGGTGGCGACGCCCACCATGCGCGAGGAGCTGTCCCGGCACGGCTTCCGCAACATCTCGGCCTGGTCGCGGGGCGTTGACACCGAGCAGTTCCACCCGCGCCGGGAGGGCGAGCCGGACATCTTCGCCGACCTGCCGCGGCCGATCTTCCTCTACGTCGGGCGGGTCGCCGTCGAGAAGAACATCGAGGCCTTCGTCGCCCTGGACCTGCCGGGGACCAAGGTGGTCGTCGGGCCCGGGCCGCAGCTGGACGAGCTGAAGGCCAAGTATCCGAACGTCGTGTTCAAGGGGTCGAAGTCGGGCGAGGAGCTGGCCGCCCACTACGCCTGCGCCGACGTCTTCGTCTTCCCCTCGCTGACCGACACCTTCGGCCTGGTAATCCTGGAGGCCATGGCCGCCGGGACCCCCGTCGCAGCCTATCCCGCGCCCGGCCCGATCGACCTGATCCCGGGATCGGGCGCCGGCGTGCTCGCCCTGACCGCCACCGAGGGCCTGCGCGAGGCCTGCCTGCAGTGCCTCGACCTGGACCGCGCCCGGGTGCGGGCCTTCGCCGAGACGTTCTCCTGGCGCGCCTGCGCCGAGGACTTCGTACGCAATCTGCAGCCCTATCCCGACGCCGAGAAGACCCGCTTCTGGCGGCGCCTGCGCCGGCTGGCGCGGGTGCGGGGAAGCGTGCGGAACCGGCCTGACCGGGCCGACGCGTGACAGTTTTGTGACAAGCCGATTGGCGAGGGGCCGCGCCGCGTGTAAACGCGCCGGTCCCGGGCCGGATTTTCGGCCCCTTTCACCCGGAGCGCGTTCAGCCGTCCATGGGCAAGAAGTCCGACAGGGTCCGCGCCGAGCCTGACCGGGAGCCCCGCACCCAGTATGCGGCGCTGCCCTGGCGCAAGCGTGCCGACGGGACCGTCGAGATCCTGCTGATCACCTCCCGCGAGAGCCGCCGCTGGGTGATCCCCAAGGGCTGGCCGATGCGGGACAAGGAGCCCGGCCCCTGCGCCGCCCAGGAGGCCTTCGAGGAGGCCGGGGTGATCGGCCCGACCCGGCGCAAGGCGCTGGGACAGTACCACTACGACAAGCGGCTGAACTCGGGCCGGCTGCAGCACGTCCGCGTTCAGGTCTACGCCCTGGAAGTGCGGGAAGAGCGCGACATCTGGCCCGAGATGGCCCAGCGCGACCGCAACTGGACCACGGCTGCCGAGGCCTCGACCCTCGTCGACGAGCCCGAACTCCGGACCCTGCTGGCGAAGTTCAAGGGCTAGAGCAGGCGGCTGCGGATCGCCTGGGAGAGCATGTCGATCAGGCTGACCGCCACGATGATCACGAGCACGATCGCCGCCGTCCGCGAATAGGCGAAGGCGTTGAGCGAATCGAACAGCACCTGGCCGATGCCGCCCGCCCCGATCAGGCCCAGCACCGTGGCGCTGCGGCTGTTGGATTCGAAGCGGTAGAGGGCATAGGAGGTCCACAGCGGAGCCACCTGCGGGATGACCCCCCAGTTGATCTCATGCAGCTTGGCCGCCCCGGTGGCGCGCACGCCCTCGACGGGACCCCGGTCGATGGATTCCACGGCCTCGGAGAACAGCTTGGCCAGCACGCCGGAGGTGTTGATCGACAGCGCCAGCACTCCGGCCAGGGGCCCGGGCCCCACGGCCACCAGGAAGATCATCCCCAGCACCAGGTCGGGCGCCGAGCGCACCATGTCGAGGAAGAAGCGGACCGGGCGCTGGATGTACCAGGGCGTGATGTTGCGCGACGCCAGCAGGCTGAGCGGCACCGCCGCCAGCACCGCGATCGAGGTGCCCCAGATGGCGATCTGCACCGTCAGCCACATCTGGGCGACGTAGAGCTTCCAGTCGGTGAAATCGGGGTGGGTGAAGCCCTGCCCCATCTCGCGCATGTTGGCCGAGTTGGAGAGCAGCAGCGGGATCTTGCGGATCTCCGCCGGGCCGAAGGCGATGGCCAGGAGCACGAACACCCCGCCCCACAGGAGCAGGTCCGGCGCACGCTGGAGGAGCGTGCGGCTGGGTGGCGGCGGAACCGGTGTGGCGATCACGCTGCTCATGGGGCGGCCGGATTGGCGGCGCGGGTGGCCGCGGCTTCGGCGCTGACCTTTTCGAACTCGGCCTGAGCCTTGGCGATCCGGGCCTTGTCGCCCGAGCGACGGGCGGCGGCGAGGTTTTCCGAGGCGTCCATTTCGCGAACGGGGTTCAGGTAGGAATTGTCCGCCGGCCGGAAGCCGCCGTAGGCCAGCCCCTTGAGCACCTCACGCTGCTTGTCGGCCTGGGCGTCGGTCCCGGTGCCGTAGGTGAGGAAGAACTGGCGGATCTTTTCCTTCAGCGCCGGGTCGAGATCCTTGCGGACCACGATCGAGGATTCCGGCAGCGGCGGCGAGGACCAGATCACCTCGATCTTCTCGGCGATCTGGGGGTTCTCGCGGGCGGCGAAGATCAGGCCGACCGAGTTGTTGGTGGCCACGTCCAGCACCCCGTTGGCCACGGCAAAGACGTTGGCCTGGTGGCTGGCGGCGCGCACGGTCTTGAAACAGGTGGCGGGATCGATGTTGCGCGGCGTGAACAGGTAGGCCTTGGGGGCGAGCGTGCCCGAGGTCGACTGGGTGTCGCCGATGCCGAAGGCCAGCGACTTGTCGCACGACAGCACCTTGTCGAGGGTGATGCCGCTGCCCTTCCTGACGATGATCACCGCCTTGTAGGTGGCGTCGCCGCCGGCATCGACCACGCGACCCAGCACCTCGCCGTCGGCGCGGTTGATCGCCTGCAGCGCCGGCGAGGCGGAGAACCAGCCGAGCTGCACCTGCTTGAAGCGCATGGCCTCGACCAGGGAGGTGTAGTTGGTGGCGAAGTACGGCTTCACCTTCACCCCGATCTGCGCCGACATGTCATCGAGCAGGGGCTGCCACAGGGGCTGCATCGAGGCCTGGTTCTCGGCCGAGAGAATCGAGAACACGAGCTCGGTCGGCGGACCGCTGGCGGCAGGCTCGGCTTCCTTCCTGCCGCAGGCCGAAAGGCTCAGCGCGGCGGCAAGGGTGGTGAGGATCAGCGTGCGGCGGATCATTTGGGCGCTCCTTCCCAGAAGACGTCCTCGAATTCGGGGCCGTAGATGTCGATGAGCTGTTCGGTCTTCAGCCCGCTGGCGGGTCCGTCGTAGACGACCTTGCCGGCCTTGAGGGCCACGACGCGGTCGCAGTAGCGCAGGGCGTAGTCCACCTGATGCAGGGTGACCACGACGGTCAGGCCGTCGTTGCGGTTCAGCTCGCGCAGGATGTCCATCACCCGGCGGGCGGAAACGGGATCGAGCGAGGCCACCGGCTCGTCGGCCAGGATGATCTTGGCCTTCTGCACCAGGGCGCGGGCGATGGCGCCGCGTTGCTGCTGCCCGCCCGAGAGGGTGTTGGCGCGCTGGCTGGCGTAGTCGGACACCCCGAAGCGATGCAGGGCGGCCATGGTCGCCAGCCGCGTCTCCTGCGGCCACATGCCGAGCGCGGCGCGCCAGAAGCTGATCCGGCCCAGCGATCCAAGCGCCACATTGGTGAACAGGCTGAGCCGGCCCACCAGATTGAACTGCTGGAAGATCATGCCGATCCGCGTGCGCGTCTGGCGCACGTTGGAATCGATCTTCCCGTCCTTCTGCACCGGCCCGTCAAAGGCGGTGATCACGCCCGGGCCGGGGTCGATGGTCTGCAGGGCGCTGATCGAGCGCAGCAGCGTCGACTTACCGGAGCCCGAGGGACCGATGAGGGCGATCATCTCGCCGCGCGCGACATCCAGGGACACGCTGTCGAGCGCCCGGCGGTCACCGAAGGTCTTGGAGGCGTTCCGTATCGACAGAACGGCGGCGTCGGTCATGTGGGCGGTCGGAGCTTTCCCGTGAGCGGCAAGGGCTACATGGCACGGCCGCACGCTCCCGGTCCAGCGCGCTTGCCGCCGAAATGCGCGCAGGTTCAGCCACCCGGCGGGCGGCGGGCGGTTCGTGGGCAGGGTGTGTCGTTTCGGGGACGTTATTGGGCGGGGCGGGGACGGCTCAGCCGGACAGGCGTCGGGGCCTGCGTCCGCGCGGCGGTCGCGGGTGGACGAGCGCCGGGGCGGACGGCAGGCGCGGGAGGGGCTCGGGGACAGGCTGGACGACCACGTCGCCCCAGGCGCCGGCCAGGCGGTCGAGGACCGGGGCGTGGACGCCGTCGGGGTCGAGGATGTCGGGGTCCTCGGCGACCATGCGGCGCAGGTCGCCGATGGCGTCGGAGAGATCGGCGGCTTCGAGGTCGAGCTCGCGCTCGCAGTCCTCTTCCTGCGGCGGGCGCGGGGGGCGGCTGTCGGCGGCGGGGCGGAGCGGGCGTTCGCGGGGGGCGGCTTCGGCGGCCTCGCGGCGGCGGTCACGTTCGAGCCGGGCCTCAAGGGCGATGGTGAGGCGGAAGCCGCGCGACAGCCGGTCGAACAGCAGGATGGCGCGGTCCTGATCCTCGGGG
>CAUJHW010000024.1 GCA_963205005.1 Pseudomonadota bacterium
GTGCGCGTGCTGGAGAACCCCTCCTGCCGCTGGTCGACCTGGGACGCCCTGCGCAACGGCACGCCGCCCAACCCGAAGCTCGCCCCCACGGTCATGGAACGCGCCTGGTCCTCGCCGATCTGGTTCGAGCCGCAGGCCTGACCCGAACGGGTCAGAATCGGGTTTGGCGGCCGAACAGCTCAGGTCTGGGCTGGACCCGGCCGCAGTGGGCCGCTCCGATGGACCTGTCGCGCGCGGGCGGCCGAGTCGGGGGGCCTGACGTGAATGACGACCTGACCAGGCTGCGGTCGCGGGCCGCGCTGCTGGCGCTGGTGGCCGCGCTTGCGGCCTTGCCCGCCGCGGCCTCCACCCTGATCGTGGGCGCCAGGGTGCTGGACGGCGCCGGAGCGCCTGCCCGGCAGGTCTCGGTGCGGATCGACGGGGACCGCATCGTGGCGGTGGGCCGCCTGAAGTCCACCCCTGCCGACACCGTCGTCGATGCCCACGGGCTGACGCTGGCGCCCGGCTTCATCGACGCCCACAGCCACCACGAGCGGGGCGGGTTCGCCGACCGCGCCATGCCGCCCCTGCTGGCGGAAGGGGTGACCACGGTCGTCATCGGCCAGGACGGCTATGGCTCCGGCCCGGTCCGTGACGTCGCCGCCGCCTTCCAGGCCCGGCCGGCCAGCATCAACCTCGCCAGCTACACCGGACATGGAGACCTCCGCGACCGGGTCCTGGGCGCCGACTACAAGCGCACCGCGACCCCGGACGAACTCCGGCGCATGTCTGCCCTGGTGGCCGAGGACATGGCCGCCGGCTCGCTGGGGCTGTCCACCGGGCTGGAATACGATCCCGGAATCTATTCCTCGCACGAAGAGTTGCTGGCCCTGGCTCGCACGGCCGCGGCGTCCGGCGGGCGCTACATCAGCCACCTGCGCAGTGAGGACGTGAAGTTCGACGCCGCGCTCGACGAGTTGCTGGACATCGGCCGCCAGACGGGAATGCCGGTGCAGGTCTCGCACATCAAGCTGGCGATCGTTGACCGCTGGGGCGGGGCCAGGGCGGTCCTGGCCCGGCTGGACCGGGCGCGGGCCGAGGGGATCAGGGTGACTGCAGACATCTATCCCTACGAATACTGGCAGTCGAACCTGGCCGTCCTGCTGCCCGAGCGGGACTTCAACGACCTGAAGGCCGCGCGGTTCGCCCTGACGAAGCTGACGACGCCGGAGGGCATGCTGATCGCCAGCTACGCACCGGATCCCGCCGTGGTGGGCCACACCATCGCCCAGGTCGCCGCCCAGCGGGGCGAAGAGCCGGCGGTGACCTATCTCGCGCTGATCCGGCAGGCCGAGGCCTATCGCGTCGCCAATCCCGGGGTCGCCGACGTGGAAAGCGTGATCGGCACGGCGATGGCGCCCGCCGACATCGCCGACTTCATCACCTGGCCGTTCACGGGCATCTGCTCGGACGGGTTCCTCGGCAGCCGCCATCCTCGCGGCGTAGGCGCCTTCGCCAAGGTCCTGAGGTACTACGTTCGCGAACAGCGCCTGCTTACCCTTGAGGAGGCCGTGCGGAAGATGACGTCGCTCACCGCACAGTCCCTCGGCATCGCCGACCGCGGTCTGGTGAAGCCGGGCTACTTCGCCGACCTGGTGCTGTTCGATCCGGCCCGCATCGCCGACCGGTCGACACCTGAGGCTCCGCAGGCTGTCGCCGTAGGTGTGGAGCGCGTCTGGGTGAACGGGGCGCTGGTGCTCGACGGCGGCCGGCCCACGGCGGTCTACGCCGGCCGGTTCCTGAAGCGGGGAGTTGCCCATTGACCCGCGCCATTGACCGACGCGGCCTCATCGGCCTTCTCGCCACGGCGCCGCTCGCCACGGCGCCGCTCGCCACGGCGGTTGCCCATGCCGCCCCCGTCCTGTCCGCCCGCAACTTCGGCCTCCGCCCGGCCGAGGGCCCGCGGAAGAACGCCTGGATGGAAGTGGACGCCAACGCCTTCGCCTTCAACGTCCACAAGACCCGCGCGCTGCTGGGCCCGTCGGCCCTGTGCGCGGTGGTCAAGGCCGACGCCTACGGCGCGGGGCTGAACCTGCTGATGCCGGCCATACTTAGGCTGGGGATCGGCGCCCTGGGCGTCGCCAGCAACGACGAGGCCAGGGTGGCCCGGGAATGCGGCTTCCGGGGCCGGGTGATCCGCGTGCGCACCGCCGCGCCGGATGAGATCGAGGACGGCTTTGCCTTCGGCATCGAGGAACTGGTGGGCAATCCGGAGGCCGCCCGCGAGGCTCTGCGGCGCCGAGCGGGCGGTCGCCATAAGGGGCCGCTGAGGGTGCATCTGGGGCTGAACGCCGACGGAATGAGCCGCAACGGGCTGGAGCTCTCGACGTCCTACGGCCAGGCCGATGCCCGGTCGATCCTGGCGCTGGACAGCCTGACCATCGTCGGCCTGATGACCCACTATCCGACCGAGGACCGCGACGACATCCTGCGCCAGCTCGCGCGGTTCCAGGCCGACGAGGCGTGGCTCCGGTCGAACGGACTGCGCGGGGCCGTAACCCGGCACACCGCCAACACCTTCGCCGCCCTGCATCACCCCGAAACCCGGCTGGACATGGCCCGGGTTGGCGGGGCGCTCTACGGCGACGTCAGCGCCGACTTCGCCGGACAGTTCCGGCCGATCCTGACCGTGAAGGCGAGGGTGGCGGCGGTGAACCACTATCCGGCCCGACAGACCGTGGCCTACGACCGGACCTATCGGCTGGATCGGGAGTCGTGGCTGGCCAACATCCCGATCGGCTATTCGGACGGCTTCCGGCGAAGCCTGTCCCACGCCAACCAGCCGGACTTCACCGCCGAGGGCCGCAACGCAACCCAGGTGCTGATCGGCGGACGCCGCTTTCCCGTCGTCGGGCGCGTGACCATGAACACCCTGATGGTCGACGTCACCGGCGACCAGGACCGCGTGAAGCTGGGCGACGAGGTGGTGCTGTTCGGCCGCCAGGGCGAGGCCGTCATCACCCAGAAGGAGCTGGAGGCCAATTCGTCGGCCTACGGTCCCGAGTTGCTCGCCATGCTCGGGAACTCGCTCCCCCGGGTGCTGAAAGCGGACTGAGGCCGGCTCAGTCCGCGCCGCGCCTGCCGCGGGCGGGCGGCGCCGCCGGCGGGGTCGCCGCGGCCTTGGCGGCTGCGGCTGCGGCTGCTGCGTCCGCGGTTTCCTTTTCCTTCGCCCGCGCGCCCGCCAGGATGCCCGGCAGGGCGTAGTTGCCCTCATGGCAGGCGTACTCGTAGGTGCGGCCCTTCAGGGTGTTGAAGGTGTATTCCCCGCCCCAGGGCTTGTCCCACATGTCGGGGTCCTCGATCTCGAAGCGGTAGAGGATCCGATCGGGCGACAGCCGGGTGAACCACTCGGTGATCTTCAGGTTCTTCCACGACCCCATGAACTGCTGGGCCTCGGGAAGATTGATGGTCTCGACCACCAGGGTGTCGCCTTCGTACCGGCCGATGGAATCGCCCATCCAGCGACGGACGGGGTCGGTCCCGTGCTTGTCGGTGAGCGGGATGATCCGGGCGTCGTGGATCATCTCCACCTCGATCACCACCGCGTAGGGCGTCTGCACGATCTGATAGTTGTTGTTGTAGTAGCCGTTGGGCAGCATCGGCGGGCCGTTGTTGCGGCCGAACCCGGTGATGCAGCGCTCGCCCAGCGAACGGTTTTCATAGCTGTCGTAGATGTCGCGGTACCCACCGCCGCGGTTGGCGGGCGCCCCCGCCTTGCGGGGCGGCGGCAGGCCGTTGGGTGTGGTCAGGATCGAGGTCCGGAACTCGCCGTTGATCTCCACCAGGTGCATGCCCGGGTCGATCCAGAAGGTGTTGTAGCCCCCGGTGTCGCCGCCCGCGGCAATGAAGTCGGGCCGGATCTCGACCAGCTTGGAGGTCAGCAGGCTGGACTGCACCGTCTCGGTGGACAGGCTTGGGTCGGTAGGCATGTCGGAATCGGCGAGCGCCTTGGCCCAGATCCCCTCGAACGACTTCGCTTCCGCCGCGGTCAGGGCCGACTTGTTGGAGATCCGCGGATTGCGGGTCAGAGGCGTGAGGGTGGCGTTGCTCCAGTAGCCGGAAAGGTCGGGCTGACCCATGGCGTTGCGGGGCGTCTTCCAGGCCGCGGCCTTGGCGGGCGCCGGCGCGGCCGAGGCCGCCGCTCCGAGGCCTGCGGCGCAAAGGACTGTTCCGAGCGCAAGGGCAATGGCGCGTCGCATCGTGGAGCCTCCCGGTGACGTTGTTTTCGATCCGTCTTGCGCAGAGCCTAGCACCGTTGCCGAGGCCGACGGAAGGATGCCGCCGCGTCGGGTGCGCCCGAATAATGGGCGCCGGCTGGCGAAGCCGACCGCCAGCGCCCTTCCCGCTCTCCGCCCTGCCCCCGCCGCAGGCTATGCAGACGGTGCGCCACCACGGAGTTCGCAAGATGCACAGCCGCCGCAGCCTGATGTCCGGCATGGCCCTTTCCGCGGGCGTGGGCCTGGCCCTCGCCCTCCCGCCGCGCCGGGCGCTGGCCCAGGCCGCCCCGGCCGGGGAGGGCCAGAAGATCTGGGGCGGGCGGTTCACGGAGAAGCCGGGCGCCCTGATGCAGGAGATCAACGTCTCGATCGACGTCGACCGGCGGTTCTGGAAACAGGACCTGACGGCATCGCGGGCGCACGCGGCCATGCTGGCGCGCCAGAAGATCATCACCGCCGAAGACGCCGCCAAGATCGACGCCGGGCTGAAGACCATCGAGGGCGAGATCCAGGGCGGGACGTTCCCGTTCCGGCGGGAATACGAGGACATCCACCTGAACGTCGAGGCGCGGCTGGGCGAGCTGATCGGGCCGGCATCAGGCCGGTTGCATACGGCGCGCTCGCGCAACGATCAGGTGGCCACCGACTTCAAGCTGTGGGTCCGCGACGCCCTGGACGAGATGCAGCTCAAGGTCCGCGACCTGCAGCTGGCCCTGGTCCACCGCGCCGACGAGCATTTCGACACCCTGATGCCCGGCTACACCCATCTGCAGCCGGCCCAGCCTGTGACGCTGGGCCACCACCTCATGGCCTATGTGGAGATGCTGGGCCGGGACGTCTCCCGCATGGCCGACGCCCGCGTCCGCATGAACGAATGCCCGCTGGGCTCGGCGGCGCTGGCGGGCACTTCGTTCCCCATCGACCGGCACATGACCGCCCAGGCCCTGGGCTTCGACCGGCCCACCGCCAACAGCCTGGACGGGGTCGCCGACCGCGACTTCGCCCTCGAGACGCTGTCGTGCTTCACCCTCTGCGCCGGCCACCTGTCTCGGCTGGCCGAGGAGATGGTGATCTGGAGCAATCCGCAGTTCGGCTTCATCGGCTTCTCGGATTCCTACTCCACCGGCTCATCGATCATGCCGCAGAAGCGCAACCCCGACGCCGCCGAGCTGGTGCGGGCCAAGGTCGGGCCGATCAGCGGCGATTTTCTTGCCCTGAACACGGTGATGAAGGGGTTGCCGCTGGCCTATGACAAGGACCTACAGGAGGACAAGCCGCCAGTGTTCCACGCCTTCGACGCCCTCGACCTGGCGGTCCGGGCGATGACCGGGATGGTGCTCGACTTCAAGGCCAACAAGGCGCGGATGGCCGCCGTCGCCGCCTCAGGGTTCGCCACCGCCACCGACCTTGCCGACTGGCTGGTCCAGCGCCTGAACATCCCGTTCCGCGAGGCGCACCACATCGCAGGCGGCGCGGTGAAGCTTGCGGAAGGCCGTGGGGTCGACCTGCCGCAGCTGACCCTGAAGCAGCTGCAGGGCCTTCACCCCGGGATCACCGCCGACGTCTACCGGGTGCTGACCGCCGAAGCCTCCTGCGCCAGTCGCACATCTTATGGCGGCACGGCGCCGACGCTGGTGAAGCAGCAGGTGCAGCGGTGGAAGAGCCTGCTGGCGGCGGCGGCGAAAGCCTAGGAGCCGGTCCGCTCAGCGGATCAGGCGCAGGGGATGGACCGTCAGGCGGAACTGCAGGCCGTCGTCCTGGATGTCCCGGCGGCCAGCGGCTTCGACGTCCTTCAGCGCATGACCGTAGGTGACACGGGCGCTCACCGCATCGGATGGCGTCCAGGCCAGCGATCCGCCCACGCTGTAGATCCCGCTGCCGGGATGCGGCGCCTCGACGTTACGCAGCTTCGCGCCGTCGGCGAAGGCGGAGACGGTGAAGGCGCCCCAGTCGAAGCCCCGCGTGGCGCCCTGCCGCCCGGACAGCCGCACTGGCTGGGCCAGCTCCAGCGAGCCGGTGATCCCCCGGTCGCCCAGCAGCAGATTCTCGCGGTAGCCGCGCACGGTGCTCTCGCCGCCGGCGGAGAATCGTTCGCCGGAATAGAGCAGACTGTCGGCCCACTGGCCGTACAGGCGGGCCCTGAGCTCCAGGCCGCCGGGCGTAAGGCGCCGGGCATAGTTCACCTGCGCCAGCAGGGTCTTGAAGTGGGTTTTGGGAACACCGAGGCCCGGCACGTCCGAGCCTGTGCCGTAGAGGCCCAGACTGCCGGTGGCGGAGATGGCGAACACCCGGTCGACGTTTCGGACCACATAGTCGCCGACGATGCGCAGGGCCGCATACTCGGTGCGCCCGTTCACCGCGCCGGGCGCGAAGGAGAAAGGCTCGCCCAGCAGTGACGCCTTTGATGTTCGCCACGCCACCGAGGCCCCGGCGGACAGGGTGCGGGCCGATGACCAGCGCCCCTCGCGCGAGGAAGGCAGCAGCGGCGTTTCGATCAGCCTGCGGGTCAGCCCCGCCTCGGCCCAGCGATCCTTCGCCTTGATGTCGAGCGGCTCCAGCAACTGGTCGACGACCGCGGCGTCATTGGCCGCGGCGCGCAGGGCCAGGGTATTGCGCGGCGACAGGAAGGGCGTCGCGTAGCTGATGGAGAGGTCCTCGACGCCATCGGTAAGGCCTGCTTCGCCGCTGACGATGTCGCCGGCGCTGAGCAGGTTGCGCATGGATCCGCCCAGGGAAATCCGTTCACCACCTACCGAGGGCGACCGGTTGTTGGCGGCGGTGACATACAGGTCGTACCGGTCCTGAGGCAGGACGGTCAGCGCCAGGCTGGCCTCTCCGGGACGGTTGCCGGGCCGCAGGTCGGCATTGAGGGTCCGGATCGCCGGATCCTCTGCCAGCAGGCGGAACTCGCGCTCAAGATCGACCGCGCTCAGCGGCCGCTGGCCGGCGGCCGGCATGCGGTCACGGATGTAGCCGGGTGTGAGGCCCCGCGACCGCCCGCCCGTCCAGTCCACCGTGATGGCCTCGCCGCCGCCCGAAGGCGCGGCCAGTCCGCCGTGGATGACCTCCAGTTCGAGCACGTCGGCTGCATCCGACGGCCGCACCACGACACCGGAATTGATGAAGCCCGCGCTCAGGAAGGCGCGGTTCACCAGTTGCACCAGCGCCAGTGCGCGTCCGACGCCGCCCGCGCCGGGCAGGCCGTTCAGGGCGAACTGCCGGGTCACCCAGGCTTCATCCAGTGGCTGGCCGGGCTGATGCTCCAGCCGCAGCCCCGGATCGGACGACGCCGGCGCGGACCATCCCTCTGGCGGCCGCGCGCGCGTCGCATCCTTCGCGCCGGAGACCCGCACCTTCGCCAGGATCGGGCCGGCGTCGGACTCACCGGGCGTCCCGGCCGCGCTCGTCGGCGAGGCAAGGGCCGGACCAGGTTGCGCATAGGCCGGAACCGGCGGCGGCGCGGCGTCGGGACCGGTCCGCCCCTGCGCCAGGGCAGGCAACGCTGCAGAGGCCATGAGCGCCGCCAGCGCCAGCGCCGGTGTCAGGCGAGGTCTCATGGGCAGGCTCCGGGGCCGGCTGTCCGCGCGCCCGGCGCCGGCGTCGGCGAACCGCCGGGCTCGCGCACATAGGGGCCGACCGGGCGGGTGATCAGCTGGCTGACCGCGCCGGTGGACCGCGCCGCCGGGCACTGTCCGCGCAGCACACGTGAGGCGTCCAGCACCGACAGGTCGCGGCTGACGGTGCCGCTGCTGACATCGTAGAGGCCGGTCTGAAGCTGAATATCGCCATCAACCTCGACCGTGTTGGCGCGGTCGGTGGAGTTGATGAAATAGCGGCTCTGGATGACCACGTTGGCGCCGCGCTGCTGGCCCAGCGCCTGGATGCTGCCGCCGTTGGAAATGATCGCCAGCGGATCGGCGATGGTGATCTTGCCGCCGGTGCCTGCGCCGGACGAGGTCTGGATCACGCCTGGCGCCTTGTCGCCCTTCAGAACCAGCAGGCCGGGCCGGTCGATGCGGATGTTGATCTCGCCCGCAGCGCCGGCGAACGAATTGGTGGTGATCCGCCCGCCGTTGGCCACGGTCAGGCCGTCGGTGACGATGGACACCGCGCCCGCGTCGCCCCGATCGCCGGACGGATTTCCCATGGCGGCGTTCCCGGCCAGGTTCTCGCTGGAGACCAGCGACCGCAGGCCATCCACGGTCAGCGCGCCGGCCACGATCTCGACGCGGCCCGCCGGCAGGATGTTGTTGGACACCGTCGAGATCGAACCGCCACCGCGGACCACCAGGGTTCCGGCCTCGATCCGGAGCGCGCCCGACGCGCCCCGGGCCCCCTGCTCGGCCGACGAGCTGATCAGGGCCGACTCCACGGTGAGGGTCTTGGCGACGAGGCCAACCTGGCCCGCATTGCCTTCGCCGCGGCTGGCGGTGGAGATCAGCGAGTCTTTCGCCAGGGTGACCGTGTCGGCGACGATGCCGATGAAGCCCGCGTTGCCGAACGAGGTCTCCGTCGCCTCTGACGAGATCGCCCCTCCGCCGGCCAGATCCAGTGTCCCCGTGGCGATCCGGATGTTCCCTGCCTGACCCTCGCTCAGCGTGCGCGAGCGGATGTTTCCGAAGTCCCGGAGCGAGATGGTGTCGGACCTGATGGTGATGTCGCCCCCGTCGCCCGAGGTATAGGTGTCCGACGAGATGAACCCGCCACCGGTCACGCTCAGGGACTTCGCGTCGAGGGTGACCGCGCCGGCCTTGCCCGCGCCAAGGGCGTCGGAGCTGATGAAGGTCAGGTCCGAGCCGTTGCCCTGCACCAGCAGTTTGGCGGCAGTGATGTTGACGTTCCCGGAGTCACCATCGCCGAAGCTGTCAGACGAGACGAAGCCGCCGTCCTGCACCGTCAGGCTGTCGGTGCGCAGCGTGACCTCGCCGGCATGTCCGGTGTCAAAGGTGTCTGAAGCGATCGACGCGCCGTTGCGGATGACGATGGACCTGGCGTCGATGAAGATGCCGCCCGCATCGCCCGCGCCCAGCGTCTCGGAGGTGATGAAGGTCTGATCACGGCGTTCGGCGTCAAGCAGCAGCTGACCGGCGCGGATCGAGACCACCCCGGCGTCGCCCTGGCCGGTGGTGCCGGAGGAGATGCGGCCGTCGACCACGGTCAGGCTGTCGGCGTCTATGGAAACCGTGCCCGCATTTCCCGTGCCGCCCTGAGCCCGGGAGGTGATCGAGGCGCCTTCCAGCACGCTCACGGCGCCGGCCTTGACCGTCACCTGGCCCGCGTCGCCCTGATCCGAAGCGTCGGAGCGAATGCCCGCGCTGGTGTCGAGCGTGATCGTGCGCGCTTCCAGGACCACGTCGCCGCCCGTTCCCAGGCTGTTGCTGCTGGAGCTGATCAGACCGTTTCGAACCAGCAGGGTGTCGGCCTTGACCGCCACCCGCCCGGCGGCGCCTTCGGCGAGACCGATGGTGTCGGACTGGACGCGGCTGTCCTCGAACCGCACGTCCCGCCCGGCGATCTCGACGATCCCGCCGTCGGCCTGGCCGTTGGTGTTGGAGGTGACGATGCTGTTGGTCAGCCGCAGATCGCCGGTGGCCTTCAGTCGGACCAGTCCCAGCCGGGCGCCCGGCGCGCCGTTGGCCTCGACCCGGATATTGGTCTCGTCGAAGACCAGGGTGTCGGCCTCGATCGACACCATGCCCGCGCCGCCCGCGCCGAAGTTGTCGGCCTGGAAGCGCGCCTGGACCAGCAGCACCTCCGGGCTCCGGATGATAATCGCCCCCGCGCCGTTGTCGCTGGCCGACGAGGCGCTGAAGCTGGCGCCGAGCACCGAGAGGCTGGAGGTGGCGGTCAGGTTGAGGCCGCCGGAGTCGCTGCGCGCGCCGGGACTGGAGCCATAGGACCCGCCGGAAATCTCGATCGCGCCGCCCGAGATGCTGACATCGCCAGGACGGCCGTCGCCCAGGGAGGTGGCGAACAGGTTGGCGTTGAACAGCTGCATCGAAGGCGCGCTGACCGCAACGTGGCCGCCGCGTCCGCCACCCAGGGTGCTGGAAACCACGAACGCGTCCTCGATGAGCAGGCTCTTCGCGGTGAACACGATGTCGCCGCCCGGCCCGCCGGCCGAGTTGGTCGAGGCCAGGGTGGCGAAGCCACGGACCGCCAGGGTGTCGGCAGAAAGCGCGATGCGTCCGCCGGCCGCGCCGGTCGTGGTGACGCTGAACAGCGTGCCGCCGTCGACGCTGAGGTCGCGGGCTGTCAACGACAGGTCGCCCGCATCACCGCTGGCCCGCGCCGACGTCCCGATCTGCGAGGCGCCGGAGATCCGCAGCGTGTCGGCCACCACCCGGATGTCACCCCCGCGCGCGGCCCCGCCGGTGTCCGAGATCAGGCTGACCGCGCCCAGCTCGACCTGGCCGCCGCCGATCCGGAAGGCGCCGGCCGGGGTGTCGCCCGAGGTGATCACGAAGGCGCTGTTGCGCACCGTCACCGCCCCGGTAGCCGACGCGGCCAGCGGGTCAGACAGCCGGACCGTGTGTGCGCCTTCGCCGACCCCGATGAGGTCCAGTCCGCGCACCACCGTGCGGTTCGCCGCCGACAGGTTGTCGTTGACGAAGCTGACGTCCGAGCCGCTGAATGACAGGGCGGTGGAGGCCTGCGCCAGGGTCGCGCCGGCGCCGGTGATCGAGATCGCCCCCTGCCCGCCCACGAAGCCGAAGCTCTCGGGCGAGGCCACCGACAGGGTGGAACCGTCGGGCGCGGCGACCGCGAAGCTGCCGCCATCCGCGAAACGAACCTGGGCGGCGGTGGAGAAGTAGGCCGCGGCCGGCACGTTCACCTGCGCCCCCGCTCCGAGGACGATCCCCGCCGGATTGACGAAGTAGAAGCTGGCGTTCGGCAGGGCGGTCGAATCCAGCGTGCCGGAGATCTGCGAGACCTGACCGCCGGTCACCCGGCTGATGACGTTGCTGACCGAGGCGCCGTCTCCGGCGGAGCGGGTCCAGCGGGCGGTGTCGCCGGCGCCCAGGCTGAAGGTCGTGAAGCTGTGGAACAGGTTGCCGCCGGCCCGCGCGCCACCGTCGATGGTCAGCACCGTTCCGGCCGTCGTGACCGATGTGCCCAGCGCAAGCGCATTGCCGACGTCAGCGACCACGGCGGTTGACTGGGCCAGGGCCGCCAGCGGCCATCCGGCGAGGGCCGCGACCAGCGCCAGCGAGGAGACGCCCGTCCGGACGCGGAGGCTCATCGCCAGGCTCCCAGCAGGGTGAAGGCGGCCCAGACGTTGGGATTGGCGTTCATGCCGCCCGACTCGATCATCGACAGCTGGGCGTCGCGCAGGGCGACCGACTTGGACCGCCCGCCCCGGTAGTAGTCGTAGAACGTCTTCATCAGCTGCGAGGTGCCGGTGTCGCTGACCGGCCAGAGCGAGGCGATGACGCTGCGGGCGCCTGCCTGCACCGCCGCGCCGGCCAGGCCCATGCTGGCCTCATCGTCGCCCACCGCCGTTTCGCAGGCGCTGAGCACCAGCAGGTCCAGCTCGCCGCCGCGGGTGCGGTTCTGGGCCAGGATCGTCCGCAGTTCCGACAACAGGATCATCTCGCCGTTGGCGACGATGAAGGCCCGGTCGGAGCGGCCGTTGAACGAGGCGTGGGTGGCCAGGTGCAGCACGTCGACCTGGTCGCGGGTCAGGGCCTGGACAAGGTCGGCCTTGTGGAAGTTCTCGATAACCGAGGCGCGGCCGATGCGGCGGCCGTCGGCCACCGCGGCCTGGCGCGCCTCGCTGGCGGTGCCGTTCAGCTTCTCGAAGTAGCCCGACGGCAGGGTCACCTCGAGCTCCAGCGAGGCAGCGACGAGTTCAAGCCGCTGGCCGTCATCGCCCGAGCCTGGCTGCGAATAAGCCAGCGAGGGCGCCACCGACACCCGGGTCTTCTGCACGAGGTAGCGGTTGTCTGCGTCCAGCAGCACCGAGAACGGCAGCCCCCTCAGTGGCCCGTCGGGCACCACCGCGAGCATCGAGCCCGGCTTCAACTCGGCCTCCACCGGCTTGATCAGCAGGTCGTAGAGCTGCCGCGAGGCCGCCCGCCACTTGTCGTCCTCGTCGTAGCTGAGCGACAGGACCACGGTCTCCACCAGCCGCGCCACCGCCTGGCGGTCCACGCCCCGGTTCGGCGGAAGTCGGCGGAAGGTGGCGGCGCCGCCGGCCTTGCCGCCGGTGACGTAAAGCAGCTCCAGGCGATCCGGCAGCAGCACCGGGTAGAGCAGCACCTCGCCGTCCGCCAGGGCCTCGGGCCGCAGCGGATTGCGCACGGGGATGCACTCGCTGCCGAACACGCTCTGCAGTTCGGCCTGACGGTAGGCCTCGACGATCTGCTGGGCGCCGCGCACGCGGAGGGTCTCGGCGGCGCCCTGGGCGCCGGCCAGCTGGACGTCGACAGCGCTCTGGAACACCCGGCGCATGTAGAGCGAGAAGGCGGTCTCCTCGGTCAGCGGATCGAAGCGCGGCAACAGGGGGCGGATGGCTTCCAGAGAGTCGAAGGCGGCCAGGACATGGGCCTCGCGGTTGGCCGGATCGGCCTCGGCCATCAGCAGCCGCCACTCCGGCAGGCGGGCCGGCAGGGACCGCTGGCTCTCCAGCAGCAGCGCCTGGTCCAGCAGACGGCGTGCGCGCGGACCGTCGCCGGTCGCCAGGGCCAGCCGCGCGCTCATGGCGGCGGCGAAGGCCTGGGCGGCCGGATCGCGCGGCGCGGCCTCGCGGATGGCCGCGATCACCGGAGCCAGTTCGGGCGCGGGACCTCGACGGGCGTCGATCGCCGCCGACACCAGCCGGCCCAGCACCTCGGCCCGCAGGGACGCGTCCTCGATGCCACGGGCGAGCGTCATCCCGGCCGTGGCCGATCGCCAGGCCTGGGCGCGGTAGTCGGCAGCGATATCGGAATTGCCTTCGGCCACCGACAGCCGCAGGCGGGCCAGTCGCAGGGTCGCCAGCGCCGCGGTGCGGCTGTCGCCCGCCAGCCGGGCCTGATCCGAGGAACAGCCAAGAGAGGCCAGGGACAGGGAGAGGTTGGTGTTGGTCAGCACGCCCGGGCTGAGCAGGACATCGCAGGGATTTTCACCGTCCATCGCGGCGGCGTTGCGGACCGCCGCCGTCGAACCGCCCCGCGTGGCCCGGCCACCTCGCGCCCCGGCCACCGTCGGTCCCGACAGCGACACCAGGCCCAGGCGATAGGCCGCCAGCGACGCCGTGCGTTCAAGGCCCGCGCCGCGCGCCATCCGGAACGCGCTCAGCAGGTACGACTGGGCCTGCAGCTGGCTGCCCTCGCTGCTGACCCGCATCAGTTCGCCGGCGGCCGCGCAGTAGTCCGCAGTTGCGGCGGGCGAGGGGCGTTGCGGGCTGGTCGCCGGCGCGTCCAGCACAGGCATCATATCCTGGAAGGCGCCGGACGGACCGCGGCGAGCGAGCTGCGTCTCGGTGGCCTCGGTGGCCTGCCGCAGCGCCTCGACGGTGGGATAGGCCGGCAGGCTGACCGCCGACATCGCCCCGCACAGGCTGTCGGAAAGCGCCGCCTGGGCCGCGCCGGCCGATGCGGTCGCCAGAATGAACAGGGCGGTGGCCAGCGTCGCCCGCCGTCGCGCTTCGCCCGTGCGCCTCATAGCGTTCCCCCAAGCCACAGGCTTGAGTGTGGCGCGCCGCAATTCTTGTCAATCCGGACAGGCGCCCGGGCCCGGCAGCGGCGTCAGGGGGCAGAGATCTCGAACCAGAGATCGAAGCGATCCAGCAGGCCCAGCAGTTCGGTCAGGGCTGCCGCGCCCGGACCCGCCAGCCCGGCCTCCTCCACCGGCCTGGCCCCCATCACCAGGTCGATCAGCAGGTCCCGCGTGATCGCCACCTCGGGTCCACCCTCGCCGGCCCGATGGTGCAGGACAGCGTTCTCGACCCGGACAGCGAACCGCTCACCCGTGTCGGTGAACAGGGCCGTGAATGCGATCTCCCGTGCGCCCGCCTTCTCGCCGTTCAGCCGTACGGACAGCGAGTCCAGCACATGGTCGGTCGGCATGGTCCGCAGCTGGCCGGGCGAGGCCTGCCGGGGCTTGTCGCTGGGAGGTCGCGGATTGCGCAGCTCCTGCGCGCCGGTGAGGTAGAAGTCGCGCCAGGGGCCGGACTCGGCCTGGTAGCCCATCTGCTCGAACGCGTCGGCCTGCAGCGCCCGGGCCTCGAGGTTGGCCGGCTCGGCGAAGACCAGGTGCCCCACCAGTTCGGCGACCCAGCGATAGTCTCCGGCCTCAAAGGCCTTTCCGGCCTCGGCCAGCAGCGGCCCGGCCCCGCCCATCGCCGCCACATAGCGTCGGCCCGCAGCCTCCGGCGGGTGCTTGTGCAGGTTGGCCGGATTGCCGTCGAACCAGCCGAGGTAACGCTGGTAGACCGCCTTGGCGTTGTGGCTGAGCGTTCCGTAGTAGCTGCGGGTGTGCCACTCGGCCTCCAGGGTCGGTGGAAGGCGCAGGGCCTCGGCGATCTCGGTGGCGTTGAGGCCGTGGTTGGCCATCCGCAGCGTCTGGTCGTGGATGTACTTGTAGAGGTCGCGCTGCTTGGTCAGGAAGGTGCGGACCGGCCCCGCTTCCCACCGCGGCCAGTGATGGCTCGCGAACATCACCCTGGTGTCGGCGCCGAACATCTCCAGCGCCTCGTCGATGTAGAAGCTCCAGGCCTTGGCGTCGCGCACCTGGGCGCCGCGCGGGGTGTAGAGGTTGTGCAGGTGGCAGGTGCAGTTCTCCGCCATGCACAGCGCCCCGAACTTCGGGAAGAAGAAGTTCATCTCCGCCGGAGCCTCGGTGTCGGGCGTCACCTGGAAGCGGATCTCGATCCCGTCGACCGTCAGGGTCTGGCCCGTGTGGGTGATGGACTCCGTGGGAGCGACCAGGGCGACACGGCCGGTGGAGGTGCCCTTGCCGAGACCAGAGTCCACGTGGCCCTGAGGGTCCTTGGGCAGCAGGCCGCCGTACATGTGCGTCGCCCGCCGGCTCATGACGTTGCCGGCCAGGACGTTCTCGGCCACGGCCGCTTCCAGGAAGCCCTCCGGGGCGATGATCCGTAGCCCCGCGGCGATCTCCTCCGGCGAGGCGACGCCCAGGATGCCGCCGTAGTGGTCCACGTGGCTGTGGGTGTAGATCACCGCGCTGACCGGCCGGTCTCCCTTGCTGTCCCGCAGAAGTTTCAGCGCCGCTGCGGCCGGCTGGGCAGAGGTCAGGGGGTCGATGACGATCCAGCCGGTCTCGCCTTCGATGAAGGTGATGTTGGAAATGTCGAAGCCGCGCACCTGGTAGACGCCGGGGGTGACCTCGAACAGGCCGTGGTGGGCGTTCAGCCGGGCCTGACGCCACAGGCTCGGGTTCACGGTGTCCGGTCGCTCGCCTTCGAGAAAGGCGAAGGGTCTCTGGCTCCAGGCCCCGGGAACCTCGGCGTCCTCGATCGTGCCGATGAAGCCCCGCTCCGCCAGGGCGAAGTCGCCGCCGTCGTCGACCGGCAGCGCCGCCGCCATCGCCACATGCGCCGCCCGCGTGGCCGCCGTCGCTCCCTTGCGTGTCAGGTCCATGTCGCCGTTCCTCCCGCCTTGACCGTCGATCACACCTATTCGGGGCCGCCGCCATATAGCAGCGACTTGGGATCGACCGGCAGACCCTTCACATAGCGGTCCACGAGACCCTTCAGTTCGCCCGGATTGGCGATCCCCGTGCGGTTGAGCGGCCCCCATTTCGCCGGCGACATGGAGTCCGACCAGGCCTGCCAGGCGCCCTTGAGACGGGCGAGGCGCTCGGGCTGCGCGGCTGCGAGGTCTTGGCGCTCGCCGATGTCGGTGCGAAGGTCGAAGAGATAGAAAGCGTCCTCGGCCTTCACCAGCTTCCAGGGCCCCTCACGCATGGCCCCCTGCGGGCCGGCCCGCCAGAAGAGCTGCCGATGGGCGTCGCCGGTCCGCGCTCCGGTCAGGAACGGTGTCAGGTCCACGCCGTCGAGGTCGGCATCGACCCCGGCGCCCGCGGTCGCCAGCGCCGTCGCCGTCACGTCGAATTCCATGGCCACGGAATCGAGCGTCCGTCCCTCGGGAAGCCGTCCCTTCCACCGGAAGATCGCCGGCACCCGGATCCCGCCTTCCAGGGTGAGCGCCTTGACGCCGTTGAGCGGTCCGTTCGCCGAGGTGGTCTGCCAGGTCGGGCCGCCGTTGTCGCTGGTGAACACGATCAGCGTGTTGTCGGCCAGCCCGTTCCGCTCAACGGCCTGGACGATGGCGCCGACCCCGTCGTCCAGGGCGGCCAGCATCGCCAGGTAGGCGCGCCGCTTCGGATCCTTCTCGGCGGCGAAGCGGGCCAGATAGGGGCTGGTCGCCTGCAGCGGGGCATGAACGGCGTTGTAGGACGCATAGATGAAGAACGGGCGGGACTTGTTGGCGTCAATGAAGGCCACCGCGCCGTCCGTGAAGGCCTCGGTGGTGTGCGCCGGCATCGGCGCCGGCTCGGTGCCGCGCATCAGGGTCTTCAGGCCGGACGCGCCGTCCGGCGTGTAGGCCATGGCCCCATCGAGAAAGCCGTAGAATGTGTCGAACCCACGGGCAGTCGGGGTGTTGGCGGCCGTGTATCCGATGTGCCACTTGCCGAACATCGCCGTGGCGTAGCCGCGGGCCCTGAGCCGCTCCGGCAGGATCCTGGACTCGTGGGGCAGTCCGAAGGCTGCATCCTCACGCTGGGCCAGTCCCGGATTGTTCTCGAACCCGAAACGTTGCTGGTACCGGCCGGTCATCAGCGCCGCGCGGCTCGGCGCGCAGACCGGATGATTGGCATAGTAGCTGGTCAGGCGCACGCCGCCGGCCGCAAGTCGGTCGATGTTGGGCGTGCGGACGTCGCGCCCGCCCTGGACGCCAAGGTCGCCCCAGCCGAGGTCGTCGGCCAGGATGACAATGATGTTCGGCCGGGCCGGATCGGGCGCCGCGTGGGCGCTCTGAACCACAGACACCGACGCCATGACCGACAGGGCCAACCCGCAGACCCGACGCTTCCAGGCCATGTCCCCTCCCCGAATGCGCCCGGCGCCGGCCAGGGTTCACCCCCGTGCGAACGCGCGGCAGCCCCCTGGCCCGGGCGGAACCGAGCCCGGCGATAGTAGAATGTTACTGGCAAGTCGCAAGTGGTTGACCTTGGGTCGGACGGGAGTCAATGTTTCGGTCGGAGATAGGCATTTGCCGGCGTCGCAGAACGCCGCGTCTCCGGGGGGAAACAGACATGAAGCGACATCTATTGCTTGCCTCAGTCGCCATCCTGGCGATCGGGACACCGGCAGCGGCCCAATCCCAGTCCAGCGCCTCGGTCGGACTTGAGGAGGTCGTGGTCACGGCCCAGAAGCGGGCCGAGAACGTCCAGGACGTGCCGATTTCCGTGACCGCCTTCAGCGGCGAGACGCTGAAGGCCGCGGGCATCCAGGATGTGCGCGACCTGCGCAGGCTGACACCCAGCCTCTATCTCGCCACCTCGTCGAACACCTCCAACACCCGCATCATGATGCGCGGCATCGGCACCAGCGGGAACACCGCGGTGGAGCCCAGCGTCGCGGCCTTCGTGGACGGGGTCTACATCCCGCGCATCGGCTCGCTTCTCGCCGGCCTCAACGACATTTCATCGGTGGAAGTGCTGCGCGGCCCGCAGGGCACCCTGTTCGGGCGGAACGCGTCCATGGGCGCCCTGCTGATCCGCACGACAAAGCCTGCCAAGACCTTTGGCGCCGAAGCGACCGCGAGCATCGGCAACTATGGCCGCCAGCGGTTGTCCGCCTCGGTGGACCTGCCCCTGGCCGAGACCATCCAGACCCGGATCTCGGCCCTGGCCTACAAGAGCGACGGCTTCGACCGCAACGATCTCACCGGCAAGCGGATGGGCCGAAACGACGGGTTCTCCGCGCGCCTCGGCGTGCACTACGAGGTGACGCCGAACCTCACCTGGGACCTGCGCGGCGACTACCAGAACCTCAGTGGCGACGGGTACAACACCATCACGGTGGTCTCGAACACCGTGACCCCGACGACGCTTGCCGCCTGGCAAACACGACTGGACCCCGATGGCGCGGGACCGGGCGTCGGCGTCCTGCCGTACACGTCCGACACCTATTCACGGCACGTCCGCCAGTCGACCGAAGGCGACCTGATCGACTATCAGGCCGGCCTCGCCAGCGACCTGTCGTGGGATCTGGCGAACGGCTACCAGCTCAAGCTGATCAGCGGCTACCGCGACTGGACCAACGTCCAGTACCAGGCCTCCAACGGCAACATTCCGCTTGAGCTGCAGCGGCGCACCACCTCCGCAGGCAGCCAGAACCACTCGGAGGAACTGCAGCTGCTCTCGCCGGAGACGCTGCTCGACAACCGGCTGAGCTTCGTGGCCGGCCTGTTCTATTTCGACGAGGCCTATGACCTGGGTCAGAACATCGACCTGACCCGGGACTATTGCGAGGTCTTCATCCGCAACACGGGCACCGCTGCCCGTCTCGCCCAGTGCCGCACCCAGCCGCTGATCAACGCCTCGGTCTGGTACTTCAGCCAGGATACGGAGTCCGTCGCGGCCTACACCCAAGCGACCTTCAAGTTCACCGACAAGTTCGATGTGACCGGCGGCATCCGTTATTCGAAGGACAAGAAGAAGGGCACGTTCCGCGCCATTACCCGAAACACGGCCGCCGCGCAGTCCGCGGAAGTCACCAACGACCTGCGCCTTTCCGACAGCCAGGTGACCTATCGCATCAACGGCACCTACAAGCCGACCGAGGGCGTGATGCTGTTCACCAGCTTCTCGACCGGTTTCAAGTCCGGCGGCTTCGATTCGGCGCCCGCCACAACCGGCCCGACCGGTGCTGCGAACCGCACATTCCTTCCGGAGACCGTCGAGAACTACGAGTTCGGGGTGAAGTCGCAGCTGTTCGACCGTCGCCTGACCGCGAACATCACGGCCTTCCGCAGCGACATCCAGGATCTTCAGTTCCGCACCTTTGACGGCCTGCAGTTCCGGACCCGCAACAACGGCAAGGTCCGCCAGCAGGGCATCGAGTTCGACACCATGGCCCGGCCGATCCCGCCGCTCACCCTGACGCTGTCGGGCACCTATCTCGACTCCGAGTACCTGGAGTTCAAGGGCGCGCCAGGTCTCCCGGGCTTCGGAGGCTCCCAGGATCTGACCGGCGAGCGCCTGCCCTATTCGCCCAAGTGGCAGGGTGCGGCCTCGGCCCAGTACGTGGGCGACCTGATGGGCAACCTGACCTGGATGGCCCGCCTCGACATGAGCTTCACGTCGAGCACCCTCCTGGCCTCCGCTGGCGACAACAATCCGGACTCCCGTCAGGCCGGCTACACCACCTTCGGCGGCCGCATCGCCATCCGCGGCCCGGAAGAGCGCTGGTCCGTCGGACTCGTCGCGCAGAACCTGACCAACAAGGACTTCTGCACCGGCATCTTCACCCAGCCCAACGGCGCAGCTTTCGGCCTCAACATCCCGACGACCGGTGCTACGGCGCTGCGGTGCACGCTCAATGAGCCCCGCCAGGTGTCGCTGGAGCTGAACGCCAAGTTCTAGGGGGGCGAAGGGGGCGGCGGCGGTGTCCGTCGCCGCCCCCTCCTGACCATCGTCTGCGCAAGCCGCCCGCGGCCCGGGCGGCATGATGAAACCTTGTCTGGAGGATGACATGGCCGATCCCCAACGCGCCCGGTTTCCCGAGGGCGGCCGAGACTGGCCGGACCTGCAGCATGAGATGCGTGAACGCGCAGCGGGCGACGCCGACTGGCGCGGCGGCCGCACTGCGATCTTCTTCTTCCTGGCCGAGCAGGAAGCCTATGACGTCGGCAAGCGCGCCTACATGGAGTTCTTCTCCGAAAATGCGCTTGGGGCGGCGCGCGCCTATCCCGGCATCGGTCAGATGGAACGGGACGTGCTCGACTACGGCATGGACCTGCTCTCGGCCCCGGCGGGCGCGCGAGGGGTGTTCACCACCGGAGGCACGGAGAGCATCCTGCTGGCGGTCAAGGCGGCGCGTGAGCGCCACCGCGCGCGGCGCGGCGTCGGCCCCGGGCGCCCGCTCAACATCGTCATGCCTGTCACCGGGCACCCGGCCTTCGACAAGGCGGCCATCCTTATGGACGTCGAGGTCCGCCGCGCGCCCCTGCGCGCCGACCGGCGGGTCGATGTGGAGGCGATGCGCGGGCTGATCGACGCTGACACCATGCTCCTGGTGGGCTCGGCGCCCTGCTTTCCGCATGGCGTCATCGATCCCATCAGCGAGATCGACGCCCTGGCCGCGGCAGCCGACGTCTGGCTGCATGTCGACGCCTGCGTCGGCGGCTGGATCGCCCCCTTCTTCGAACGGGTCGGACGGGGAACTCCGGTGTTCGACTTCCGCAACACCGCCGTCCGCTCGATCTCGGCCGACCTGCACAAGTTCGGCTTCGCCCCGAAGCCGGCCTCCACCGTCTTCTTCAGAGACGGCGAGGACCTGGACCGTTCCACCTTCCGCCTGGGGTACTGGCCCAGCGGCCTCTACACGACCGCAACCATGAGCGGCTCCCGCCCCGGCGCGGCGGTTGCGGCGGCCTGGGCGGTGCTGAACCATCTGGGGACCGCGGGCTACGAGCGCGCGGCCCGCAACCTGGCCGCCGTGGTCGACCGCTACGTCGAGGGCCTCGAGGCGATCCCCGGCATTGAGCTCTGGGCCCGTCCCGACGTGACCATCGTCAACTTCGGCTCCCGCGACTTCGACATCTACGCGGTCGCCGAACAGATGAAGGCCCGTCGGTGGATTCCGGGCCTGACCAGCGAGCCGAAGGGCATGCACACCATGCTGTCGATGCAGCATGAGCCCGCGCGGGAAACCTACCTCAACGATCTCAGGGCCTGCGTCGAGGCCGTCCGCGCCAGCGAGGCCACCAGCAACCTGACCGCCACATACTGACAGCCGGTTCCGCCGCGGAGGATCGCAGAATGGACATCGCACCTGCCGCCGGAGCCCCTCTCCCGGTCGACTGGTCTACCGATGGCATCGTCGCGCGCCGCGACCGCTATTTCGCCGCCTCCCAGCGCAAGTTCGTGCCCTATGAGACGCCGCTGATCTTCCGGCGTGGCGAGATGCAGTACGTCTGGGACGAGACCGGGCGGAAATACACCGACCTGCTGGGCATGAACCTGTGCATCTCGGTCGGTCACGCCCACCCCACCGTCGTCGCGGCCGTCCAGGCACAGGTGGAACAGCTGACCCACTGCACCACCATGTTCTATCACCCGGTCCCGGCGCATCTGGCGCAGGAACTGGCGGCCACGATGCCCGTGGGCCATGACTGGGTCGTTCACTTCACCAACAGCGGCGCCGAGGCGATCGATCTCGCGCTTCTGATGGCCCGGGCGCACACCGGCGCCATCGACATGCTCTCGCTGCGGACCAGCTATCATGGCGCGACCTTCGGGGCGCAGGCGCTGACCGGCATCGCGGGCTTCCGGCACAACGTGCCGCAACTGGGCGGCGTCACCTTCCTGCCCGAACCGAACCGCTACCGCGGCGTCTTCGGCGCGCAGATGCAGCCCTATCTCGACGAGATCGACCGGGCGATCCGGACCTCGACCTCGGGCCGTCTCGCCGGGATGATCGTGGAGCCTGTTCAGGGCTATGGCGGGATCGTCGAGATGCCGCCCGGCTACATCGCCGGAGCCTTCGAACGGGTGCGGGCGGCGGGCGGCCTGGGCATCGTCGACGAGGTCCAGTCCGGCTTCGGCCGCACGGGCGACCATTTCTGGGCTTTCGAGGCCGACGGGGTCGTGCCCGACATCGTGGTGATGGCCAAGGGCATCGGCAACGGCATCCCGCTGGGCGCGGTCGTCGCCCGGCGCGAAGTCGCCGAGAGCCTCGCCGACAAGTTCGTGTTCCACACCTACGGGGCCAACCCCGTCGCCTGCGCCGCCGGCCGGGCCGTCCTCCAGGTGATCCGCGAAGAGGGCCTGCAGGCGAACGCGCGGGCCGTCGGCGCGGCCCTAAAGGCAGGGCTCGTGGATCTCCAGCGCAGGCATCCCGTCATCGGCGACGTACGCGGCATCGGCCTGATGTTGGCGGTGGAACTGGTCACCGACCCGGTGACCAAGGCGCCCGCCACCGAGGCGACGGCGCGGGTCTTCGAAGAGACGCGCCGCCAGGGCCTGGTGGTCAGCAAGTCAGGTCCCGACCGCAGCGTGCTGCGCATGGTTCCGCCGCTGTGCCTGTCCCTGGCCGACGTCGGACCCGTCCTCGACGCGCTCGACCGCAGCTTCGCCGTGGCGTGAAGCCGGGCAGATGATCGTCATATTCACCAGACAGGGATGAGATCGCGATGGCCAGGACAGGAAAGCGACCCGACGACGCCGTGAACAACGACCGCCGTCGCCTGCTGGTCGGGGGAAGCGGGCTCGCGGCCCTGTCGATGGCTCTCCCCGCGCCCGGCGCCGCCCAGGCCCAGCCCCCCCGCACGCGGGCCGGACAAAGGCGTCCGAACATCGTCTTCATGATGGTCGACAACTACGGCTTCGGGGACCTCGGCTGCTATGGCGGCGGCGAGCTGCGGGGTGTTCCGACACCGCGCGTCGACAAGCTGGCCAGCGAGGGAATCCGCCTCACCAACTTCAACGTCGAACCGGAGTGCACCCCCAGCCGCTCCGCGTTCCTCACCGGTCGCATGCCGATCCGCAGCGGCACCTCGATGGTGGAGCTGAACGGGGGAAAGGACGGCCTCTCGCCCTGGGAGTACACCCTCGCCGAGATGCTGTCGGACGTCGGCTACGCGACGGCCTGCTACGGCAAGTGGCACCTGGGCTCCTCGCAGGGCCGGTTCCCCACCGATCAGGGCTTCGACGAGTGGTTCGGGATCCCGCGCAGCAGCGGCGAGGTCAACTGGCCCATCCAGCCGGGGTTTGACCCGGCCGAGTACCAGAACCAGCCGATCCTCGAGGGCCGCAAGGGCGAGGCCAGCCGTCCGCTTCGGCCCTACGACCGGGCGGCGCGGGCGCTCATCGACCGGGAGATCACCGATCGCGCCGTGGCCTACATCGGCCGGCGGGCCCGGGAAGCGAAGCCGTTCTTCCTCTATCTGCCGTTCACCCTGCCGCACAATCCGCCGCTGACCCACCCGGACTTCACCCGGCCCAACCGGTCGCAGTACCAGAACGCCATCGACGAGATCGACCACAACGCCGGCCGGGTGATCGACGCCGTGGATGCGGCCGGCATCGCCGACGACACGATCATCGTCTTCACCAGCGACAACGGTCCACAGACCTTCCAGGGCGTCGGGATCGAGTTCGGCGGCCATTCCGATTCAGGGCCGTTCCGCGGCGAGTTCACCAGCGGCTGGGAAGGTGCGATCCGCACGCCCTGCGTGATCCGCTGGCCGGGCCGGATAAGGCCGGGACGGGTCAGCAACCAGATCGTCTCGCTGATGGACTTCTACCGAACCTTCGCCGGCGTCGCAGGCGCGAAGGACCGGATTCCCACAGACCGCGCCATCGATTCCATCGACCAGACCGACTTCCTGTTCGGCGACCAGGCGACGTCCAACCGCGACCACCTGATGATCTTCCATGCCAACCACCTGCTGGCCGTGAAGTGGAAGAACTTCAAGATGCACTTCAGCGTGCGCGAGCCACCGAACGGTCCGGTCGTCGCCTCGGGCCAGGCGACCACGACCAATGTCGAGCACGAACTGCCGAGCCCCTGGGTCTTCGACCTCGAGAACGATCCGAAGGAGCTCTGGAACATCGCCACCACCAACCTTTGGGTTCGCCGACCGGTGGCTCGGATCCAGCGCGAATTCGCCGCCAGCGTGGCAGCCTTCCCCAACCTGGCGCCGGGGGCCGAAGCGCCTCCCGCCCGCTGATCCCGTACGATCGCCAGCAAGGATTCGATAACGTGGCCCGAAGCATCGAGAACCCCGTGGACGGCCCGCAGGGGCAGGCGCTCTGGGATCGCGCCGACAGGGTGCTTCCCGGGGGTGGGATCTACCTGTCCCGCAGCGCCGACTTCGCGGGGCGGGGCGTGCTGCCGGGGTTCATCGCCGAAGCCGAGGGGTGCCGGGTCACCGACGCCGACGGCCGCCGCTATATCGACTTCCTGGGCGCAAACGGACCCAACATCCTCGGCTACCGTCACCCTGAGGTCGAGGCCGCCGTCCGTCGGCAGGCCGAAGTGCTGACCAGCGCGAGCCTGTTCCCGCCATCGCTTGTCGAGGTGATAGAGCGGATCCTCGCGAAGTTCGCCGGCTTCTCCTGGGGCGTGGTGTCGAAGAACGGCTCTGAGGTCGTCAGTCTGGGCGCCCGGGTCGCCCGCCAGCATACCGGGCGCCGGGGCCTGATCACCTTCGACCGCGCCTACCACGGCAGCGAGCCGGAACTGGCAACCTCGCCACAGCCCGGCCCCCTGACGGAGCTGACGTCCGACGTGGCGCGGGTTCCCTGGAACGACGCCCAGGCGCTCGTCGATCTGGCGAAGACCCGCGGCGACAGCTTCGCGGCGATCGTCCTCAATCCCCTGGACCAGAACCCGCGGCTTGAGACCCGTCCCGCCAGCTCCGACTTCGTTCAGGCCATTGAGGCGGTCCGGGCACAGCACGGCATCCTGGTGGTGTTCGACGACGTGCGGCACGGCTTCCGGCTGCACTCCGAAGGGTCACACCGTCTGCTTGGCCTTGAGCCTGACCTGACCACGCTGGGCAAGGCGCTGGGCAACGGCCACGCGATCTCGGCGCTGCTGGGGCGCGAGGAGCTGCGGCGGGCGGCGCGCAAGATCTTCTACACATCGACCTACATGTTCGAGGCCCCGCCCATGGCTGCCGCCATGGCGGTGCTGGACATCTATGACCGCGATGCCGTGTTCGACCACATCACCCGCATGGGCGAGCGGCTGCGCGCCGGCATCGCCGCGGCGGCGGACGCGACGGGTCATCGGATCTCCCAGACCGGTCCCGTCACCATGCCGACGCTGCTGTTCGACGGCGATACGGATGGGGCGCGCCAGCGCATCTTCGCGCGCGAGGCGGCCGGGCGCGGCGCGATTTTCCACCCCGGCCTCAATTGGAACCTGAGCGCCGCGCACATGGCCTCTGACATCGACGAAGCGGTCCAGATCGCCGCCGCGGCCTTCGCAGCAACGCCCCTGGACTAGGCCCCAGCCGGGTCCTCGACGAGGTCGGCGACGATGGTCCGGCGCGCCAGGGCGTAGCAGGCGACGCCGGCCAGGCTCGCGAGAGCCGCCACGGTGAGCGCGCTCCGCAGACCGATGGCCGGTCCCTGCCCCAATGGCCCGGCGAACAGGTCGCTCAGGAAGCCTACGACCAGTGGGCCAAGCCCGGTTCCCATCAGGTTGATGATGAACATCGCGCACGCCGTGGCGGTCGCGCGCATGTTCGGCGGCACCACGCCGTGCAGGGTCGCGTAGACCGGCCCCGCCCAGAACACGTTCATGAACGACTGCAGGATCAGAAAGCCGGCCGCCGCCACGGCGCTCTCCACATTCAGCGCGGCGATGTAGGCCGGCGCCGCCACGATCAGGGCGACCGCGGGCGCCACCACCACGTTGCGGATGTCGCGGGCGGCCGCACGGTCGGCGATGATCCCCCCGAGCACGCCGCCGAGCGCCCCGAACACGCCGTTGATGAGACCGATGGAAATGCCCAGCAGTCCCATCGGACGCAGGCCGAATCCCGCCGCCAGGTCGGCGATCTCCGTCCCGTGGCTGCGCAGGAAGAACGAGGCCAGAAAGGGCGCCTGGCCATCGGTGAAGAGCACCTTGAAACCCACCGCCAGGCTGAGAAACCAGAACGTCCGCTTGGACGCCAGGAGGGCGAACGCCGACATGAGCGGAACCTGCGCGGCGCGCACCTCGGCGGCCCGGCCCGCCAGGTCCGCTCGGGTCTCCTTCATGGTCAGGGCGACGAGGCCGGCGAGGACCAGACCCGGCGCTCCGGCCAGCAGGAAGGCCATGCGCCACCCGTAGGCGTCCGCCACCAGACCACCGAACGCCATGCCGATGAGGCCGCCCAATGGCACGCCGATCGCGAACAGGCCCATCGCCGAGGCCCGCTTTGACTTCGGGAAATAGTCGCTGATCAGGGACTGCGAGGGGGGCACGCCCCCGGCCTCGCCAACGCCCACGCCGAAACGGCACAGGCAAAGTTGGACGAAGGACTGGGCGGCGGCGCAGAGCGCGGTGAACCCGCACCAGACCGTGACCGCTGTCGCGATGATGAAGGGTCGGTGCCTATACTCGGCCTGACGCGCGATCGGGATCGCCATGATCGTGTAGATCAGGGCGAAGGAGATGCCCGACATGATCCCGACCTGCCAGTCGGCGAGATGAAGCTCCTGCTTGATCGGCTCGGCGAGGATGTTGATCACCTGCCGGTCCAGATTGTTCAGCATGTAGATGACCAGCAACAGGCCCAGCACATAGTTGGCGTAGGCG